>JAPLUN010000192.1 GCA_026397715.1 Verrucomicrobiota bacterium
GGTCAACAATGATGCTGGTGACGGGGACGACATGAAATAAAAGGGGCGAAAGCGTTGGTTTTCAACGTGCGAGCGCTTGCGGCATCCTAAGACGCCACCGAACCGCTCGCGGTCTAAACTTTGGATATGTAAAAGATCACAAACGAACATGAGTGTTCTACACCACGTAGCACGGCGCATCAAACTTGGAATAAGGCAATCCCAACGATGAGATCACTCGGTCGCCACGCCCCTCAGCAGGCCCGAGCGAGACGAACAGCACTTGGTCTTCGTCCTGCTTGATCAACGATTTCAGTTCACGCTGGAGCTGCACGAGTTCGCGGGGATTCAGATCACATTCGAAAACGGAGAACTGCAGGTGCGTGCCATGATTCTTGCACACCTTGAAGACCTTCTTCAGCCGCCTGTCATTGGCGATGTCATAGCACACCAGGTAGGTGTGACGTGAGCTGACGATGACATTGCGGTCGGACATGAGGGAAGGGATTTCAAATCATCATCGGGTGACCATTGGCACATACTCCGGGATCTCTCCTGTCAGGTGGCGTGCCAGCAGCCGCGCCTGCAGTTCCAACACTCGGCGATAGCTCCCCTTGTAATCGAACACCGGGTGTGTGATCAGGGCGTTCATGCGCTGCTCGTAGGCTTGGAAAAAGGCCTTCCGCCCTTGGGGGCTCAGATTCACGGCGTCACCGGCACGTACAAAATGACCGCTTTGGATCATGCGATTGTTGATTGCTGTCAGCACCGTGCTCTCTGCGATGAGCGGGCGAAATTCCTCCATCAGATCCAGGGCCAGCGCAGGCCTGCCGTGGCGTGGTTGATGATAAAAGCCGACGTACGGGTCAAAGCCCACTGCCAGAGATGCGATGGTGCAATCCTTAGCTAGCAGGCTGTAGGCCAGCGAGAGCAGCGCATTCACCGGGTCTGTGGGTGGGCGGCGGCGACGCTGGGTGAAGTCAAAGGTGAAGGCCTCCGCTTCGGCCTTACGCTTTTTCTCAGCGGACTGCGTCATCTCAAGTCCGGGGATTTCATCATCGAGATCGTCCTCTCCCACCTTGATCATGCCCGCGAAGTTTTGAAAATAGAGCGCTGCTGCCGCACCCTCCATGCCCAACAGCTCATCTAGACCGCGAGCCGACGGTACACGCCCGGCGATCTCCTTCATACCTTGCACGGCTGCAGCAGGCGGCTGCACATGCAGACGCATGAGCATGGTTCGGTGGTTCCTGATCTTCGCCTGCACGATCTTCTGGGCCATCGCCAGACATTGAAGCGGATTGGACGCTGCGGCGAACTGTCGAATGCGAGTATGCACATTCTTCAGACCATGCCCGCGAGTCAGTCCGTAAAACCAGCCGCCCATGCTGAAGTAAGCCACCGGTATTTCCTGTTCGCATAGCTCCTGCACCGCCTGCGTGCTGAGCTGGATGTTCCCAAACAGTGCCACGTGCGTCACGTCATTCATTCGCACCTCGTCGATCACGCTGTCCCCATCCTTGATTACCAGCCGTTCCGATTTAACGCCCACGCGATACCCCTGGGTGTTCAGGTACAATGCACGCTCGTCATCGCGTGCAGCGATTAACCGCCGTGGCGACGTTGCCGCTGCATTCGCGGGAAAGCGGGACATTTCGGAGGGCAGGGGACGTGTGCCCAGCAGCCGCGTCTCATCCGGAAGACAAACCGGCGCCAGAGAGCAGCGCACGCATTTAGGACTGTTCACCAGCGGAGGGGGGATCGTGGGAGAGGCTGCCACGACCCGCGCCGCAGCGATGCGGTCGATGATCCACGCCTCGATCTCCGCCGTCATCACCAGCCGCACCCGCTGCTTCGTCGCTCGGTAATAAATGACACCCTCATCACAGGGGTAGCCATTATCGCGCAAGATCAGGATCTGCAGCCCCAGCTGCATCTTGTCTGCATCCCATAGTTCATTTTGATCAACGCCCTGCCTTGGCGCACCCGCCTTGTAGTCCACCGGCGTCACCGACTGCGCCTCCCGCACGGCGAAAAAATCATCCGCACTCCGGGCCCTCACCTTCACCTCGATGAGGTCCATCTTCGCTACCACATTCAGCCGCGTCGAACTCATCATGGCCGAGCGTGAATGAATCGTTTCCATGGGAGGCTCCGCATCGTCAGCCGGCGTAATGGCCTCTGCCGCTGCAGCATCGCTTCCCGGCTCACCAGCGCTTGGTTCAGCCGTTGTCTGACTTTCCACACCTAGCTCATCGCCCTCGGCGACCGCCTTCTTCTTTGCTCTCAGCAGCGCCCCCTTGCCTCGGTCCACCTTCTCATGGATCGCCGAACCCCGCGCTGTATCCGCGTTCTCGACAAACACACCTTCCACTTGCTCGTAATAAAACAGGCGCGGGCAGTACACGAACTCATTCAGCATTCGCGCCCGCATCGGCTCCTGGTTCTTTTCCGCTGGCTGCCTCGTCGCAGGATTGGTCAAAGCCTCCTCCACCTCCACCATGCGCCGCACCCCAAAAAGGTCGAACTCCGGGTGATCCACTGGCTCCGGCAGCGGCTCGTAGAGATACTCGGGCTCCCACTTCTCAGGTCGATGCGGGTAAGGAGCACGTGCAGTGCGATAGGCGGGCAGATTCATAAAAAGTGGCCCGCAACAGTTCCCTGCGCGGCTTCGTGAAGTGAATCGAACAGCCCTACGCTACCCGCGCCAGCACGATTCGTAAAGAAAAGTTCTGCCTGACTCCAGCACTGCCCCTTGAATCGGCAGCCCGAAGCACCAAGGGCTTAATGAGTTGTCGATTCAAGAAGGGGAATCAGCAG
>JAPLUN010000444.1 GCA_026397715.1 Verrucomicrobiota bacterium
GACTGGCGGTGATGAATGCGGGCGAATGATCTTGGGAGGATTGTGCTTCTGCGCCCAGCCGAAGCTCGTCGCGCGTCCAGGTGAGCGGGAGCTGAGGCTGTGCTTTGGCGATCCATGGATTGCTGCCGGGATCGCCGAAGAGGATGAGGTGTTTGTCGCGCAGGTCGTCCTCGGTGACTTCGGTGTCGTCCTTCACAGGAAGGGGGCCGCGCATGTAGCGGGCCCATTCGTATTCGAAGCGCTGCAATTCGGCGGCGGCCCAGGTGTTGACTGCGGGGTTCCAGGGTTTGCCGGTGCCGCGCACGCAGAGGAAGGGCGTGGCGAAGGCATCATCTATGGGACCTTGAAGGCCGGGCTGCTTGCCGGTGAGCTTGATCTCATTGCGCTGGCCATCGCAGCGCCAGGAGTCGCCACTCTTGGTGAAAGCGAGGGCGTCATCGGTTTGATGCGGTGGCAGTGGGATGTCGGCACCGGCGATGCGTAGCTTGTTGATGGGGCGATGAATGGCGAAGCGCGTGACGTTGCGGACTGCGCTGACATCGATGGCATCGGCGTTGACGGTGGCGCGGAACTCGGCGCGTTCGTAGTGTTTGCCGAGGCTGAGGAGTTCGAACCAGTGGCAGCGGTTGTATTTGAGCGTCCAGGTGACGAAGCGAAGCTGCTGCGGATCGTGATCGAGTCCCTTCGCAGCGTACTCTGCGATGCGGCGCATCTGCTCGGCGTGCGTCTTGGGGGCGATGACGTGGCCCGTGCCCTGGGAGATGAGATTGGTGAACGGAACGCCTTCTTTGGCAAAGGCCTGGCCCATGATGACGTGCGCTTGGAAGAAGGTGTCCTTTTCGCCGATGCAGGCGATCTCCGGCACCATGGTGGCGTTTGCGGCGTAGTCCACGGAGTCGAGCATGTGCAGGCCGATTTCCTGATGTGGCGGCAGCGGGCCAACCTTGATGAAGCCGGGGATCGGTGTTTCCGAGAAGCGATGCGTGTCCACGTAACCGCAATAGGGGCCGATGGCGACGAAGCGGTCCGGGTGCTTCAAGCCGAGGTGCCAGGTGCCAGAAGCGCCCATCGACATGCCGCGCAGCACGATGCGATCACGGTCGATCTTGTAGTTCCGGCAGACGGCCTCGATGGCTTCAAACACATCGGTCTCGCCGGCCCAGCGGTAGCAGTTTTCCACGCGGCCGAGCGGATGAAGCTCGATGTAGTCCACGTCGGGTGCGTTGGCTTTTTCTTCATCGCCTTCATCAAAGCGGGCGATGAATTTCAGCTCGCTCATGCCGACGGGTTTGGAGCTGCCGTGCAGCACCACATCGAGCCGCATGGGTTTGGTGCCGTCGT
The DNA here is from genome assembly GCA_026397715.1 of Verrucomicrobiota bacterium. Taxonomy (GTDB): domain Bacteria; phylum Verrucomicrobiota; class Verrucomicrobiia; order Verrucomicrobiales; family Verrucomicrobiaceae; genus Prosthecobacter. The sequence continues at coordinate 1,342 of JAPLUN010000444.1, forward strand.
AGCTCTTCGGGATGATGACACCGTAGGGCTGGGGGGAGCCATCGATGGCGGAGATGAAGCCGCGAATGACTTTGCCGTGCTTGGTGGTCCACGGAGCAGTCGCAGAAACCGCACGTTCCGTGTTTCGCTCGACGGCTCGTTCGATGAGCCGGATGTCGGCCGGTGAAAAGGCGGTGTCAAAGGACAGCGCGTGCTCCACCCCTGCGGAGAACAGGCCCATGTCGGCGCTCAATCTCTCTCGTTCATCGTTGGAGCGTTTGATCACTGGAGAGGTGGACAATTGCGCCACCCACGAGGCTTTTTGTTCAAACGTAAGTGAGCCTGTCTCACGAAGCACAAACTCCATCGCGGCGACTGTGTCTTCGTAAGTTGTGGAGTGTCCGCCAGCATCGCGGTGGATGCTCAGCACTTTGCGTTTGGATTGGTTCAGCATCTCGGCGAGCCGGAGCACGCTCTGCGGCGGCACGACATCATCTTTTCCGCCTGTGGTGAAGGCCACCGGCATGGTGAGCTTTTCTGGCGAGAGCTCGGCGCTGCGTTTTTTGTATTCATCGGGCTTCTCAGTCTTGGAGCCGCCATAGGAAGCCGTGCGGGCGTCCTGGAACTTCTCATAGTCCATCAGGTTCGCGATGCCGTTGAGGCTGCACACGCCGGCCACGAGATCCGGATGCAGCGCGGCAAATGTCAGCACGGCGGTGCCGCCCATGGAGCCACCTGCGATGAAGACGCGGTTCACATGATGGCGCGTTTTTAATTCGCTGATGATCTGAACCACATCGGCCTCCGCTGCGGGGCCCATCCATGAGGTTTTGGCGCGGTAGTCGGGCGAGACGAAGATCAGGCCAAACGTATTGGCCACATCGCGCAGTCCTTTGCATTCGCCGCGCGGGTCCTTGATGAACTGCCAGCGGTCGGAGCCGTGACCGTGAAAGGCGATCAGTACATCATGCGCCTGGATGGGCTCAAAGGATTCTGGCAGGAGCTCCACGTAACGCTGCTCGGTGCCATCGAGCGAGGATTTGAAAGCGATGTCCTGCGGCTCGGCATGCAACGTGGCGCATGATGCCAGCAGCGTGAGGGTGAAGATGTGGAGCGGCTTCATGAGGTTCAAAGGGCGGACCGCATGAGCTGTGTTTCGATGTCCATGCCGACGCGTTCGCTCCATGCCGACTGCATGGTATTGAACCAGAGGCCGGGTTTGCCGGTGCCGATGGGGATATTGTTGATCTTGGTGCAGGGGGCGAGGCAGTAGGGCGTGGTGGTGAGCCAGGCTTCGTCGGCATTGATCACATCGTAGGGCTGGAAGTCTTTTTCGATGAACTGCATGCCGATGCCTGCCGCGAGTTCCTTAACGGTTTGCAGGCTGACGCCCCAGAGGATGTTACGCGTGGTGGGCGAGATGATGGTACTGTCTTTGATGATGACGAAGTTGGAGCCGGCGCACTCGGTCACGTTGCCATCGAGATCGAGCAGCAGGGTGATGGCGCGCGGATCGACAGCTTGCGACTGCTTGTCGGCGAGGAACCAGTGCAGGCGGCTGCGGTTCTTCATCTTGGGCTCGACGCATTGCGGCGGGATGTGACGGATGGAGGGTGTGACGACGTGCGCGCCTTCGACAAAGAGATGCCGCCACATGCTGAAGCGCAGGGGGAAAGAGTGAATGCAGATCGTCGGTGACATGGGACCCGCAGCGCCTGCGGAGCCGGCATAGAGCGCGTTTTCTCCGGGAGTCACGAAGTGGACGATGCCAAGATCCTCATCCGGCCGCAGCAGCTTGCAGTTCGTTTCGGCCAGTTCGTTCGTTTTTTCGAGCATCTCCTCCGGTGACAAGGGCAGGTTGATGCCGGCATACTTCAACGAGCGGTAGAGCCGCGCCACATGGTCCTTGGCGCGATAGGGCTGATGCCGGAAGGTGCGGGTCATCTCTGTGAGCGTCGCGCCGAGCACGATGCCGAGATCATAGATGTTCAGCTTGGCCTGCGAGGCCGGCAGGAAACCGGTGTTCAGATAGACGACGGGTTCGTTCATGGGGTGTTAAACAAGTTGTCTGGGCTCAGGCCGTAGTTGGAGCGATGTCGCGCGGAAACAGGAGCTTGATGCCGAAGATCAAGGCACCACCGGCCACGAGGTAGGCGAGGGCGGTGATGGAGAGCAGGCGGTCGATGCCGAGCGTCTGCTTCCACATGCCGCCGAAGAGGGTGGCGAAGCCGGAGGTGAGGGCGCCGAAAAAATTGAGCATGCCCACGGCGGTGGCGCGTGCGGTGTCGGAGACGACATCGAAGGTGGCCGGGAAGATGTTGGCGATGAAGAGCCCGCTGAACAGGCCGAAGCCCGTGGCGGCGATGCGTGTGACGAGCAGCGTGTCGCTGTTTCCAAGGGCGTGAATGCAGGGTGCGGCTAGCACGAGGCCGCAGACCATGAGCCAGAAGCGCGCGCTTTGAGTGCGATGGTAAAGCGCATCGGCGAGCATGCCGCCGCCGATGACACCGGCAAAGGTCGCAGTTTGCAGGAAGACGGTGGCGTTGAAGGCGGCGTCGGCTTGATTGAGATGGAACTTGTCGTGCAGGAAGGCCGGGAGCCAGCCGTAAAGCAGCCAGAGGCCAAAGACGAACACGGGGAACACGAGGCAGAGAAGCAGGAAGGTGCGTGAGCGTGCGAGGGCGCTGAAGGTGATGCCCGCTGTGGTCGTGCTTTGGTCCGCCTGCGGTTCCTCGACGCGACGCAGGAAGGCGAAGTAAGGAATCGCATAAAGAACGCCGACAGCGCCGAGCGCGAAGAAGGCCCCGCGCCACTGGCCGCGATCCGCCATCCAGCCGCCGAACCAGCTTCCCACCACGGTGCCGGCGATCTGTCCCGTCATAAGCACCGAAACTGCACGTGAGCGCCGCGCGGCGGGATACGCGCCTGCGGTGAGCGCGACCGCACTGGACATGTAGAGCGACTCAGAGACTCCCATGGCTGCGCGCATGGCGAGGAGCGTAGGCCCGGAGGCGACGAGTCCCGTGCCTATGGTGATGAGGCTCCAAACGACGAGGCTGAGCACCACGAGCAGGCGTTTGGAGAAGCGATCGCCAAGGTAGCCGGAGATGGGGCAGCCGATGGCATAGACCCAGAGAAACACGGTGCCGACAAGGCCGAGCTGCTGGTCGCTCATGCTGAGGCCGGTCTTCAGCGAAGGAAACATCGCGAACACGGCCTGGCGGTCGCAGTAATTGAGGAAATACGCGAACCACATGAAGGCGACGAGCGCCATGGCACTCGTTGCAGCCTTCGGAGGAAGGGATCGCGCAGGGGATGGATTCATGCGTTCATCGGAGTGAGGTGTGCGCGCCGAAGCATTGATGGAAAAAGATTCGCGAATGGAGTGATGAGAGTCATTCAAACAGCCGTTGCGCGCC
>JAPLUN010000500.1 GCA_026397715.1 Verrucomicrobiota bacterium
GAAGGTGCCGCACACGCATGTGAAGTATGACAGCATCATGGACACGCTGGACCACTTCTTTGAGCAGCGTCTGGTGCTGGCGGAGAGCGTCGGACTGCCGCGTGAAAACATCGTGCTTGATCCCGGGATCGATTTTGCCAAGCAGAAGGACGACAATCTCGTGATCTATCGAGAACTGAAGCGACTCCACCGCTTCGAGCGGCCCATTCTGCTGCCGGTGTCACGCAAGACGGTCATCGGCGATGTGCTCGGCATTCCAGCTTTGGAACGCGATGCGGGCACCCAAGCCTGCATTGCCGCAGGCATGCAGCGTGGCGCGCAGATTTTCCGGGTTCACCACGTCAAAGCTGCGGTGCAGACGGTGAAGATGCTGTGGGCGGTTGAGAGCAGCCGCTGAGTGAAAGTTAGGTGTTGTTTGGAGCGCTGGAAGTCGCCGAGCGAAACAGCGTCTCCACACGCTCATGGACGGGCGGGCTTTCGCCACACCCATCCTACAAGCACGCGTCATCCTTGGCCGATGGAGGAATCAGGCGGCGCCTTCTTCCTTCGCAGGTTCTTCCGCCGAGGATTCTGCGAGGGCGGTTTCAGCCTGCTCTGCCAGCTCTGCTTCCGCCATGGACTCTTCCACCGGGGCTTCTGTCAGTTCTGGTTCAGCAGCTTTGGAAGTTTCCTGTGCAGGAGCTTCTTCAACTGGTGCTTCGGCGGCAGGTGCTTCCTCTGGGGAGCCCGCGAGGGCAGTTTCAGCCTGCTCTGCCAGTTCGGCTTCCGCCATGGACTCTTCCACGGGGGCTTCTGTCAGCGCTGGTTCAGATGCTTCCTGCTCGGCTTCATCAGTCGTTTCGGCGGCAGCTTCTGCATCAGGAGCAGCGGCTTTCGCAGATGCCTTGGCAGCGGGAGCTTCCTTCTTTGCAGCGGCCGGTTCGCCCTGCACACCGAGGAAGACCATGCCGTCGCTGTATTCGATGACGTAGCCTTCGTTCGCAAGCCAGCGGATGTCCTTGATGACGGCAATCTGCTCTTCCGTCGGTTGCTTCGGCGCATCCGGGGCGGTGCCTGCAGGGGCTTCCGGGGAGGGCACGATCGACTCAACCAGCTTCTGCATGGGCATGCCGTTGTTGGCCTTGAGCTTTTCCACGACTTGCGCGAGGCGGTCAGAGAAGACCATGCTGGACTCGATCGCGCGTGGCTTCACGCGGCAGACGAACTGCTTGCCTGCACGACGCTTGAACAATTTCATGCCACGGCGTTCCAGGCCAGCGCCGAGTTTCTGCGAGATTTCAAAGAGGTGCTTCCGAGCCGCGTCCACGGACTGGCGCATCATGATGAAGAAAATATGAGCAAGCTTCTGCTTGTCGATGTTGCCCGGCACGGTGGCGTCACGAACTTCGATGACGGCATCGTTGCCAAAGGTGCGGCGGAAATGCGCCTCCATGTCGGCACGGGAGCTGAGTGAGAGCGGCTCGCCGCCCTCGGGCACTTCGCCCTTCAGGCACACCCAGCGGCGGCCCTTGCTCATGTTTTCCTTCCACTTCGCCACGAGCTCCGGATTGGACTCCACACGGATGCGGCGTTTGAAATCCTCGATGGGCATGTTCGAGAAGCGCTCACGATGCAGCCTGATGACACCGGTTTGATAGCTGTGATGGCTCGGTGGTGCGATGAGTTCGCCGCTCATGCCGCAGACGGCCACGGAGGCAAACTCGCCCTTGGGTGCTTCGAGTTCGATCTCTTCTGCACGATAAAACTCATCCAGTGCGGCGCTGCGCAGCACATGATTGAGAGCTTCATCACGTGAGAGGAAGAGGCTGCCGTCCGCAGGCACATGGTAGAAGCCTGTGGGACGTTCTTCGGCGCAGCGGAAACGCACCATGAAGCGGTCCCCCCCTGCGAGCACGAGGCGTGCGGCATCAAACATGCTGAATGCGTGGCCCGTCTGGCGCACGTGTGCAGCGAGTGCATCAACCGCCTTGTCTTCTGGGAAAATGATGACCTGAACATCCTTCGGGATCTCAACCCACTCACGCTGTGGCGGGCCTGCGCGATCACGATCGCCAAAACGACGTGGTGGACCACGGCGGTCATCACCAGGACCATCACGGCGTGGCGGGCCGCCTTGACCTCCTTGACCGCCAGGACGGAATCCGCCGCCGGCACCTGCTGGACGTGGACCAGCGCCACCGCCAGGACCATCACGGCGCGGAGGTGGGCCACGGCGATCATCACGACCGCCAAATCCACCACCACCGCCACGGCGGTCGTCACGACCACCGCGTTGCGGACGGTCTTCTGCATCGGCATAGCGTTGTTTGATTTTATCTTCTTTGCCGAATTCGCCGACCCACGCGGGCATCAGTTTCAAATCGGAAAGGTCAACCATGCCGCTTGGCTTTGGCGTCTGGTTGTCGGTGCTGGCTTCTGGTTCGGTCATACTTTTCAGGCTGGAAGGGGGCCGCGACTATGCCTCGAATCGTGTTTGTCGCCAGTTTTGTTCGTGTAGCGTTTTCTTGGCATGGCATTATGTGAACAAGTCCCATGCCAGCCGAACCCATCACTTTTCACAATCGCCTCACCGGCCAACTCGAAACGGAGGCGGTTTATGGGGAGGGTTTTCTGCGCTTTACCTACGAGAGCCCGCTGGGCGCCATGCCGCTGCATATGGCGATCGCTGCCTCGGAGCAGGCGGGCAACG
>JAPLUN010000534.1 GCA_026397715.1 Verrucomicrobiota bacterium
GATACCCATCGCCTTTGAGCGCGGTGTTGTAATAGGGGAAGCCGTCCACCATGGCTCGCTCCGCGAAATAGCCAAAGCCGGTGATGACGGCGGAGCCCTGCTGAAACAAGCGGCCCCATTCGCCTTTCAACTGGCCGCGCATGGTGGCGTTGCGTTCGTTTTGGATGCTGATCGTGTGCCCGGGGTGAGGCGGCTGCATCTGCTGACGATACCAGGCGAGTTGTTCAGATGCGACGTCGAAGGGATGCCCCGTCTGCCACGTGGTGCCCATGTCCTGAATGTGCTCGAGGTCGAGCGTGATGAAGCGCGCATCGAACTCAGGAAACGCGAGCGTCCAGTTCCACTCATTGCCGGGCAGCGCGAAGAATTCACGATAGGCTGCAGCCTCCACGTCATACACCGCTTCGGGAGGCGGCTTGGGGCCACGCGAACGGATCTCACGATCGTGATTGCCCAGCACGGGCATGAAGGGCGTGCTGCGAAACAACTCGGGCTGCGAGTCGATCAGCGCGCTGAAAGCCTTCGTTCCCTCGCGTTCTTTTTGATGCAGACTGCCGACATTGTCCCCCGCTGTCATCAGCACATGTACGTCATCTTTGATCAAGGCGGCGAGATCAGGCTGCGCAAAACCCCAGTCCCCCACCACGGCGATGCGCAGTTCTTTGGACGGCATGCCTTTGAATGTGTGAATAGCGGATGACTCAGCGCCTGAGCGCACCTGGTAATGATAGGTCACGTCTTTCTCGGGAATCGGGATTTCGACGTGATGCAAGGTGACCAATTCGTCTGAAAAAACACTGACGATGCCGAGATCCAGCTTCCCCGGCTGAGATGGCGGCGTGATGGGCGCCTCTAGGTTTATGCCAAACATCACTTCTGAAGGTGCGGGCTGCGCGGTCTCCCAGTTCACCGTGATGTGAGTCGGTTGGGCGCGCTGAAAGCTCAGCCAGATGCGCTGAATGGTGGCTGCTTCGGTGGTGGAGCAGAGCAGGAGAAAAAGGAAAAAACGCGTCATGAATGTAGGGGAAAACAAACGCATGCCATGCATGGATTTCTCCGATGAAGACAAGCGACACCGTCCTTGATCATGCGCTCATCTCAGGATACCCTTTGCTCATCCTGGTCCGGCATTTTGCTGCGGCCTGCTCTTTGAAAAATTTCCTGCGGTGTTCGTTTTCGAGCTTTGTGGCCCGGCCCGATTCATCAACTGCGGGGGCTACGCGCTGAAGTGACATGTCATGCCTTCACTGGAAGACAGAGCTTCATCACGCGGGTTCCCACCTGGTCTCATGGGATACGTGAGCCCTTTGTATTCGGACGGCACAGGCGGGTCTGAAAGCGTCCCGGCTCCGCCCGGGGCGCTTTCTTTTTTTCAGCGCACAAGGCAGGCATGCCTTGCAGCCTGTCCTCAAGCCTTCGGCTTCTTCTCAGGCAACGGCTTGGGATCTTTGTCGCCGATGGCTTCGGCGGGACGGATGATCACGCCGACGGGCATCGAGGCCTTCTCCATGTTCAAGAGCTGGCTGACGGTGACGAATTGATAACCCTTGGCCAGCAGCTGGTCGAACATCGCCGGCATGGCGGTGATCGTGGGCGGATGGATGTCATGTGAGAGCATGATGGCACCCGGATGCGCACCATTGACCAGGCGGCTGGTCACAGCGGCCACACCCGGGCGGCGCCAGTCCTGTGGATCGACCGACCACATGATGGTGGAGTATCCAAACTCGGTGAACATCAGGTTTTTAATGCGGGTGTTGATGGCTCCATAAGGCGGACGCACCAGATGCGGACGCACCCCGGCCACTTCGAAGACGGCATCTTCGGACTTTTTCAGTTCACTGCGGATCTGCTCATCTGAGCGGCTGGTGAGGCTGCAGTGGGTCCAGGTATGATTACCAATCTCATGCCCTTCTTCAATGATGCGGCGCACGATGGCGGGATACATTTTCACCTGCGCGCCAATGAGGAAGAATGTGCATTTGATGTTCCGCTCCTTGAGGATGTCGAGCAGTTTCGGAGTCAGGCTCGGATGCGGGCCGTCGTCAAAGGTCATCGCGAGCGTCTTCTGCTCAATCTTGACGGAGGAATATGAGAGGCGCACGCCCGCAGGCGGCACCACGGGCATGGTGGAAGGATTGTTCAGCCGCTTCACCAGCGGGTTTTCCTTTGGCTTTTCTTCGGCGAGCGGCAGCGCTTTGCGTGCCTCTTCAATGGCGAGTTTGTCCGGCTTTGCAGCCTTTTGTGTTGTACAGCCCGACTGGCCTGCCAACATGATGCCAAACCAAATGCTAAGATACATGCGTGGGGGGATCACAAGAAGTAGAGATTAAGGGGTGAAATTCATCTGCGAAAGCTGGATTTTCTGAAAAACAAACAACTGCCAGAAATCTGACGACGAGAGGAGATCAGCCATCTCCCGCTGCCGCCAGAACCTCCTGAGGAGTCAGCGCCCGCCATGCTCCCGGCGGCAGGTCGGCGGGCAGGGTCAGGGCACCAATGCTCTCGCGATGCAGGTTGATGACACGATTGCCGACACGGTGGAACATGCGCTTCACCTGATGATAGCGACCTTCATGCAGCGTCAGCCGGGCTTGGTTCCCGCCTAAAAGGACCAGTTCCGCCGGCAGTGTCGTAATGTCTTCGGTGTGGAAATAAAATCCGCGTGCAAAAGCCTCCACTGCTTCTGGTGAAATGGGATCAAGAGTTTCGACGAGGTAAACTTTCGGCACCTTTTCCTCTGCTGTCATCAACCGTTTGGACCAGCGGCCATCGTTCGTCAGCAGGACCAGGCCGGAGGTACTGCGATCCAGCCTTCCGGCGATGTGCAGCGTGTGTTTGTCGGGATCGTCGATCAAATCGATCACGGTGGGGTGCAGTTCATCCTTCGTCGCGCTGAGAATGCCCACGGGCTTGTGCAGCATGAGATACAGCGCCCGTTCCGACGCCTGAATGACTGAATCATCCAGCTCCACAAGGGTGAAGCGGTCGACCGGATGGTGGCCGTCCGTCACACACACTCCATCCACCCGCACGCGTCGTGCGGCGATGGCAAGATGGGCGGCCTGACGTCCCATGGCCACATAGCCGGCGATGAGTCGGTCCAGTTTCATGCCGTCACTCCATCCCCGCCGGCTGCGGCAGGATCAAATCTCGCCAAAGTGCTTCTCACGTACCTGCACGATGGCATCGAGCATCTGGTCCGCCTCGCCGCGCAGTTTGGCATCCAGACTGGAGGCGCTGCGGTTGTAGCGGCGAAACAGCATCTTCAGCTGGGCCTTGATCTCGTCCTTGGGCATCTTGGGCGTGATGCCGCAGAGTTCTTCGGGAGTTTTGGAAGGTTCCACCTTGGCGGCGGCGGGAGCCCCTTTGTTGACCTTGTCGAGCAGGCTGCCCTCTTTGGCCGTGGATTTGGGTTCAGGGGCTGGTTTGGAGCCACCGAGAGATTTGGAAAGCGATTTGAGGATCTTGAACATAATGTTGGTTCCTTCTGTGACTGGCCGTTTATTCGATGCGCATGGCGCGAAGATGCTGGCTGCGGCGCTTCAATTCTTCCTCTGAGAGCACGCCTGCGCCCTTGTAGGTCACAGCGACTTCCTTGCTCCGGCCAGACTGCTTGTCCACCACGAGGGCGCGCACGCGCTGGTTTTCATCGTAGCTGAAGGTCACGGCCACTTCGCAGCCCTTCGGGCGGTTCGGCGGCACGTCCAGAGTCAGGCGGCCGATGACATCGACGAACTTCGCGTCTTCATCCTCGCCCTGGGTGATGTCCACTTCGATGACGCGCTCGTTGTCCTCGGAGGTCTGATACACCTGAGTGCGTGAGCAAGGAATCGGCGTGTTCTTGGGGATCACGATGGAGTTCATCAGCTTCTCCTCCTTGGTCTTCGCGTTGTAAACCATCGCCAGCGTGCCGTAGCTCGCATTGCAAACTTCCTGGATGCGCGATGATTTTTTGGCGAACAAAGCTGCGCCAAGCGCCACGCACTCGTCCACGTTGCCGCAGGATTTGGGCACTTTGCCGAACATCTTTTCCAGCATGGATTTCACCTTCGGAATGCGAGTCGATCCGCCCACGAGCACCACGTGATCGATGTCGGAGGTTTTCAGCTTCGCGGAGTCCAGCGCCTGCTCGACGAGGAAAATCGTGCGGGTGAGCATGTGGCGGATCAGTTTCTCGAAATGATCGCGGCTCAGGTCGATGCGGGCGATGCCGCTGTTCTGGTCGTTGGCCACGGTATCGTTCACGCGCTGGAGCTTCGAGAGCATCTTTTTCGCGTCTTCCGTGGCCTGCAGCACGCGGCGGCGGTGGCGTTCGTCGGTGTACAGCGCAGCGCCGGTCTGCTTCTTGTACTGCTCGGCATAGGCTTCGAGCAGGATGTCGTCAAAATTGCTGCCGCCGAGATGGCGGGCGCCTTCGGAGGTGAGGATCTTGATGTTGTCGCCTTCGACGTCGAGGATCGTGGTGTCCAAGGTGCCGCCGCCGAGGTCAAACACCAGGATGCGGCCCTTCACGCCCTGGGAGTGGGCGTAGTAAACCGCCGCCGCCGTCGGCTCGTTCACCAGACGCTTCACCTTCATGCCGGCCATTTCAGCAGCGGCGATGGTGCTCTTGCGGGCCAGTTCGTTGAAGTTTGCCGGCACGGTGATCACGACCTCGGTGATGTCTCCGCAGATTTTGGAACAGTCACGCTTCAGCTTGGAAAGGATCAGCGCGGAGATTTCCGCCGGCGTCCATTTCTTGCCGTCGATCTCGACCAGATGCTCAGGGTCGTCCATGAAACGCTTGATCTGGAAAATGGTGCGGTCGGGTTCGCCACCGTCGCGGGCGGCGCTGCCCACGAGCTTCACATCTTCATGCGAATCGAAGAACACCACGGAGTGCGTCAGTCGCTCGCCGTCGGCGTTGGGCACGATTTCCGGGTTGCCATCAGGTTTCAGGTAGGCCAGCCCCGAAAGGGTGGTGCCAAGGTCGATTCCAACGTATTCAGCCATAACAATGTGTGTGAGAAAATTTTCCGGAGGCGGTGCTACTGGCTGGAGGTCCGGACCTCCACTTTGCGCAGGATAATCTCGTGTCCCTCCCCACGCGAGAAGATAAAGCCGGAGCGGCAGCTTTCGGTAACGCGCGGTTTTGACTTGCCGGGCAGCGAATCCACGACGGCAATGCGTTTGCGCAGCTCAATATCGACTTCGGTGCCGGTTGGCACGTCAAATTCGGTCACTCCGTGCTGGTGCAAAATATCCTCGAATGAGGCGCGCAGGGTGATGAGCTGCTGCGGAACGTCGCTGCCGTTGGCCCCGGCGTAGCGGGCCACAAGGGCGTCAATGAGGTCGATGCGCTTGATGATGTCGTTGGCAAACATGACCACCGTACTTTCCTCGGTGGGCAGGCCACGGCGCATGATCTCGTGCTTCTCTTCGAGCTCCACGAGCTGGCCGCGCAGGCGTTTTTCGATGTCCTGCCAGTGCTTGAGCTGGGCCTCAGCCTGGGCAAATTCCTGCTTCTTGCCTTCGAGGCGGACCAGTTCCGCCTTGGTTTCGTCAATCTGGCCCAGGGCTCGCTGCTGCGTGGCGCCCAGGTCGGTAATGCGTTTTTCCAGCTCGGCGATGCGCTTCTTTTGCTCCAATTCGTAATTTTGCAGAGCTGCAGCCTGTTTTTGAATGTCGGCGCTGAATTTCTTAAATTCGGCATCGGCGGCGTCACGATCCTTGCGCACCTGCTCGGCACGCGCGGCTTCACGGTTCAGAGCCTCCTGTGCCGCGTTCAGTTTGACCTGGATCGCCAGATCTTCCTCTGAGGCCTTGCGCAGGGATTTGTTGATCTCGGTCTGACGTGATTCCAGCCCTGCCAGGGCCTGGCCAAGGCCGAGAATTTTGCCACCGACATTGATGAATTCGCCGAGTTCGTTCTTCCGCGCCTCGATCTTGGTGTGCAGCTCCTTATGGGTCATGTCCACCTCTGCGAGTTCCGACTTCTGCGTCTCGATGACTTTGAGCAGGCGCTCCTCGTCAGCTTTAAGGTTCTGCACGCGGTCAAGCCGCTGCCGCAGTTCACCCTCGATCGCGGCGGCATCTTTCTTCGCTGCATCCGCCTTCAGTTTGGCGTCTTTGACCTCTTTTTCCAGTTCACCGAGTTGTACCTCGGCCGCGCGGGACTGGTCCTGCGCCGCCTTCAGACGCGCGGACTCCTTGTCCACTTCGGCCTGGGCTTTCATCACGCGCTCTTCCCGAACCTTGTGCGCCTCTTCCAGCTGGGTGACCTGCTGCTGCAACTCGGCAAGCCGCTTGTTCTGGCCGTCGGTGCTGACGTTCAGGCGTGTGACGAACTGCGAAGCCTCCTCGCGTTCCTTCGTTACAGTGACCAGCAGCGCCTGGATGCCCGCCAGCTCGGTGGTCAGCGTAGGAATTTGTTTCCGCAGGTTCCTTTCCTCTGCACGCGCCTTCTCAGCGGCGGCTTCGGCCTCGATGCGCTTGTGTTCAGCCGCCTGCTGCGCGGCAACGGCTTTATCCGTACGTTTTTCAGCCTCCACCGCTTTGGCC
>JAPLUN010000091.1 GCA_026397715.1 Verrucomicrobiota bacterium
CGACGAAGCCCTCGACGCCGCCCCCGGCACCCCCGAGTCCAAGGCCAAAGCCAAAGATCTATGGGCCCAGTACCACGACAGCTACCTCACCAATCTCCGCCCCGCCCTCGAGACCATGGAGACCCTCCCCGGCGTGGAAAACTACATCGCCTGGCGCGAGCGCATGCAGCAGGGCCAGGACTTCAATCACCTCACCGAAAATCAGAAAGCCGAAGCCTACATGGAGGAGCAGAAGAAGCGCAACGGCTTCGTCAAGATCCTCGACACCATCGGCAGCAATCTCATCGCCGGCTCCCATGATCTCGTCTCCGGCATCGCCGGCACCGCAGGCCTCCTCACCGGCAGCCAGACCCTCTCAGACTACGCCGCGGAGAAAGCCGGCCAGGCCAGCCGCAGCACCGCCGCCCTCCAGTACACCGGCAGCGATGGCCTCCTGCACAATGTCATCGGCGGCCTCTCCCGCGCCCTTCCCGGGCTCGCCGCCACCGCAGCCACCGGCGGCACCGCAGGCGCAGCCACCATGGCCTTCGTCCAGGGCGCAGGCAGCACCTACACAGACCTCTACCAGGATGGCATCAAAAAGGGCCTGAGCCCTGCGGAAGCCCACAAGGCCGCCGCAGGCCCCGCCATCGCCTCCGGTGCCGTCAGCGCCGCCCTCGGCAAGCTCATGCCCGGCGGCTCCCAGGCCCTCAACAACCCCGCCACCCGCGAAGCCGCCAGAAAAAGCTTCGGCACCATCGTCAAGTCCGCCCTCCAGGGCGCCAAGGATGAAGTGAAGGAAGAGCTCATCGACAGCGGGTTCACCCACTTCGTCACCGAGATGAGCAAAGGCAAAACCTTCCAGCAGGCCGCCACCAGCTACGCCGAGCAGTTCCCCCAGAGCGCCCTCACCGCCGCCCTCCTCGGCGGCGGCACCGAAGCCGCTTCCACCCTCAGGAAAGGCGGCGATCACCCACCGACGCAACCAGCCACGGCACCGCAGCAATCCACTCCACAGCAGCCCGCCCCAGCGAATCCACCAGCCTCTTCATCTCCGCAGCAGCCCGCATCTCCGCAGCAGCCAACCTCAGCAGAGAAGCCCGCTCCGGGAAATCCACCCTCGCCTTCTCAGCAGAACAGCCCGGCTTCGCCCTCCTCCACCCAGCAGAGCGCAGACCCGCAGCAGCCAATACCACATCCTACCACCCAGAACACCCTCGCTTCAGGCTCCAGCAAACCACCGCAGACTCCCTCCCCATCCGGTTCCGGCCAGCAACCGCAAACGACCGCCAACGACAGCAAACCATCGCCAACTCCCACAGCCACCGGTTCCGCTCAACAACCGCAAACCACACCAAACGACCGCCAACCCCCGCAAACTTCCCCCGCCCCCTCCCTTCCCCCGCCCACCACCGCACCCAAGAGCCCCGAGCAGTCGCAGCGGCTCGTCAACAACGTCATGAACCGCCCGCCCGAGCAGCGCGGGCACCCCCAGGTACAATCAGACATCGCCCAGGCCCAGGACGTCTTGAAGGACCACGTCCAGAAGCTCGAAAACCAAAAAGAGCCCCTCACCGACGCCCAGAAAAAAGAACTCGCCGATGCCAGGGCCACCCTCTCACGCCTGCCCGCTGACAAGCCTGCCAACACAACCGAGAACAACCGGCCTCCAGAATCGGCAAACCGCCCGCAGCCAGAAACCCAAGACAGCGCCACCCGCCCACACAGCGAAGCCGATTCCGACGCCCCACCTTCCACGGTCGATCCCAATCGCACACCGCATGCAGACACGGCTGCTGAAGCTCCTCGCAGCCACGGTGACTCCGACGCACGAACCCATACCGCAGACACGCAGCCGGACGGTGCGCATCCCGGCAGGACACCTCCTGTGGATGCAGCCCCTCCACACGGATACGACTCGCCCCCCTCTCCCCGATCCGGCAGAAACACACCCGACGGACGCACACAGGACCATTCTTATCCCGGCCCAGCACGGGACAGCAGCACCGCAGGAAACGACGCGGATACCATGCCCTACCATCCTCCCACATCAACGGACTCGCAGCCTGCCGCAAACCCTCAGCCGGCAGGCCGTACGGCTAACGGGAATACACCTGACCAACCTCAGAACGCCGCAGCCAACCCGAGCGCGCGCCCCACAGACAACTCCCGCCCGCCCTCTCCCAACACCCCAGGAATCCCGCCCGCACCAACAGCAAACGGCAGCCCGCCATCGTCCCCATCCCGCACCTCTCTCCCCCCGCCCAGAACCCCGCCTCTGAGCCCGGAGCAGTCCCGCCGCCTCCTCGACAACGTCGCGAAGATGCCCGAGAAAGCCCAGCAGCACCCCCAGGTGCAGGCAGACGTGGCTCAGGCACAGGGTGTGTTGGCGAAAGCTGCGGCGCCTAGCATTCAGTTTGAGGCCCCACCACCTTCTGCTTCCTCCCATGGTGCGCAGGCATCAGGCTCAGGGAAGTCATTTCCAACAACTACAGCCCTGGCACAGCCTGCTCTCCTGGCCATCACAGGCAGAATTGGCGACATAGAAACGCGGCTTCAGGGTGTGACTGCGGAATGGAACAAGCTTCGGCAGGATTTCGAAACGGCTCAATCGGGCAGAAAAGCAGCTGGGGCCACCGGTAGTGCCGCTGAATTCATAAAAGCTCAGAAGGCCTATGTTAAAGCTAAGAACGCCCTCAACCAAATGATCGAGAACGCCCGCCGAGAGGTGGAGATTCCCCAGCATGAGCAAGGACAGGTCACTTTTGGTTCTGTGGACAGCAGGCTACGAACAGCGGTGGAGTCAGGGGCACGCCTGGCCACCCGCTACACTCACGCTGCCCTGCTGCCCAAGGTGGATGTGAATTACCGCTCCTCCGACAGGCCCGCCTACAAAGACGGCATCATTCACATGGACGAGTCTGCCGCTGAATCCAAAATCATGCATGAGATCACTCATGGCACGGAGGTGCAGAACCCTGCCGTCTTGGCCGCAGCGGTGGCCTTCCTGCAGTACCGGGCTGGAACTGAACAGCCAAAGCTCCTGAGTAAACTCACAGGAGACCAAAAATACCGCGCAAATGAATATGCCTATGAAGATCAGTTTGCGGCCCGCGGTGGTGATCACTACATGGGCAAGGACTACGGGGGCAAGGCCACGGAGCTCTTGACCGAAGGCATCGAAAGACTGCATGCTGATCCCGTCGAATTCATGAAAAATGACCCAGAATATTTCCGCTTTATCCTTCAAACTCTGCAACAACCATGAGCCTACCCCATACTGGAATCTACATCGCCGAATGTGACGGCCACCAAATCTGCTTCGACGGCAATAAGTGGTGG
Organism: Verrucomicrobiota bacterium; assembly: GCA_026397715.1. GTDB lineage: Bacteria > Verrucomicrobiota > Verrucomicrobiia > Verrucomicrobiales > Verrucomicrobiaceae > Prosthecobacter. The sequence continues at coordinate 3,322 of JAPLUN010000091.1, forward strand.
AGCGATGACTGGCCCTATTTTAATGAATGGCTGGCAGATGACTTTGCCGAGGAGTCTGCGGGCGAAACCCGAACGCACCGCACAGTAGCGGACATAGCGCGGCGGGTTTTGAAGTCGTGGTTCAAGGACTACAAGGAGATCCATTTTGAGTCAGACACATGGGGGCCTGAAGATGAGCTGCCGGAAGGAGCCATCGACTGACGAGGTTGGAATTTCGTCACTCGTGAAAAGATGCCAGTCATTTTGCACTGACAGGCAATCCAGATTATGGCACAGAGATGACCTGCAAG
>JAPLUN010000086.1 GCA_026397715.1 Verrucomicrobiota bacterium
GGAAAAACTTGAGATGCTCAAACTTCCCGAAGTGGATGAACTGCTGGGCATTCTTCGCAGCCTCGTGAAACCCGCCCCACCGAAGCAGCCGGCTGCGGATGAACGGTAGTCAAGCTGCGGGGTGCCATGCTGCGTCCTGGCTGCCAAGCGAAGGGTGACGACGGAAGTCCGCCGCCTGTTCTCCCACGTTCTACCATCAGGAACCTGTGCCTGACATGAGGCTGGTGTACGTGCCACGGTTGGCGCATTCAGTCGGCCTGCTTCCACTGCTCCTGCACCCAATCATCATCCCAGTAGGCGCCGGTGCTGGGGGTTTGTTTGTTGAGGGCGGTGCCCTGGGTCATGACGACGACCCAGTGATCTTCATAACCGGTGCATTGGGTTATGCGGTAGCCTTTCTTTTCGTGCTCGGTGATCCAGTCCTGCGGCCAGGCGGAGGGGCCGGTGAGGACTTGATCTCCATACGCGGTGCCCTGGGTCATGACGACGGACCAGGCGTCTTTGGCGTGGTCTTTGCCGTACTCGTCTCCGGCGAGGCTGGTGATGCGGTAGCCGGCTTTGAGGTTTTGGGTGATCCACTGGCGGCGCTCTTCATTCCAGGGGCCGGGGAGGTGGTAGCGCTGGTCTTTCCAGCCGGTGCCGGCGGTGAGGACGAAGACCCAGGAGGTGCTGAAGCCGGCGTGGCCGGTGATGTGGTAGCCGATGCTGCGGAGCTGATCGATGGAGGAGGGATCGAAGTCGAGGCCGAGGAGCTTCTGCTCATGGCCGCCGGTGCCGGTGGACATGACGACGCGCCATTTTTCATTCTCTCCGCCGATGCTGGTGATCTCCCAGCCGTCCTGCCATTTTTGTTTGATCCAGTCCATGGGGAGCTTGCCGACGGGATGCGCGGCCTGCTGTTTGAAATCGGTGCCGGTGGACATGATGACGCGCCACTGGGTGGCGAAGCCGCCGAGGGTGCTGATGCGTGCGCCTTTGTCTGCGGCGGTGGTGGCGAGTTCGTCGTCGGTGTGGTCGGGGGCGTCATCCTCCTTGTTTTCTTCTTCGCTCTTCTCTTCGGCGGGCGTGCGCGGAGGTGTGAGGGCGGCGAGGGTGAGATCTGCACGGGAGCCGGGCTGCCACTGTGCGGCGAGCGCGAGTGCGGCCTCGGGATTGACGACGCCGCCGGTGGCGACTTCATCCTGCAAGGACTCGACGGCGGTGACGGAGCGCTCGAGGATGAGGCGGACATCCACGGCGGTGAGCTGCGGGTGAGCGGCGCGGATGCGTGCGGCGAGTCCGGCGACGGCGGGCGCGGCCATGGAGGTGCCGGACATGTAGCCTGACTGATTGGCGAGGAAGGAGGAGAAGATTTTTTCCCCGGGTGCGGCGACTTGCACGCTGGCGGTGCCGGAGTTTGAAAACTCGGAGAGGTCGTTGTCGGCATCCACCGAGGCGACGGTGATGACATTGGGGAAGAAGCGGGAGAGGTAGGCGGGGGATGGGAAGCCTTCGTCGTTGTCTTCGCTTTCATTGCCGGCGGCGAGGACGAAGAGGACATCGGGGTTTTGATGCATCATGAGCGCGAGCTCTGCGGCGGCATTGACGAGGAGCTCTAGGCCGAGGTCTCCGCAGAGATCGAGGCCGATGGGGCAGGTGTAGTGCTCGATGGAGTCGGGGTCCATGCCGTGCTCGGCGTAGATGTCTTTGATGTCTGAGGCGATGGCGGTGAACCATTTGCGGGACTGCATCCAGCTCAGGTTCGCGACGCCGGCGCCGGTGCTGCGGAGGTAGGCGCTGCGGCGCGCGCCGTGCTTCAGGGCATCGGCGAGGAGGGTCTTGCGCAGCTGCATGACGAACTGCTCATAGCTGACGGTGCGGGGTGCGAGGCGGTGCGCGAGCGCGGTGAGATCGGTGACGGCTTCCTTCGGTGTCTGAAAGCGGCCGTGGATCATGCCATGCACCTGGGCCTTGCCTTCGCTGGCATTAAGAACGATGCCCGCGACGTGGGTGCCATGGGAGGCGTGCACGAGCATGTTGGTGAAGGTGAGGTCGTCGATCTCGACATCGCCATCCTGCAGGGTGTCGAGCCCGAGCTGCTGCACGAGGGGGTTTTCATAGACCTTGCGGAGGTCATCGAGTTTTTCGCCTTTCCATTCGGTGCTGCCGGCATCGTAGGATTCGACCTGGCTGCGATTGTAAAGGGTGACGAATTTGCGCAGGAGCGTGGCATTGAATTCGTCGGCCATGTTGGCCATGAGCGGGGCGCGCAGGGGCTCATCGGCGGCGGCGTTCCAGCCGTAGATGTCGTCCACGAAGCCGTTGTGATCGTCGTCGACACCGGGCTTGCCTGCGGCTTCGGCGGCATTGGTCCAGTAGCTGGGTTTGATGTCTTTGTGATCGTGATCGATGAAGCAATCACTGATCATGACGAGGCCGGGTCGCGTGATTTTGGGACTGGCCTCGGGATGCTCCTGCGCGAAGGAGTAGCAGCGCAGGA
>JAPLUN010000162.1 GCA_026397715.1 Verrucomicrobiota bacterium
CACCAGATACATCCCGGTCAGAATGTCCAGATACTTTCGGGTGGTCGGCTCCGATGCGCCCAGCGAACGCGCCAGCTCCGCTGCGTTCCACTTCTGCCCGTGATAATGCGCGATCATCGTCCAGAACCGACGCAGCGTGGCTGCCGGGATCGCGATGCCCAACTGCGGCAGGTAGAGCGGAACGAACGCGCCGAGCTGGCCAAAGAACATGGCCTCAACGAAGCTGGCAGCGGTAAACAGCCCCAGCAGTCGCAGCCACGTCACCGGACCTTCATTGGACTCATCCGCCGCCAGCATGCGCAGCACCGCCATGTGGGACATGCCGCCATCCAGCGCGTGATTCAGCATCGCATTCACCCACGACTCCAGCGCCGTCGGGATCGCCGGCACACGCTTCATCGCCTGCTCCGTCATCGGCTTGCGCAGCTGCCCTTCAAAGCGCCGCACCCAGTCACCGATCAGCCTTGCACTGCCTTTCTCGTCAAACACCTCAATCGGATCACCGCCCAGCACACGCAGCGCCTGCTCCGGATTCGCACACGGCAGCGTGCCGTTCTCGATCAAACGCCGCACCAAAGTCGCGCACACACCCGCACAGGCCTCACGCAGCTTCGTCCAGCCCTCACGCGTAGCCTCCGCCCGTGCCATCGACTCCAGCCCGCGCACCGCCACCGCTGAAATACCGATCGTATCTTCCAGCCGAAACGCCAGCGGCACCAGCACCACCTGCCCGTTTGCCGCAGCCGCAAGGCGACCCAGCAGATGCGTCTTGCCATAGCCCGCACGCGGCGCCGTCAGCAGCAGCAGAGGCTGCCCACCGGCACGACCCGCGCTGCTTTGACGCTCATCGATCGTCGTCGTCAATTGCCCTAAAATGTCCCCGTTCAAACCCGGCACCGAGCGATTCTCCGCCACGCCAAACGGCCCCGCGCAGACATCGTCCGCAAACGGATTGAGGCTCTCCCCCGGCGGCAAAGCTGGAGGCAGTCCAGAAGCGGACGGTAGCAAATTTGGTAATGGCGATTCTGGACTTTCCACAATGAATGCGGTTTCAGGGTTCTGATTCAGGTCAGATACAATGATATTTATGCCAATTCATACTCCACAGAAAGTAAGTTTTTTGCTTTTGACGTTATTCTCTAAAACGAGAATAACCAGACACACCGATAGAACGCCTTAGCCCTACCCCCGGACGGCTTGAAAAACACACCTCTTAAGTACGATGGACACTCCTGTCCGTCGATCAGCGCTCCCCAATCACCCCAGCCCACCGAAGAATGAGATGCGAGGAACAAGACGAAAGAGGCCAATCCATCGTACCAATTCGCGAATCCCTTCCCACGATCCCGGAGGGATCAAAGAAGGTAGCGGGGGTCACCGAGGCACGAGCGCCACCCCCGGGACCACGCCACCACACTCAAGTTCAAGCGCGCATGCCGGAGGCATGCCAGCAACGTTCATTCGCCCGGCGGCCAGCCCTCTGGCACTTCCTCATTCAGATCCAACGGGTTGATGGGAAAAAACGGCTAAGCAGTCGTGCGCACCTGCTCATCAAACCAGCTCACTCCTTTTATCATAGGGCCATCCATCAGGACAACGCTCGATCACAAGGCCCTCAGCAAAGAACCCACCATCCCAGAGTTCGAAAACTGCTCCAGGCGCGACGGCGGACGTGATTGCCTCCGGGCAGATGGATATGCAATCGACTTCCGTCTCGTCTCCCTCCACGAACTTTGCCTCACCATCGTGCCACATGCCGAGAGTATACGTCGAAACCATCCCCTTCATCTGCATGGGAACTCTGCGATGACCATCCTCACCAAACTGGAACCATCGCCACCTGTTTTTATCGTGTTCACGGAAATGGAACTTTAACCGCGCTCTAAACTGAGGAGGTGGAGGATTCATATCTTCAGCGAACTTCTAGGTTCAGGTGACGCTAGCAAAGCATCGTTGGCATGACCAATGCCATACGATTTGATACCTGCATGTGCTTTGTCAGTCATTCTTATGGGCCTTCATTTTCCACCCCAAACGCTTCGCCACGTCACACGCCCACCAGCAACCGCCCTCCAAAGCGCTTCGGGAAGCTCTCGTCGTGCGCGAGCGGCGTCTAGGGGAGGAGTTTTCATTGATATCGGCATAGGCTTCAAAACATCCTCAAAAACTCTTCCTCACCTCCTGCCACTCCTCCCAGCACCGCACCGGATCGATGTCCTTGTACCCGCGCTCCGCATCGATCTTCGCCGCCACATCCCGCGGCATGGCCACCGCCTTGCAGCCATTGCGGATTTCGATCACCTCCGCCTCCGTCAGCGCACTGCCCTTCTCCTCCTCCCGGTTCACCAGGATCGAAATCAAACTAGGGATCGGATAAATCAGCAGGGGCTCAGAATCACTCATGTCGTGGGTGGAAAGTTCCAAACTCCCTTTCACTCCTCCGCATACGGGTCAAGCCCAAGAATCGATTTATGCTCAGACTGCTTCATCTCCATCTGCTTGGTGTGGAACAGCGTTTGCATCGTCGTGTCCAGCGGGGAGTAGGGACCGTATTCGATGAGCAACACTTCGCCTGCAGCGGTTTTCCCCCGAATGCTCAGCATTTCCACATCATCGGGGACCACCTTCACAGCTCCGCTCCGAATCAGCTCCTTGGCTTTTTCAGGAGGCAGCGAATTGAGAGTCTCCACCAGAGATCGATGCGCAAATGTGGCCTTGGCCGCTGCCTGCACGTCCGTATAGAGCGTCTGCAAATCCTTCTCACTCACCGACGCCTTCTCCGGCGCCGCCTGCCCCAGTGGCAACGAATAATAAAGCGGCGACTTCGGAGTCTCACGTTTCAGCCTGACTGCCGTCGCATAAACCTGGACAGCATCCGTGCACAACGCCGTGGTGATCGAAAGCTCCGTCCATTCAGAATCCAGCAAGGCCCGCACACGGTCGGGAAACTTGGGTTCCGTCTGAGCCTCAGCCGGACTGCTAAAGAAGCTGAATCCGCAAAGGAGCGTGATGATGCCACTCATCCTGATCGTGTGCTGCCCTCGCATAGGAATATAAGTCATGGTGAAGGAATCGTTGCAGGCTGCTCCTCTTTCCTCTCTGTCCTGCCAAGCCCCAGCGGCTCAATTAGAAGATGCGCCACCACCGCAATGCCCGCAGGCAGCAGCCACTCCCAGTCAAACGGCTTCCCCACGCGATCCACAAAGAAGATGGAAGGCTGAATGACTGCCAAGACATCCACCAACACTATGATCTCGATAGGAGTAATCGAAATGAAAAAGTAGCCGCTGCGAAAAAACAGCCAGACATACAGCGCCACCGTCACCCACCCCAGGACGGCGGGATAGACAAACGCCAGCGTCTCAAACCGATCCGCCAGCGCGCTCCGCTCATGCATCAGCCACACTCCAAACACCGCCAGCCACAGAAAAGCCGCCACGCGCTCACGCGGGGTGTGCTTCCTGGACAGCGTGAACCACGACCAAAACAGCGGCAGCACAAAGACCCCGAGCCAGAAGAAAAACTGTCTGCGTTCGTCTTTGTTGATAACAGGCTGCAGCCTTGGATCAGTCGCGGTCATTGCGGTTTGTCACTGATGCTCTGCCAGATGGCCTTGGCCGTTTCGAGGTCCTGCTCCCGGTCAAAATAAATCGTCATCATGACGTGGCCGCTCCCACCAAAAGAAAACGTGTACAGCGCCCATCGCGGAGGGTCGTCTTTCGGCGTCTCATGCAGCAGGTAGGCATAGCGCAGCGGCTCCTTGTCGGTGAACTCAAACACCCGCACAGCCTCCTTGGGAGCCTTGGACTTTCGCCACGCCAGCGTCTCCGCAGGCGTCTCCCCCTCCTTCTGATTGTAGATGCTCGTCCAGCATGTGATGCCCGGCCGCCAAAGCACCAGATCCGTGCCGAACTCACCTTTTTCGAACCGCTTCGCATACTCGTCCGGCAGTTCCACCCGCCACTCCTGGGTCATCTGGTACACACCCCGCACACGCGGAAACTTCGGCGTCGGCTCAGCACTCATGACAGCGAGACAGCCTAGAAAAAGACAATACAAAGCGAGAATGCGGATCATGCATTTGGCGAATTAACTCCAACTGTGCCAACCACCGGTAGAGGAATCAAGCATCGAATGGACTAGAATCCGCCATTCAACAGGCACTGGCGGCAGTGCTTCGCATGTCCACCATGCATTCCAAGCAACAGCCGCTCACTCCCCATCCGGATCAATCCCCAGCCTGCGCAGTTCCTGCCTCTGCCCCTCATCCAAAGGCTTGCCAAGACCGACAGCCAGCTCCTCCATTTTCCAACGCTGCCCGTTCAGGAAAGCCAGCGAAAGACCCAGCCCCGCTTTCGTCACCGCCTCACGCAGTGGCGAGCCCACATCCAAGCCATCATGCACCACCTTCAGCATGTCGCAGAGGCGGTGCAGTTCACTTTCATCATTTTCAGTCATGGCAGAGGTCACGGTTCTTGAATGAAGCCGTGCAGCTCACTCCGGCTTGCCCGCAGCAGGCACACCGCCCTCTTTGGAGCACGCAGCCATAGCCCCTAAAAACCGAAAGCAAGACCGCAGCACCAACTGGCTCAGCCCCAGCGCCCCAATGACGTAGCAGACAATGATCAGCAGATGCGAGAACTGCAGGCTCGCAAAATCCTTCAACCCCGCCGCCATGAACACGAAAGGCGCAGAAGCAGGCCCGATGAACAGGGACAACCAATACGCGAGGTCAGTTTGAGTCTTCATCGGATTCATGTGGGCTAAGGTTGCTTCACGTTTCGCTGGCTAAAAACAGGCTGAATTGATTCTTCCTGTCATTTTACACTCCAAGGCCGGACCAAAGCAATCCAAATAGGAAGCCCCCCCTGCCCCATCACGCGTCAAACGCCGCATGATACGCCACGCTCCCCTGCGGCACCTCACCCTCAAACGCCAGTGCCATGAAGTACTCCGGCGGCACACCAGGCAGCACCAGCCCAGGAACCGCTTTGAAACCAAAGCGCCCATACTAACGCGGATCTCCCAAAACCACGCAGCCACCTGCCCCCATCTCGCGCAGTCTGCTCAGCACCTCCCGAATGAGCTGCGAGCCAATGCCCTGCCGCTGAAACACCGGCAACACCGAAACCGGCCCCAGGCCATACCATCCAGTGGTGCGATCTGATAGCGCCACCGGGGACACCGCCACATGCCCCACAATCTCCCCCCGCTTCTCCGCCACCATCGACAACGTCAGCACCCCGGCCTTGCGCAACCCCGCCACAATGAACTGCTCTGTGTGGCTGGTGTGCGAGGCATGCAGAAACGCCGCCGCCGTAACGGCTTCAATGCTTGATTCATCTCCTTCTTTCTCCGGTCTGATCTGGGTGTTCATGGTGATGAATCTAAATTGTACTCGGCATCT
>JAPLUN010000238.1 GCA_026397715.1 Verrucomicrobiota bacterium
GTTGCCCTGTTCCTGCGGAACAGGGAAGCGCTGGGCAAGTATCCAGCGCGGCAGCAGTCCTGATCGTACTGCTTTCTAAAGCTTGCCGAGCCTTGCTTCGATCACCTGGGGAGATTGGCGCAAATCCATGACGGCTCCCACGAGCACCCGGCTTCCAGTGACAGAGTAAAAAATGCCGAAATGCGTCCGCGTGACGACCAGCCGACGAAGGTTGTTTTTGGAATGCTTGGGACCGGCATCGGGAAAGAGACGCAGGATGCTCAGGGCCTGATCAATGCGCAGATACGTGCGCTCGCCGTGCACGGCATAGATGCTCAAGAGGTCGCTTTGCGCCCCTTGCAGAAGGACGATCTCATTCATGCTTACGGCAGCCTGAACTTGCGTTTGAACTCCTCCAGCGTGAGCGCGGTGCTGGGATCTCGCTCGTAGTCGGCGAAGCGCTGCTCCACCACATCCAGAATGGCTTGATGAGTCGGCAGTTCGTTCTGACGCTCCGCCACCTCGTCCCAGAGCTCGACAGCGAGGTCCCACTTTTCTTCAAGGCTCAGGCGCGCAATGTCGGGAAGTGTCTCAGCGATCATACGAATGTAATATGCCACCATCCGGGCCGGGCGACAACCGGGATGTTTTTCGCCTCACCGGATCCGAATCGGCTTCGCAATCGGGTGGTGCTTCTGGATCCACACCAGCGTGAAGAACAGCCGCAGGCGCCACCAGGTGCCGAAGGTCATCTGGGTGCGGCCGGCCAGCGAGCAATTGATGGCGCAGAGCAGGCGAAACTTGTTGCTCGGCTGGAAGAAAATCTGCGCGAAGTGCTTGGTGTAAAACCGCTCGATGAACTGCCAGAAACGGCCCACCTTCCGGCGCGTGGCCCACTCGTAGCGCTTCATGGCAAAGGTCCACGCCTTGCCCGCAGCTATGGCCGCATGCACCACCTGCGCCCCGTGGCGACCGCTGCTCATGGCCAGCATGACGCCGCTGGAGAACACCGGATCGATGAACCCTGCGGCATCCCCCACGCGCACGATGCGGTCGGAGACGAGCTTGCGGTTTGTATAAGAGAAATCAGTCAGCACATGCCCCTGCGTGATGGGCTTGGCGTTGATCATGCGCTCGCGCACCGCCCGCGTGTTTTGCACGGCATCGTCAAACACCTCCTGCGGGTCTTTTTTGAGCGCCTTGAACTGCGCCTGATCCAGCACGAGGCCCACGCTCACCTTGTCATCGGCCAGCGGAATCATCCAGAACCAGGAGTTTTCGCGGCGGATGATGAGGATGTCCCCCTTCTCCTCGCCGGTGGTCATCTGCACGCCGCTGTAGTGGCCGAAGATGGAGATCTTTTTGTGCTCGGGGTAGTACTCGCGCAGGTTCTCGCGGTTCGCCGTGAAGTTGCCCAGGCCGCTGGCGTCCATGAGAAACGCCGCCTGCACCTCGTGTTCCGTGCCGTCCTTGGCGCGGAACTTCACCGTCACGCGATCTTTTTCCACGCGATGCTCAATCACGAGCGCCTCCTCACGCACCTCCGCGCCCAGCTCCTCCGCATGGCGCAGCAGGATGTCGTCAAACGTCGCACGCTCGACCTGCAGCGACTCTGGAAACTCGGTGAACGAGCCCCGGGAAAAATTCATCCGTGTGTGGATCGATCCATCGCCCATCCAGAACTGCGCGCCGCGCTTCACCATGAACCCGGCGGCCTCGACCTTCGACCACACGCCCAGCTCATCAAAGATGCTGCGATTGTAAGGCAGCAAGGACTCGCCGATGTGAAAGCGGGGAAACTTGGCCTTTTCCAGCACCAGCACGCTACGACCCGCCTGACGCAGCGTGGCCGCAGCCGTGGCGCCCGCAGGCCCGCCGCCGATGACAATGACATCCCAAGTTTGTTGGCTCATGTGTGAGAGTGATGCATGGCCGATTAACGCGCAGGCGCAAGGGATGGCCGCGAAAATGAGGCGAAAATTTTTCAGCCCATCTCCTGGGCTGGGCCACATCCAACATTGCCGATGGGATGGCAGTGCAAAACACTCTCCCCCGGCAGCAAGTTCACAGCCTGAAGCAGGTTCACACCCTGCTGGAGGTTCACAACCCGCAAGAGGTTCACAGCCTGCGGCAGGTTCACAGGCTCAGAGGTGGGTGGGGCAATGGGGGGTGAGTTTCCATTCCCACCGGCGGTGGGTTCAATGGGTTCATTCAGGATCACCCGTTGGGGTTTAGGTTCACCCATTGGGTCTGGTCTCAGGATCACAGGATCACTACCTATATATAGGTAGTGATCCTGTGATCCTGATCCTCCATCGGTATCATGATCCTCGTTTGATCCTGATCCTGGCTCCTCACGTGCGCAGGTAGCACGCGGTGGAGCCCGGTTTGATCAACCCGATGGACAGCCAAAGCTTGATGCGGCGTTTGGCGGTTGGTTCAGAGACGTGGGCCTGCGTCATAATACGCTCCTTGAGCTCGCCATACGCCATCTCCCCCACATGCCCGGCAAACACGGCCTGGCACTCGGGCTGCTCATTTTGACGTGCGGTCTCGGTGCGGCTTTCCTTGGTCTCCGGCTCCACGGTCATGTGCATGCCGTCGGGGGTGGACCATGCAAAGCGCAGGGCGTCATCGCGCGAGATGCAGGCGTGGCGGCAGCGCTCGGAGAAAATGATGGAGGCTCCGCTTTTGCCCTCTTTGGCGATGCGGAGATTGCTCTCCGCTTTGCGCTCGAGCTGACTGCCGAGGTGGCCGCGCGTCTTGCCGGTCTCCAGGCCGGAGGGGTTCTCATGCAGCACGAGGATGATGGGGCAGGCGTGGGCGATCGCCAACTGCGCGAGGTGCTCCACCAAGGCGAAGGCTTCGATGTCGTCGTTGGGGCTTTTGCACAGATCGGCCACGCCATCGATGAAGACGCTGTGGATGCCGCAGCATTCCCGATCGGCGCGCTGCATTTCCGCAGCGAGGAAGGCGCGGCGCCGCTCCGTGGAAACGTCTGCCAGGGAGTAGCCGCGAAAGCAGGCGGGCATGGCGGAGACGCCCGCACGCTGCGCAGAGCGCTGCACGAGGCTCCACGCATCATAAGGCGACTGCTCGGTGTCAAACAGCACCACGGCGCGCCCGGCATGCGCGGCGGCGGTGAAGCCGAGGAGATCCTGCTCCGATTCCCCAAAAGGGAAATCATCATCGTCCTCCGCCTTCGGTGCGTCGGCGGCCATGATGCTGGCGATCATCGCGCCCACCACGGCGCTCTTGCCGCCCTTCGCCTGCGCTGAGATGACGGTGAGGTTTCCCGCCGTGGAGATCTGCTGGGAGAGCAGCGAGAAGACCGGCACGGGCTGCGGCGG
>JAPLUN010000604.1 GCA_026397715.1 Verrucomicrobiota bacterium
GTGTTGATGCTGTGGCCGAGGGACTTCAGCGCGGCGCCGATGCTTTCGCGCATGTCGTCCAGCAGGGTCATGCGTCCGGCCAGGGCGGCTCGGTCAAACAGGGCCCAGGTGGCTTCGGCGGGCGTGCCTTTGATTTTGTCCGCACGCACGGCGATGCAGGCATAAGCCAGGGTGTAGGGCACGCTGTGCGCCATGGTCTGGTCCTTCACCTTGGTCAGCACGGCGGGATCGATGTTCGGCAGGTTGGGGATGAGCTTGTGGTCCAGCTCCGCCAGCATGCCCTGTCCATGCATCACCTGGATCATGTAGGCGGTGGGAAATACCAGATCATACCCAGCGGCGCCCGCCTTGAACTTGGCGAACATGCTTTCGTTGGAGTCGAAGGTGTCGATGACAACCTTGCAACCGTGCTGCTTCTCAAACTTCTGCACCACCTCCGGGCTGATGTAGTCCGCCCAGGTGTAGAGGTGCAGCGTCTCCGCCGCCTGCGCGGAGAGCGTGGCGCATGCGCAGGCAAACACCAGCGTGAAGAGCCATGCGATGCGCTTCATGGCCGTGGAAAGTGCGGGGGCTCAGGCGGCCAGGGGCTGGCGCAGCGGGATGCGCTGCTGCTGGCGGAAGGCGGCCTCGGTGTTGAACGCGGCGAGAAGCAGGAGGCTGAAGCCGAGATCGCTCACGAGGGAATTGCGCAGGAAGAACCAAGTGGGCAGATGCCCGGGCTCGCCGGTGGTCACGGCCTGCAGCCAGCCCGCGAGATCGCGCGAGTAGGCGGAGACGGGGTTGCTGAGCCAGGAAACGGTGTTGGTGAAGAAGTAGAAGACCAGCGAGCAGCCCACCACGCCCAGCAGGCTGCCGAGCATGCCCTTCTGCCCGCGCCAGCGGCTGGCCAGCAGCGCGGCGGCGGCAAAGCAGCCATACACGACCAGCGCCTCCCAGTGCAGCACCTGGGCACCCGTGGCGGTGAAATCGATGGCCACAAGCAGCAGCGGGATGAGGATGAAGGGCACCCGTTTGTAAAAGACCAGCGTGCCGGTGAAGGCCAGCGCCATCCACGGCGTGAAGTTTTCGAGCACTTCAAGGGTGACGTAGCCTTTGAGCTTGGCCCAGCGAAACGCAGCGGCGGCAATGATCAAGGCAAGCGGCAGCAGAAACGCACGGGAGGCGGGGCGGGAATCAGGGGAAGACATGGGGAAAGTGGATCGTGGGGCTGGGGGATATGTGGCAGGTATTGGGGCGCAAGGCAAGAAGGGCGTCGCTCCAAAATAACGAAGTATCAAATCCGAAACCGTTTTCCGAATTCTATACGAGGGAAGAATGAAGCCCCTCATCTGCCAGGCATGCCTTCGCAGGCTCAATGGACAGGCGTCTTTACCGCAGAGGGGCGGAGAGGCAGAGGTGGCAGAGGTGGCAGAGGTGGGCTACCTCTGCTTCTTTGCCCCTCTGCGGCGAAACTGAACGTCCCTGCCGCAAACGATCCAATGACGGCGACAAATGCCCCTACACCGCTCCCTTTTTCTTCAAAAACGGCACCAGCTCATCCACGCCGAAGTCCGCCAGCACCTCGCCGTCCCAGTCCATGGTGGGGGCTTTGCTCTGGCCGCTGAGGTCGATCATGGCCTGCATGGCCTCGCGATTGCCGGAAACGACGACGGCTTCGTAGTCAATGCGCTTGGCATCAAGGTATTCCGTGACTTCTTCGCACCAAGGGCAGCCAGTTTTGATATAAACGATGGGTTTGATCATGGGGCAATGATGCCGTGAAGCCTGCCCAGGGGCAAGCAATGCGTACGTGATTCTCGGTTGACCACCTCCGTGCCCTGATTACTGTCCGCCCGCTGTTTTCAGAGCCTTCATTGAGTGCTCCGAAGCCCGTCCCTTTGAACGTCAACTCCCCATGCGCTATCTTCGACCCACGACAGCGCAGCAGGAAGCGGTCCAGCGGATGGAACGCCCGAAAGGAATCTCCAGCGCGCTCCAAGTGTGCGCGGAAATGACTTTCAGGCAGGCAGGGCCAGTGCGGCCCAGCTTTGAAAACCGCAGCAGCCCGTGGTGGTGCTGTGGCAGGCCGCGTGTGCGGTCCGCCGCGTGCCGCGGACCCGTGGAAGAGGCAAGCCGCCCGTTCCCGCCCGCCGCCCCTATCAGCACCCCGGCCCTGCATGAACACGCAACCCACCCCTACGTAAACTCAACTCATGTCCGACTATCCCAACCGCAATGGCGGAGGCAACTCCTCCGGCAACGGCAATGGCAACCGCCGCAATCGCAATCGCAACCGCCCACGTGGACCCCGTCCGGAAGGCCCCCGCCCCACCCGTGAAGGTGGCCGCGAAAGCCGCAATGCCCCCCCTTCTCTCTTTCAGAAGATCCTGGGCTTCTTCGGCCTCGGCAACAAGCCCAAGAGCCGCCCCCAGGCGGATCGCGGCCCCAGCGCCGGCCCACGCTCCACCAATGA
>JAPLUN010000446.1 GCA_026397715.1 Verrucomicrobiota bacterium
GAGGGCCTGGCGCATGGCGGCGGCGCTGGCGGGGTCTTTTTTTTCGGCTTCGGCGATGAGGCCGAGATTGGTGACGCGGGTGTTGCCGTGGGCGGAGTGTGCGTCTTTCTGCCACTGGGCGTCTGCGGGGCTCTCTGCGGCGGCGGTTTTGTGCAGGCCGATCTCTGCCTGGCGGGCGCGCTGCTCATGGGCTAGGGCGCTGTAGTGGGCATCGTGCTGCTTTTGCAGGGCCTGCACTTCCAGCTGCTGCTGTTTGAGGGCGGCCTCTGCGTGGATGACTTCTTCTTGGGCGCGGATGCGCTGAGTCACGGAGTCGGGGCCGGTGTTTTCAAAGGGAGCGGCCACGGCCTGCTGGGCGGCGGCGAGGCGCTGCTGCGCGGCGGTGGCCTGGGCCTGCTTTTCGGTGAGCTGACGCTTGAGGTAGGCACCCTGGGCGAGCTTTTCCTGGAGGGCCTTGTTGGCGGCTTCCTCACGCGGGGCGATGCCGGCCTGGGCGGCGGCATTGCGATCATAACCGAGATCGCGCCGGGTGCCGTCCGGGGCGGTGGTGAAGCGTTTGCCGTCTTTGTCGGTCTGGAAGAGCGGGGTGGGGCCTTCGGGGACGCTGACGGGTTTGCCGTCTACCATGAAGTGGTAGTTCACCTTGCCATCGGGGCCGGTGACGCGGGCGATGTCCTGCACGGGAATGGGGTGCTGCTTGCCGTGATCATCGCGGTAGGGAATGGCGGCGCCTGTTTCGGGGTCGTCGCGGTAGGGGACGGTGGGTGCCTTGGCGGGGTCTTTGGGGTCGGGGATGAGGGCGAAGCCGGTCTGGTGGAGGAGGCCGCCTTTGCCATCGGGGTGATGGCGGGTTTTGCCGTTTTCGATGACGGCGCCGGCCTTGCGTGCGTTTTCCAACTGTGCGGCGGCTCTCTTTTGCTCCGCTGCATTGCGCATCTCCGCGGCGGCTTCGGCACGAGTCTTGGGTGGAGGAGACTGAGGCTGCGCTGCGGGAGCTTGAGGGGTGCTTTGCGGGTTTTCAGCGGCGGCTTTTTTCGCGGCTGCGTCGCGCATGAGTGCGGCTGCTTCAGCGCGGCTGGGGGCTTTCGGCGGCTGCGCTGGGGGAGCTGAAGGGGGAGGAGGGGTGGCTGCAGCTGCTGCCGGTGCCGCTGGCTGAGCGGGTGGCTTGGGGGCCTGAGCGGGAGGAGAGGCCGGAGGATTGGATGTCGGCGGTTGAGTCGCGGGTGGTGGGGGTTTGACTGCGGGAGTGGAAGCGGCTGCGGTGGTGGGCTGTTGCGCTGGGCTGGTGGCAGGCGGCAGCGCAGCGGGTGGGACGGTCTTGGGCGCGGTCTGCGGAAGTGTGGCTGCAGCGGGTGGTGATGGCGCGGCAGGGACGGATGATGCGGGGGGCTTGCCCGGCGCTGCGGGAGTCGGCGGCGTGGAAGCTGCGGCAGGAGCGGGTGCGCTGGGTGGCTGGCCTGGGGCGGGAGGCGGCGGTGCGGGTGCGACTGTTTTGGTCGGGGGCGGCAAAGGCTGCCCGGGCTGCCGAGAGGGTGGCTGAACCGGCTGGGGCTGCTGCTCTGGAGCGCTGCCCGTGAGGGGCTGCTTTTTCCGCAGGTAGGCGGCGGATCCGGGGGTGAGGAGGTCTGGAAGCTGAAGATTGGAAGGCATGGCGGATGCGTGGCCGCAGGGCGGCGGTGGCACCTTCCGAGTTCTTCACAGCGTCAGGTTTTTTGAGAGGGTCGGAAAAAGGATTGGGTCGTGATTTGGGAATGCAACGGGAAAGTTTAAAAATGTTGTGCAGTGGCATTATGTGGTATACATGGACAGCTTTTGGATGGTCTGGCGGTGGTGAATTCGGGACGCAGGTTTTGCTGTTCCGATTTTTGGACTGTTTTAACGTGCAGCCCGCTGCGGCCCTGACCGCCTGTAGGCGGAACGGCAAGACATGCGCTGGGTGGGGTGGCACCTGATTCTCCTGTTTGGGGCACAAGTTTGAAATGTGCGGGAGCGCTGGGCGGTGCGGACGCGTGAGGGATCGGGACGATCCCTCTCCGCCAGAGTGCCTGCGGAGCATCACGCTGGATGGTTTTGCACGCGGCTCGGGCTGTGTCTCAACGGCGCGTGGCTTTAGGCTACATCATACCAGAGCATGCTGCGCGGCTGAGGTGGCGAGGCGGGCGAGGGCGGCGGGGCCGACGGGCTCCTCGGGCTGCCAGGGGAGCCAGGCGGTGCGGGGGGAGTGCTTTTGCACGACTTCCTCGATGTAGCGGTGCTCGGAGTGGGCGCGGCTTTGGAGGAGGGGATCGCAGGTGTGGCTGTGGAGGAGGCTTTGATTGATGACCCAGGCGAAGGGCTGGATGCGGGCGCGGCGGAGGTCTGCCTGCAGGGCGGCGGCCTCGTGCACGGGGGTGGCCTCGGGGAGGGTGACGAGGAGGATGTGGGTGTAGGCGGGATCGCGCAGGCGCTGGAGGAGGCGGAGGACTTCTTCGGGCTGGGTGCTGCGGGCCTGGCGCTCGAGCTCGCGCTGGTAGGCCTCGCTGGCATCAAGGAGGAGAAGGGTGTGGCCGGTGGGTGCGGTATCGAGCACGACGAAGCGCTGGGTGCCCTGGCCAACCTCGCGGGCGAAGGCGCGGAAGACGGCGATTTCTTCGGTGCAGGGCGAGCGGAGGTCTTCTTCTAATAATGCGCGGCCTGCGTCATCCATGGCGGCGCTTTGGGCCTGCATGACTTCGCCTTGGTAGAGGGCGGTCTCGGCAGCGGGATCGATGCGGCTGAGGGTGAGGCCGGGCACCTGGTCATGCAATGTTTGCGCGAGGTGTGCGGCGGGATCTGTGGTGCTGAGGTGTACGGCGTGGCCGCGCTGGGCGAGGAGGACGGCGATGGCGGCTGCGACGGTGGTCTTGCCGACGCCGCCTTTCCCCATGGTCATGATGACGCCGTGCCCCTGCTGCTCCAGGGTGGAGACGAGGTTCTCCAGGCTTTCCATCTGCGGGGGCGTCCAGCTTTGCGGCTGCGGCTTGACGCCGGGGCTTTCAACTTTCTCAGGTGCTGCGGCTGCGAGGAGGACGCGGAGGCCGGGGATGCCGAGGATATTGATGGTGCGCAGGGGGACGATGTAGCTGGGCATGCTGCGGATGAAGTCTCCTGCGGCTGCGAGTGCGGTGGCGCCGCGCTGCTGCATGGCCTGGGCGGTGACGTCATCTGCGCAGTGGGTTTCAAAGGTGCCATTGATGACGAGGCATTGATTTCCCACGCCGATGGCGCGGAGCTCTGCGGAGGTGCGCTGCGCCTCACGCAGGGCGGAGGCCTGGGGGCGGCTGACGAGGACGAGGGTGGTGAGGGCGGCGTCTGCCAATGTATTCACGGTGGCCTCGTAGATGACGCGCTGCTTTTCCAAACCGGCGAGGGGGCCGAGGCAGGAGGTGCCGCTGGTGTTTTTGTCAAGAAACTGATCCCAGGCCTTGGCGAGGCTCATGAGGCGGAGGGTGTGGCCGGTGGGTGCGGTGTCGAAGATGACGTGATCGTAGTCGCGCGTGGCGGCGGGGTCGCCGATGAGGCCGGAGAATTCATCGAAGGCGGTGATCTCGACGGTGCAGGAGCCGGAGAGCTGCTCCTCCATGCTGCGGAGTGCGGACTCGGGTAGGATGCCGCGCATGGGGCCGATGAGGCGCTCACGATACGCCGCGGCGGCGGCGACGGGATTGATGTTCAGCGCGTGCAGGCCGGGGGCGCCGGGGATGGGCGTGGGGGCGCTGGTGAGGGTGGTCTCCAGGACTTCATCGAGATTGGAGGCGGGATCTGTGCTGACGAGCAGGACGCGTTTGCCAGCCTCAGCAAGGCGGAGTGCGCAGGCGCATGAGAGGGACGTCTTGCCGACGCCGCCTTTGCCGGTGAAGAAGAGGAAGCGCGTGGCGGTGGCGGCCGTGGGCTGGTAGAGGGGGAGGCTCATAATCTGGCGGCCTCCTCTTTGTGTGGGAACGCTGCCTGGAACCAAGCGGGGCGCTCGTCCTTGGTGGGGTAGCGGCCTTTGAGGTGGAGCTGGCCATCCCAGAAGATGAGGGGCAGGACTGCGGTGCCCTCGGCTATCATGAGGTCTTTCACGGCATCGTTCAACGCGAAGTCTCCTGGCTGCTGGCCGAGATTGTAGCGCTCGATCTTGATGCCTGCTTTGTGGAACTGCGCGAGCATGGCGGCGAAGTTCACGAGGTCGGGATCAATGTCCGTGCCGCAGATGCCGGTGGAGCAGCACATGGGGGGATCGTAGACTTGGATGGATTTCATGGGTGGTGGTGAAGATGCCTGCTGCGTGGCGGAGATGCCATGGGGTGGAGACCTCCGGTGGCTAAGGAGAAACTATTTGGTGAAATCGCCAAGTAAATGGCGGCGAGTGTGCGGGGATTGTCTTTGAGCGGGGGCAACTGGCATTTGTGTGCCGCTTGTTCAGGCCAACGTGGCAGCGATATCTGAGCGCTCAAAAAGAAGTGCAAACATGCCTTACTGCTGCTCGAAACCTGAAGCGTGGCGCGTTCGTCTTGGGTGCTCACTTTTTCTTCCCCAATCCGCCACATGAAACCTGCCTGCTTTGTTTTGTTTTCTGCTCTGCTGCTGATGAGTGCTGCGCTGGCGGCGGAGGTGCCGGGATCGGTGGGGGAGCTGTGGGCGGATTTTGATCCGCGCAGGGATGGGCTGGAGACGGAGGTGATCCGGGAGTGGAAGGAGGAGGGCGGGGTCTATAGGCATGTGCGCTACTTCATCGGCAGCTTTAAAAGGAAGCCGGCGCGGATGGCGGCGATCTATGGATTTCCTGAGGGCGCGAAAGGGAAGGTGCCGGGGGTGATGCATATTCATGGCGGGGGACAGCGGGCGTCTCTGAGCGAGGTGAAGCTGCTGGTGGGGCACGGGTATGCGGCGCTGTCGGTCAACTGGGGCGGCGATGGGGATGGGAAGCCTCCGTTTAACAGCATGGAGGGCGCGCAGCCGGGGGACCCGAACACGGACTGGGGCGCGGTGGATCCGACGCAGCTGAATGTGCCGGGGTATGCCTCGATGCTGCCGGGGCCGAAGCAGTTCTACGAGGACCGGGAGCACCCGAAAAATAACAACTGGTATCTTCTGACATTGGGTTGCAGGCGCGGGCTGACGTTTCTGGAGCAGCAGCCGGAGGTGGATGCGCGGCGGCTGGGCGTGCATGGCTTTTCGATGGGCGGTAACCTGACGATGTATGTGGCGGGCAGCGATGACCGCGTGAAGGCGGCGGTGCCTGCGGTGGGCGGGCAGGGGTATCGCTGGGAGTCGCATGCGTTTGGCGGGGGCACGGTGCAGCAGGAGAAGATTGCGGGGGATGTGGAGGTGTTTCGAAAGACGCTGAGCTTTGAGAGCTATGCACCGCGCATTCAGTGCCCGGTGCTGCACCGGAGCGGGACGAATGATTTCCACGGCTGGATGGATGATGTGTATCGGACGAATGCGCTGATCGCGGGCCAGCCGACGCGGTATAGCTGGGCGCCGCATTTGAATCATCGGCTGATCCCTGAGGTGGCGGTGGCGATGCCGCTGTGGTTTGACCATTTTTTCAAAGGCGGTGTGGTGCTGCCGGAGACGCCCGGGAGCGAACTGGTGCTGAAGACGGCGGATGGGGTGCCGCTGCTGCGGGTGACGCCGGATGTGAATGTGATGCCGCATACGAAAGTGACGCCGGACGTGAAGGCGCTGCCGGTTTCACGGGTGGAGATTTACTACAGTGTGGATGCGGATCCGCGGGCGCGTTTCTGGCGCAGTGCGGAGGTGGTGAAGAAGGGGGATGTTTACTCGGCGGCGCTGCCGTTGCATGCGGTGGATCTGCCGCTGTTTGCTTTTGCGAATGTGTACCACACGCTGCCGCAGGCGGTGTCCATGAAGGCGCTGCCGGGGAATGGGGCTGAGGTGAGGGAGGTGTGCGTGAGCAGTATGCTGCGGCATGCGGAGCCGGAGGCGCTGCGCGCTGCGGGGACGGTGGCGACGGCTCGGACGAGTGCTGTCCTGGATGATTTCTCCCATGGGCTGCGTGACTGGTATGTGCTGAATGCGGGGAATCTGACGCATCAGGAAATGTGGACGCGGAAGGTGACGGACCCGCTGTATCGTGCGCCGGTGGGAGCGCGGCTGAAGGTGACGTTGAAGATGCCGAAGACGAACCGGCTGACCTTTGTGGTGCGGGAGAATGACTGGCGGAGCTATCGTGGGCCGCGCGCGAGCTACCAGTGCACACGCGAGATTGCTGGAGGCGCGGAGGCGCAGAGCGTGGTGCTGGCTACGGCAGATTTTGTGTCTGACAAGGGTGTGGTGTTGAAGGACTGGGCGCAGATGGATGAACTGGGGATCTGCGCGCGGGTGCCGGGCACTGCGGCGAAGGATGCGGCGCTGTGGAACGGCAGCGCGGCGGAGTTTGTGTGGCTAGGGTGGGAGTGAGGCGCGGACTTCATCAAGTCAGGCCGAACATGGGCCTGCCCTTGATCCAGATGGACGAACCGAGATTGTCATAGAGGGTACGGTCTGCAAAGAGGGACCAGAGCAATTCGGTGAAGGTCAGCCTGGTCTCATGCACCTTCCAGAGGCTGAGGCTGACGAGCATGATGTCATCCCCCGTGGGCCTGAGCATGAAAAATTCCCTGTCGCAGTAGGCAAGTTGAATCCAGCCGCCGATTTCGGGATAGAAGTCGAGGTTCAGCATCTCTCTGGCCATGTGGCCAAAGATCAACTCTTCACGGGTCAATGCGGCGCGGGACAAACTAGGGCCGTGATTGTCGGCTGGATTCCTTAACTGACAGTGGCCTAGAGAATGTGCGCCGGTCTGGTTGAGCAGTGTCTTGTAGTCCTGGGGAATCTCACGGCCAAGCTCCTGCTCTGCGCGTGCCCAGTCGGCGGGCTGGGGCGGGATGCCATACGTTTCTCCGTGGTAGTGGCGGAGGATGGAATCGAGGGCGTGGGTGTTCATTGGGAATGAGATCCTGGAAGCAAGCACAGCGGTGGATGCGTGCAAGGGGATGGGACGGGTGTGTTTCCGCCCGGGCCTGCCAGAGTTCAGGTTGTTCGGAAGCGCAGAACATACCACAAAAGACCACTTGCAGTGCCATGGATAAGATTTTTTGAGAATCTTGCTTGACTCCTGAAAATCGGACCCAAGACTTCTCTCATGCAAGCCCGACCACAGTATGTGCCCTGCGGGATCTCCGCCGGGCGCCGGACGGGTGAATGAATGACCCGGCCCGCAGCTTTCCACGAATCCAGCTTTTCTTTTTGATCATACTACCACAAACAACCACACACTGATATGCCAGACGACTACACGCCATCCACCCCCAGCGCCGCCGAGGCGGGGGCTGTCTTTGAGAACCTTTCGGAGGCTGATGCGAGCGCGGTGCTCGACAGCCTTTCTTCTGCCGGAGGCGATGCGCCGGATGCGAGGCGTGGATCTGCCGAAGAGGTGATCCCGGGGCTGTCTTCGCTGGACGAGGCGCTGGCGGGTGCGGATCTGGCGCAGATGACGGATGCGCAGATCAGGGATTTTGAGAGCGGTGATCCGGAGCGGGTGGAGGCGGCGCTGGCTGCGGTGCAGCCAAATGCGGAGCCACGCATCGGCACGGGTGAAGAGGCTTCTGCCCTGGCTCCGGCGCGTGTGTCCATCAAGGCGCTGAAGCCGGAGGACCGCGCGCGCACGGTGCAGGCGCTGGATTTGATCCGCGCAGGCAAAGCGCCGGCGGATGCGTTTGCGGAGGTGTTTGGCATCACGGGGCAGTCGCACGCTGAGGATGGTTTTGCGCAGGATGGCGCGGCTGGATTTGATGATTCGCAGACGCAGATGGCAGCGCCGCAGGTGGCGGAGCTGGAGCAGCACCTGACGCTGCTGCAGCACCAGTACAAGCAGGCGAAGGAATCGTATGACCCTGTGGCGACGGACCTGCTGGAGCAGATGACGGATCTGAAAATGGACCTGCGTGAGGCGCGGCGTGAGGCGGCGGTGGTGAGCGGCCACTGGCAGGGCCAGCAGGCGGAAAGCCACAATCGCATGATGGATCAGTTCTCGGATTTGATCACGGATGAGGACACGGGATTTGTTTCTTACTGTGATGATGAAGTTTTGCTTGCAGAGGCAAAAAACGACCCAATCCTAAATCATCCTGACTGGCCTGAGAAGATCGGACGGCGGGTGATCGACAAGTTTTTCAAAGGACATGCGGCGCACAGCCCAGGTCACGCGAGAGGCACGTCACTGATACCGCCAGCGCCGAGACATTCGATGCGGCTGCCCGGTTCACCAGTCGGCCCCGGTTTCTCCGCCGGCGCGCTGTCTCCCCAGACAGCGATGGCGGAAATCGACAAGCTGACACCTGAGCAGCAGGACGCGTTCATCCATAGTCTGGACAGGCTGACCTCCGCCAAAGTGCGGCACTAGCCGGCCTTTTTTTGGACTCAGGATGGTATGAACTGCCGTAAGATACCACACGTTAAACTTCAATCAAAACACAACAGACAACACATCTCGTTTGAGAAACACATATGAGCGCCTATCACGCTGAATCAGTCGTATCCACACTCGCAGCCGCCGTCGCGGCTGATCCGTCCGTCGTCGCCAAGGTCTATTCCCAGCAGCTCCGCAAGGGTGCGCGCTCGGTGGATGACTTTTCGATGTTTGAGGGCGGGGAGGGCTCCGGAAAGCCCTTCATCGTTCGCAAGGACATCGCCTCCGCGCATGCGGGAGACGAGGTCAAATTCACTGTCATGAGCCAGCCGCGCGGCCCGGGTGCGCGTGGTGAGCAGCCGCTGCGCGGGAATGAGTCCAGCGTGGACTTCAAGACCTTCGGCTGCGTGGTGGACTTCTGGCGCGATGCCTTCAAGTTCACGAAGAAGCAGCTGAAGTTCATGGCGGGAGGCGGTGGTGTGAAATCCGCCGTACTGCTGGCCCTGCGCGAGAAGCTGGGACGCCGCCGCATGAACGACATGAAGATGGCGCTCAAGCTTCAAGGCGTGGGCAACACCATCTACCCGAATGCGCGCAAGACGCTGGCCAGCCTGAATGCGCTGGACACGCTGACGCCTTCGGGCATCACGAATGCGATCCCGCAGTGGCGCCGTCTTGGCGGTCGCAGCATCGTGGTGACGAGCAAGCATGGCAGCCCGGTGTACAAGCCGATGGTGTACATTCCTGATGCTGCGATCGCCAGCATCAAGAATTCCTCCAGCTATGAGCAGGCGGCCCTGCACGGCGGCGCACGCAGCAATGAGGAAAACCCGCTCTTCTCCGGCAAGCTGCTGGACTGGAACGGCGTGGGCCTCTTTGAGCATGCGTCGGTGGATCCTGAGAACGATCAGTGCGCTGATCCGCTGGCCCCGCGTGCGATGCTCTCCACCGGATTCGGTGTGGACTCCACGAGCCCCTCCACCAACTGCGTGCTGAAAAGCCACGCGACGGACACAAAGACGCCTTACATGGCATGGATGGGCGGCTACGCCTATGAGTGGTATGAGGGCCAGTCCACCAGCGCCGCCACCACCGCCCCCGGTGGTGTGGCATGGACGGCCTTCTACTCGGCCATCACCTCCGCCACTTACTATGGCTGGGTGATCAATCCGGATGGTTCGGTCGGTCTTGTGAGCTGGTTGGGCTCTGCTAACAACGGGAACCAGATCACGGTGAACGCGATCCTGAACCCGGACAACACGAACGACGGCTCCGGCCTCGGCGTGGCCACGCTGGGGAACTTCATCGCCACCGGGGACACCTGGGGCCTGAATACTGCTGGCACGGCCTACACGCGTGCTGCGGGTGGTGCAGGCGGCTCATCGAACTGCTCTCCGGACTTTGTCTGGACGTCTGAGTTTGATGCGGGCGCCTACATCATTCCGTGCAATGCGAATGGTGCGGTGGACATGTGCAGCCTCATCCTCGGCCAGGACACGGCCGTGCGCGCCTATGTGGGGGATGACCTCCTCGTGGGCGACAAGGACGACTACTCGTTCGTGGATGGCGGCGGCTATGAGACCATCTTTGGCCAGGCACCTTGCATCCGCACGGATGGCAAGACCAGCGGGTACTCGGTGCTGCGCCATGCGGGCCAGCACCCGGGCCTCGAGGTGCCGACTCTGAGCGCGTAATGCGATACAGCGGCCCGCACGGTGTCTTGAAAGAGCGCCGTGAGGGCTAGCACTCCTGATCTTTCTCCTGCCCTTCCTCCCTTGGTGGAAATGACCAAGCCGAGGGAGGAAGAGCGGGAGAAGATGCTAGAAACTACCACTCTGATAACCAGAATTACCCTTTTTTGATTTTTACCTCCTGCCTCCCTTGCGGGTGCGGCCAGCGCCCCAGGGAGGAAACAGGTGGGAAATGAAACTGAACTCCAGCGGGCAGGATTGCCCGCACTACTCCAGCACTTTTTACACGTCATGAAGCTCAACACCACTGCCTGTCCTTCTCTCACCACTGTTCTGACCCTGCCGGGGCGCGTTGATTCGGCGCTGCTGGCGAAGTTTCGCCGCGCGGATGATCCGCTTGTTGTCGTGAAGCTGGTGGGCGTGGGGAACAATGCGCCGTATGATTTTCACGACAAGGGGACGCGCTCCTACATCTTCCGCTTTGAGTCGGCGCTGGAGGGGCACATCCTGCGTGTGCCGCTGCACCTGTGGCAGGCGGGGAAGGGACGCCTGGCGCATGATCTCATGGAACAGCGCCGACTGCCGCATGCGATGGTGGTGACGCTGGATGCACCGACTGCGGCGAAGCCCACGCCGCTGACGAATCTCACCGAAATGGGCGCAACGGACACGAGCACTGACACCCGAAACGTGGTTGGGCCGGGTGCTGAGCCGACCGTTGCGCCCGCCTCGGCGAGCGCCTGCGGCGCGAAGGCTGTGGCTGACAGTAGTTTGACGGTGAAGCCCAGCGTGAAGGCGCAGGCTGCTGTGGCAGATGCTTCCACCGTTTCCGTGGCTGCCACGAGTGTGCAGGCCGTGGTGCCGCCGCTCATTGCGGGCAGACAGCTGCATGAGGCTGCGTATGAACTGGTGGAGCCGCCGAAGAGACTGAAGGCCCTGGCGGCGCTGCTGGGAGTGGCGGAGGACGCACTGCGGGCGGGCATCGGGCATGCGGATTCGCGGATCGAGCTGGCGAATGCGGGGTGGGTGAGGAGGAAGGCGTGAGTGATGCCCAGCCATGAAAATGATGACCTGCTGCTGATGACACTGATATTTTTACTTTGACCATAAATACCAAGAGATAGCACCAACAACCACACGACTATGAAACCACCCGGAATACACCCATTGACGAATCACCTGCTGCTGGATGTGACGCCGCAGGAGCAGACCACCGCAGCCGGCATCGTGCTGCCAACCGCCGTGCAGGGGGCGAGCACGCGCATGGAGGGCGTCGTGGTCGCACGCGGGCCGGACTGCAAGTGCGCGGCGCTGGACTGCGGCACGCAGGTTTACGTGGGCCGCTACGCGAGCGGCGAGCTCATGCGCAAGGGCCGCAGCTACCGGCTGGCGCTGGAGACGGAGATCATCGCCACGCTGGACAACGTGAGCATCAGCCTTCCTGAACCCCGCACGACACCTCTCACCACTCTCTGATTATGACTGTACGTGAAACCATCGCCACGATGCTGAGCTACCTGCGGGTAGAGCAGCGCGCCATCCCCTACGCGGGAGGCACCGACTATGAAGATCCACTGCCAGATGCGCTGGCCGCGTGCAATGCGGCGCTGCAGCAGATGGCGGCGCTGGGCCCGCTCTTTGCAGCGAAGCAGCAGCGCAGCGCGTACTTCCGTGCCCCCACTCCGGTGGCGGTCAGCGGGCTGGCGCATGGCGGCATGACTGCCACGGGGAGCTTTCCCGCGTGGGCCGCAGGCTGCTGGGTGGACATGCCGGGTGACCCCGCCATGAACCGCATCCTTTCCATCACGGGCAGCACCGCGACGCTGCAGTTTCCACATTTGTCCAGCACGACCAGCGGCACCGCGACGATCAACGTGGACACGGTGGAGCTGGATGGAGACATCATCACGGTGCTGGAGCCGGTGCGCTTTCGCGGCAGCAAGCGCACGCTCGTTGCTGCGGGCAGCCGTGATGAGTTGTCGCAGAACTGCGGCGGTGATGTGCGCTACTTCATCGAGTCTGCCATTTCCAACAACGCGGTGAAACTGCGCATGATGATCTCCGGCTACGTGAGTACGGACACGGTTCTGGAGTTCCAGGCACGCACCGCGCTGGGCGAGCTTACGCGCGCGGATGTGTACAACAATGACCCAGGCCACACCGATCCCGGCGTGGCGCTGCCTGTGCCGGCGAACTTTGTGGAGTCCATCTTCCTGCCGCTGGCGCTGGATGCCTTCTTTGCGAAGCCGACGATCACCAACTACGACATCCCCAGCCTGCGCAACCAGGACGCGCCATCGCTGATTCACCAGCAGGCGCAGACGGCGCTGGTGCTGCTGGAGCGCATGCGCCCGCAGGGACGGAAGCCAACGGGACTCTGGCCGGCGTGGTCGGCGGGGAGGTATTGAAGTCTACTTTAATGCAGTGAGTCTTGCAGCCTTGAGTAAAGCGGATTGTCTGATGGAATGGACAGGTCGTTTTTGAGCATTTGGAAGAATTCGATCAAGCGATCCGCTTTGGCTTTGAGGATGGTGTCAGTTTTGAGCCGGGTGAGGAAGGGCTGATCGCCGCGGCCTTCATCGGCCACGTGCGCTGTCATGAGGCGGGCGTAGAGTGTGGCGCGGTCATCGGTGGCGATGTTCATGCCGTAGGGTTCGGCAAAGCCCTGCCATTTGGCATTGTCCTTGTAGAAGCGCAGCTGGCTGGGGCTGGCCGCGCCGCCGGGGCTGCCGATCTTGTAGTGGAAGCCTTCTTGATTAAGGCTGTCCCAGCGGGTGCCGTAGATTGGCCCGCCTTCCTTGGAGAACTCCTTGTCGATGAGGTGAAGCACTTCGTGGTGAATGGTGCGGCGGAAGAAGTCCAGAGATGCGGTCTTGGCGGGGGCCAAGGTGCGCATGCCATAGGCGAACGAGGGGCGCGGCAGCCAGTTCATGCCTTGCCCGGCCACACCGGCACCGCGAAATGTGAAGGTGTCCAGCAGGTAGAGGTGCTGCACGTTAAGCCGCTGCGTGATCTGCAGAGGGTAGAGCGCCAGGTTCTCACGCAGCATGCGGATGTAGATCTTGAACTCGCGCAGCTTTTTGTCGGTGAAGTAGGAGTACTCCAGCCGGACTTTGGCAGGCATGGGAGGCGTGGGTGAGCCGGGCTCCCACAGCACCTTGAAGCCCCATTGCTTTTCCAAGGCGCGGATGTCGCTCTGAATTTCGGTGTCGGCCTTGATCTGGTCCGTGCTGTGCAGGTCCGTGAGATCATTGAGGCATACCGTGCGCTGGTGCTCGGCGATCACCGCCAGCGCGGCCCAGAAGGCGGCGTTAAACTGCGGATCGAGCGAGTGCATGAAGGACTGAACCAGTTCCATGCGCTGTTGCAGCCGGACGTCTTTTTTCCCGAGCGTGGTGAGCTCGGCCACTTCAAACGGCTCCCACATCATCTTGTAGATTCCTTCCCGCGTGTTGCTTGCCTTGATGAGTCGTTTGGCGCTTTCGGTATCGCCTGCGGCATCATCAGACAGCAGTGGTTTCCAGCGATCCAAGGAGAGGGGGGAGTCCGTGGATTTGACGTCTGGCAGCAGCAGGGAAAAGAGCGTGTAATGCAGGTGGCCTCTGCCGAGCACCTCGGTGGTGGGTGTCAGAGTGGCGGGCACGGTGACCAGAATGGAGCTGCTGTATTTGTCAGCGATGAAGGTCGGTGAGTAGAGCGCTGCGGCGCCTTTGGCGGACTTGGAGTGGAAGGCATCGGCCAGCATGAGATGCTTCGGGCCATGCTTTTGCACAAAGCCAGCCGGGTAGCGCTTCAGCTCCTCCTCCACCCAGGTGAGGATTTGCACGGCGTTGTCCAGATGCTCCGCCTGCAGAGGAGTGACGTTGTAAATCCTGGCCACCACGGCATCGCCCACGGGTGCGGGCTTCACGATGATGCCCAGGCCGCTCTGGAAGCGCTGAGCCACTGCGATGAGTTTGGGGTTCTGCTCAATCGTTTCCGCTGCAGCAAACGAAGCCGTGAGCAGGACTGCAGCGAATCGGACGAGAATGGTTTTGAAGAGGGGCATCAGAGATCAAACGCACCGGGAGCGCCAGATAGTGCGATGGCTTCTTGTGGCAACTTCGCGCATCGCGGGGGTGAAGTTGCGCGGCTGCACGCTTTGCTGTGGTTGCTGCTCCTCCCAGACAAGGACGCAGATAGCTTGTGCGGATGCAGTGGCAGGCCCGGCAACATGAAGTAAACGCCTCTTGGCCAAACCTGAGTCTGAAATCGAAACCATGCCTATGGATGATTTTGCGGTTTATGGCTCAACGTGCCATTCGGGCCAGGGTGTAGAGCGGTGAACTGCGCAATGGCATCATCCGAGAGGGCTTGCTCACGCCAGAATATTCGTCACCACTTTTCCGTGAACATCGGTGAGCCGGAAGTCACGGCCACCGTAGCGGAAGGTGAGGCGTTCGTGATCGAGGCCGAGCAGGTGCAGCATCGTCGCGTGCAAGTCGTGGATGTGGACTTTGCCATCGACGGCCGCGACACCGAGGTCGTCCGTCGCGCCGTGAATGTGGCCGGCTTTCACACCGCCACCGGCCATCCACATGCTGTAGCCTTTGTTGTTGTGGCCGCGACCGTCCTGCGTGGCATCATCGGGCGTGCGGCCAAACTCGCCGCCCCAGAGCACGAGGGTGTCTTCGAGCAGTCCGCGTTGATCGAGGTC
>JAPLUN010000006.1 GCA_026397715.1 Verrucomicrobiota bacterium
AGGCCTCCTTGCAGGTGGGGCAGTTTGAAAGCACGGCTGAGCTGATGGACCAGTGGCTGACCTGGAGCTATCTGGAAGGCGGCGGCGGTGGGAGCGGCCAGGAAAGCTATGAACTGGCGTTTTATATTGCCGCCCAGCACACCGACATGGACAACTGGGTGAAGCGAAAGAAGAAGGGGTATCTCTTCATGACTGGTGATGAACTGCCTTATCCCGCCGTTTCACGCCACCAGATCGAGGCGCTTGTCGGTGAAAAACTGGATGAAGATATTCCCATTGAAGAGGTGATCGCCGCTGCCGCCGAAAGCTACCACCTTTTCTTCCTGATCCCCGATGCGGGGCGGGCAAAGCGCTGCGGCCCACGCTGGAGACAACTTCTTGGAGATCACACCATCATCATGGAGTCGCCGAGTGATGCCTGTTCAGTTGCTGCTGCCATCGTTGGGCTGACCGAGGGACGAATCCCAAATTTGGACGCATTGGCGACGATCCTGGCCAACAATGGATTCAACCGAGACCATGTGGGATCGACTCTCCGGGCGGTCCAGCCCTATGCCGCATTGCTCAACCTGCCAACGCATGCTTCGGCGAGTCCTGGGACTGCGACGGGGGATACGTGGTGGAAGCGTTTGTTTGGGTGACCTACTCCCGTGAGTGAAACGCGTTATGCTTCGGTGCTGGGGCTCGGCTTTGGCGACTGCGGAAAAGGGCATTTTGTCGATGCACTCACGCGACGCTGGCAGGCCCACACTGTTGTGCGTTTCAGCGGCGGAGCGCAGGCGGGGCACAATGTGGTGACATCAGCCGATGGGGGAGATGTGGGAAGCCATCATACGTTTTCTCAGTTTGGCGCTGGGACATTGGTGCCGGGAACGCGCACGGTGCTGATCGATCCGATGGTGCTGCACCCGACGGCCCTGCTCGTGGAGGCTGAGGCGCTGGGCCGTATCGGTGTTCATGATGCTCTGTCGCGTCTGATGATTGACGCACGATGTCGTGTCACGACGCCTTATCATCAGGCTGCAGGGCGTGTGCGTGAACTGCTGCGTGGCGAGGCGGCGCATGGCACTTGTGGTGTGGGAGTGGGCGAGACGGTGCGTCATGCGCTGGCTCACCCCGATCAGGCCATGCGATATGCCGATCTGTCTGCAGCTGATGCAGCCCATGTGCGGACGCAGATGGACAAACTCAACTCGATCCGCGAGACGCTTTTCGCGGATCTGTCCCAGCTATTCGCACAAGATGGGAATGCCGCATTGGCGGAGGAGATGCAGACACTGCAAGATGAGTCGCTGGCCGGGAGATGGCTTAACATGGCAAGAGCGCTGGCGCGGCAATGCGCTCCGGCTTCCATTGAGAAGATAAGCACTCAATTGAAGCAGCCCGGATGCGTCGTGTTTGAAGGCGCGCAAGGTGTGCTTCTCGACGAATGGCGCGGCTTTCATCCACATACGACCTGGAGTTCGATCACCACGGCTGCAGTTGAAGCCGCGGCCCAATGTTTTGATCTTGAGGCGCCGATCCGGCACTACGGCGTGCTGAGGTCCTACCTCACGCGACATGGCGCCGGCCCGTTGCCGACGCATGATGAATCGTTGAACGCTCTGCTGCCCGAGCCCTACAATCATAGTGAGGGCTGGCAGGGCAGATTTAGACGTGGGCACCCTGATGCCGTGCTCTTGCGCTACGCACTCGAAGTGATGGGGCTGCTGAATGGGCTGCTGGTCAGCCATCTGGATGTGTTTCAACGCGGCATGTCATTGCAGTGGTGTGATAGTTATTCGACTCCTTCGGTGTCCTTCATTGACCGACTTCCCATGGGTGTCTGTGGTGACTTGTCACATCAGAGCATGCTGACCCAGCTTATCGAGAGATCCAAGCCCAGGTATGCTTTGGAACCGATTCTTTCGGACCGGGACTATTTCGAACGCATGGCCAGTGTGACGGACCTGCCGGTCATTCTTCGATCTTACGGCAGCACCAACGCGGACGTTCGTGAGCAGTAAAATAATTCGTCGAATCTAGTGCTCCTGAATCTTGTCTTGACGCAATTCTGACAAATCTCCGGCGATTCCTTGAAGCCGTCCTGACGCAGGAAGGGTTAGAGTCGGCATGATGAAAACGATTTCTGCGCTTCTGCTGCTCACGACCAGTCTTTCCGCTCACACATGGAAAGCTGATGCATCTACCGACAAAGAGAGTCTGCGTGAGCATATTCTGAAGGAGTGGATGCAGGAGCATGAGAAGTCTGCTCAAGGGGAGATCAAGCCGGTGCAGGTGGCTTCGACGGCGTCCACGTTGAACCTTGCTGCGGCAACGGTGGCAAATGCGGCGAACGCACCGGCGGCAGCGAAGCCGTTTCTTGCTTTCTCGAGGCTCGAATTGAAATGGGACAAGGATTTCCTGTTCGTTGGGTCCAACGGGATGCCGGATCACAACATGATGGTGGGCATCACGGCGTGGCAGCAGCAGGTGCCGCTGCCGCAGAACTACACGGGGGACAACATGTGGCGCATTCCTTTGCGCCCGGTTCCGGCGAAAACTCCTGCGATTGTGGAAGGTCATTTCCTGCGGGGGGCCATCGCACTCGGCGTGAACGGCATCCCGATCTTCAATCCGCAGAACAATCGCGGCGAAGTCTCCTATGAGATCGGCGAGCTGGATCAGTGGGGAGGTCATTGCGGGCGGGCGGATGATTACCATTATCACATCACTCCGTTGCATCTACAGCAGGTGGTGGGGAAGGGGATGCCGGTTGCGTATGCGCTGGATGGCTACCCGATCTATGGTCTCACGGAGCCGGACGGGTCACCGGTTGGCAAGCTGGACGAGTGCCATGGTCATGAAGATGCGAAGGTGGGCTACCACTACCATGCCTCGACGAAGCGACCGTATTTACAGAGCGCCTTTCATGGAGTGGTCGTGGAGGCGGAGGGGCAGGTGGATCCGCAGCCGCGTGCTCAAGGAGTGCGCCCTGATACAGCGCCCCTGCGCGGTGCGGAGATCACCGGTTTCGAGAGCACGGGGTCCAACAGCTACAAGCTCAGCTATCAGGTGGGCAGCGACAAGCGTTCGATCAGCTACAGCATCAACAGCGATGGCACCTATCCTTTTGAGTTTAACAACGGCAGTGAGGGTGTCTTGAAGGAGGTCTATACGAGCCGGGGCGGCGGTGGTGGCGGAGGCAAAGGACCCGGTGGTGGTGGTGGAAAAGGCAAGGGAAAGGGCAAGGGAGGCCCAGGCAAAGGCATGAAGCCTGATGAGAATCCACCTTCACCTTCTGAAGATGCGCCGCGCCCGTCGCCGCAGGCTTCTGGCAGCCTGATGGATGTGAATGGCGACGGCACCGTGACGGCACAAGAATTCGCCGACAATGTGAAACGTGAGTTTGCCGCGAAACGCAGTGGTGGGACGCTGGCTGAAGCCATGGCGAAGGCACGCAGCGAATTTACCGCGATGGACCGCAATGCTGACGGAAAGCTGGATGTGAGCGAACTGGCAGCACCGATGGCTGCACCTGCCGAGCAATCCAGTGGTCGTCGTGGCGGGGCGCCTGCCGCAGCGACGAGCGGTTTTGTTTTGACCAGCCCCGAAGTGGCAGATGGTGGCAATCTGCCCGCGGACTACACGGGCGATGGCAGCGGCGCGACTCTCCCTCTTAAATGGAGTGGCTCACCTGCGGGCACGAAGAGCTATGCCTTGATCATGGATCATCTGGCTCCTGGCAATGAAATGAAGAGCTACTGGGTCATGTGGGACATTCCTGCGAAAGTGACAAGCCTGCCTAAAAATGTGAAGAGTGTGGGCAAGCTGGGAGTCGGTTTTAAAGGCGAGGAAGGCTATGAGCCGCCGCATTCACAGGGCCCTGGTGAAAAGACCTATGTGCTGCATGTGTATGCGCTTTCCGCCGAGCCGCAGCCCAAGGCTACCGGTCGTGGCGGCGTGACACGCGAAGATTTGCTCGCTGCGATTGACGGCAAGATTCTTGCCAAGGCCGATTTGAGCGTTGTTTACTCACGTGGTGGGGCGACAGCAGGTGGCGATATGGCACCTGGAGCAAAGTCAGGCACGGGTGGCCCTGGCGGCATGGCTCCCGGTGGCAGCACTCAGCCGATGCGGCCCGAAACATCCACGCAGCCCATGACGCCGCAGGCTGGTGGTGGTGGACAGCAAGGTGGTCAGCGCAAGCCGTGGATGCAAATGCACGGCACGGAGCTCGATGGCAATCAGGATGGAATCGTAACCCTGGCTGAGACTCTTGCGGACATGAAAGTCGCCGCTTCCAAATATGATGCGGACATGGATGGCATCATCACACCTGCCGAGATCGACGCGGCGGGCGACATCCGTGAAGGCGCGGCTTTTGCCGGCTTTATCAACCGTCATGCTTTCGAACTGGATGCCAATCAGGACAGTCGACTTAGCAGCGTGGAGCTGGCAGATGCTGCCAAGTACATTTTCGGCACAGCAGATCTGGATCATGACGGCAAACTTACAACGGAGGAAGTGCAAAGCGCGCCCAATGCTCCATTGCGTGCGGCTGCTCCAGGAAGCGGAGATCAACCGCCCGCGCCACCTGCTTCAGCTAATCCGCCTCCTGGTCCGTCCACTATGCCAGCCTCAAACGGGGCCACCGGCAGCGGCGGTCTGCGGCCTCTGGACAACATCTTCAATCCGCCCGCACAAAATGGAGCAGGCGCTGCAGGTGCGCAGCCAATGCAGGCTGGCACAGGACAAGGTGGGCAGCGTCCAGGTGGTGCTCCAGTTGGCCCTGGAGGTGGGGAGAGCAAAGGTGGCCAAGGCGGTGGTAAAAAGAAAAAGGGTGGTGGCCCGCCCGGACTGATCAAGCCGAGCATCGCCGACACGATGAAACTCAATGTTTATGCGGACAACTGGTTCATGCTCTACGTGAACGGCCGGCTCGTTGCTGTTGATCCCATCCAGTTCACTCCGCACAATGTCGTCAGTGTGGATTTCCTCCCGGAATATCCCATGACGATTGCGGTGCTCGCAAAGGACAATGCGGATCCAAAAACCGGTCTCGAATATGGCAGCAGCGTCGGCGATGGAGGTTTTATTTTGAAGTTCGCCGACGGCACCGTGACCAATGCCATCTGGAAGGCCAAAAGCTTCTTCCACGGCCCGGTCAATGGCGAGACTGCAAACCCTCAAGTCAAACAAGAGCCGTTGCCCGCAAACTGGTGGGCGGTCGATTTCGATGACAGCACGTGGAAGAACGCCAAAGAGTACACAGTGGAGGAGGTCGATCCCAAGCAGCCGTATTTCGAAAATGATTTTGAAGGCGCCAAGTTCATCTGGACCGACGACCTTGCGCTGGACAACACCATCATTTTTCGCACCAAGATCGAAAAGCCGGAATGGAAACAGCGCTGGAACACAAAGCCTGATCTTGATGTGAGCGGTGCGCCTTTGCGGTAATCTCAGCTTTTGTCAGCCATGAAACGCGTTTGTTGCCTTTGCTTCCTCATTGTGTGTTCATTTGTGGCTGGGGCGGAAACAGCCCCGCCCAACTTCCTTGTCATCATGGGGGAGGCGCAGGGCTGGGCGTCGATGTCGGTGCCGCAGGACGATCGAAATCCGGAAGGATCGACGAGTAATTTTATTCGTACACCGAACCTCGACAGCATTGCTCAGCAGGGCATTCGCTTTTCTGACTTCTACGCGTCGTCGCCACGCTGCACGCCCACACGCGCTGCTTTGTTCACAGGACGCAATCCTGCGAGGCTGCACATGACGTTTGTGGGGGAAAGCAAGAAGGAGGGAGGTGTTAATCCGGGAGACAGAGTGATCGCGCCGGAGACGACATCGCAGCTTCCTGCCGGCATGGAAACCATTGGCTCGCTTTTGAAAAAGCAGGGCTACGCCACCGCGCACTTTGGCAAATGGCATGTGGGTCGCGAGAACCCGCAGCAGAGTGGCTTTGACGAAAACGACGGGCCGAACAGCAATGGCGGGCCAGAAAACGTGGACGAACCCAATCCGAAGCAGTGCTACGCCACCGCAAAGCTCGGCATGGACTTCATGACGCGGCAGGTGAAGGCAAGGAAGCCATTTTACCTGCAAATCTCGCACTATCCGGGCAAGCAGCCTGAGAGTGCGACACCTGAGATGATCGAGTCGGTGAAGCGACGACTGGGCAACCGTCTGGACATCATGCGCATTGGACAGGCGGCGGGCAATGAGGAGATCGACAAAACGATTGGTCTCGTGCTGGCAAAGCTGAAGGAGCTCGACGCGCTGAAGAACACCTACATCATCTATACCGCTGATCATGGCGCTCAGGGGCGCAATGCGAACGGCGCTCTCAGCAATGGCAAGGGAACCGTGTGGGAAGGAGGGCTGCGTGTTCCGCTGCTCATCGCGGGCCCCGGCATCAAGGCCGGGCAATTTTCCCATGTGCGTGCCAGCACTGTGGATGTGCTGCCAACGATCATGGATCTGGCAGGTGTGGCTGCGAGCAAGCTGCCGAAAGATCTGGATGGTGTCAGCCTTGTGAGCGCTTTGAGGACAGATCCGAACTCCCAGATCAAGCGAGTGCATGAGGAGCTTGTGGTTCATTTCCCGCATTTTGACAAAGATGAAATTGGTCCGGCCTCCGCCATCATCTACCAGAACTGGAAAATGATCCGCGTATTCGAAACAGAGAAACGACTGCTGTTTGATCTCTCGAAAGACATCGGTGAGCAGAGAGATCTTGCGCAGGCGAACTCGAACATTGTTCTCGCCCTCGACAACCGCATGATGAATTACTTGCGCTCTATTGAGGCTGGCATGCCCAAGCCGAATCCCGATTATGTCGAAGGCGGGGAGAAGTCAGGAGACCGCAAAGGCGGAAAGGGTGGCAAGCAGAAGCCGATGAGGAAAAAGACCGAGATAAAACCCGACTCCAAATGAGCCAACGCAGAACCAGAATCCGTATAGATCCATGAAACATTTTATCAGTCTCATTGTTATCCACCTGCTGGCCGCCGGAGCCTTTGCCAAAGCCCCTAATATTCTCTTCATCCTCGCTGATGACCAGGCCTGGAGCGGGACTTCGGTCCGCATGATGCCCAATGAAGCTGGCAGCGCGAGCCGTGAATTTCACACGCCGAATCTCGAAAAGCTCGCCGCACAGGGCATGACTTTTTCACAGGCCTATGCGGCGCATTGCAAATGCGAGTGCTCACGCGCGGCGATCCAGATGGGGCGCAGCACGAGCACGCTGAACGCGACCGATAAAAATGCACGCAATTGGAGCGCTCCGGTCACTGACTCACTCGTGAACACGCTCAAGAAGGCCGATGGCACCTATCGTGCGGCGCATTTCGGCAAGTGGCAGTGGTTTCACACGCCGGAGTCGATGGGGTATGACGCCAGCGATGGCATCACGATGAATGAGGATGGCGATACGACAGATCCAGAAGATCCCAAGCAGTCCTTCAGCATCACCCAACGGGCGGGTACGTTCATGGAGTCGCAAGTGAAAGAGGGGCACCCGTTCTTTCTTCAGCTCTCCTATTATGCCGTGCACCAGACACCGCAGGCGCTGGCAGCCACTTTGAAGAAATATGAGGGGATGGCTGATGCGAGCAAAGGCGGGCGCGGGGATCGTGCCATCATGGCTGCCATGACCGAAGATCTCGACACCTGCGTGGGTGCGGTCTTGAAGAAACTCAACGATCTGCGCATCGCCGAGAACACCATCGTCATTTACACCTCCGACAACGGGGGGCGAACCAGCCTGCTGAACGGTGGCAAGGGCGATCTCGGCGAAGGTGGCATCCGTGAGCCGATGATCATTCGCGTCCCAGGCATCAAAGGGGGCGTGAACTGCACCACTCCTGTCATCAGCTATGACCTCATGGCCACCGTGCTTGATTTTGCAGCTCCCGGGTTTGTGCTGCCGAAGGGCGTTGAAGGGGGTAGTTGGAAGCCTTTGCTGATGAGTGCTGGTAAAGCGCCGGTGAAGCGGCCCATCGATCGCTTCGTGTGGCACCAAGTTGTCGAGGTGGAGCACCCGCAGTCGGCTATTCGCAAGGGCGACTACAAGCTGCTCTATTTCTGGGACACGAAGGAAGGACTGCTTTTTGACGTGGTGAAGGACCTCGGAGAGACACGTGATCTGGCGAAACAAACCCCTGACATTGCTGCCAGACTTCAGTCTGAGCTCAAGGCCCACATCCGTGCCGGTCTCGGGGAGCAGGCTTTCGCAGATCTTGAGCGTGGCGAGTTCCCTCAAGGACGTGGCCCGGGGCAGGGTAAAGGCAAGGGCCCGGGTGGTGGCAAAAAGAAAGATGGCATGAAAAAGGGAAAGTGATCTGGTAGCGCAAGTTGTCCCATACCCATGCGCCCCGTCATCGCTCTGCTGCTTCTGCTGATTCTATCCCCTTTGTTTCTCTGCGCCGCACCTTTGCCGGTAAAGGTGGATGTGAAGAATGGCATGCTGCGCGGAGGGAAGCCCTATTTTGTCAAAGGCGCAGGTGGCGAGAAGCATCTGGGCATACTGGCTGCACGTGGAGGAAATTCACTGCGCACCTGGAGCACTGATGGATTGGACGTGCTTTTGGAAAAGGCCGAATCACTCGGTCTCACGATCAGCGCGGGCATCTGGCTGGAGTCGGAGTGCTCGTGGTTCTCTTACGCGAATGCCGAGCACTGCGCGAAACAAACGGAACGCGTGCG
>JAPLUN010000390.1 GCA_026397715.1 Verrucomicrobiota bacterium
CAGCCTACCACGATGCGGAAAGTGCAGCGAGGGCTGGCGCTGGTAACAGCGATCATTCTGGCCTGGCGCCTGCGTGATACGCTGGACTTTGGAAGCCGTGAAGCAGCGAGCTGCTGCCATGCGATGAACTGATTTTTTGAATGCTATGAACACGACCTGCAAGCACTGCGGGACACCGGTCCCCAACACCCGAAGCGACGGCTTTTGCTGCGCGGGCTGCCACTCTGTGCATGACATGCTGCAGCAAAATGGACTGGAACATTTTTATGATCTCAAGTCCGGGCTGAACCTGCCGCCCGTTCCTGCGCAGGCCATGCGGCAGCAGGACTATGGGTGGCTGGAAACCGCCACGCTTGCTGCAGAAGGCACGCGGGTGAGTGAGGATGTGGCCGCTGAATTGAGCGTGTCTGTGCAGGGGCTCTCCTGCATGGCGTGCATCTGGCTCATTGAGCGGGTGTTTGCCAAACTGGGTGGCACGCAAATCAATGTGGACATCTCCAGCGGCGAACTGCGCATGGCGTGGCAGCCGGGAAAATTTCAGCCGGTGGAGTTTGCGCAAGAGCTGCAGCGCTTTGGCTACCTGCTCGGCATGCAGCGTGCGGATGGTGGGCAGACCCGTGACAACGGCCTTGAGCGTCGCACTGGTGTGTGCGGTGCCTTTGCGATGAATGCGATGGCGTTCTCGCTGCCTGCGTATTTTGGCATGCCTGCGGACTTTCCTTTTGCGCACTGGTTTGACCTGGTGGCGGCTGCCTCGGCCACGCTGTCGCTGCTGGTGGGTGGAAGCTACTTCGCGCAGCGTGCGTGGCATGCGCTGCGTGCGGGTGTACTGCACATCGACACGCCGATCACGCTTGGCATTCTGGCCGCCTATGCGGGGTCGCTCATTGGCTGGATGAGTGGAGAGCCGGGGCTGAAGTACTTCGACTTTGTGGCGATGTTCATCTTTCTGATGCTGGGCGGCAGGCTGGTGCAGCAGTTGGCCGTGGCGAGAAACCGCCGCAGGCTGCTGCGTGATCCCTCCATTCCTGAGGCTGAGATGCTGGAGGCGCTGCAAGCGGGCGCGACCTTCACCGTGAAACCCGGGCAGGCGGTGCCGGTGGCTGCGAAACTGACTGATGAGCATGCGAGCATCAGCCTGGAATGGATCAGCGGAGAGAGCGACTCCTGCACGCGGAGCAGCGGTCAGCTTTTGCCATCTGGCGCGCTGAACGCGGGCACGCGTGCGCTGAATGCGGTGGCTTTGGAAGCTTGGAGTGAATCGACACTGCACAAGCTGCTGGATGCACGCCGTGGGGGAGATCACCGGGATCTGCGACTGGAGAAACTGCTGCGTGGTTATCTGGTGGTGGTGGTGCTCGCGGGTGTGGTCGGCGGACTTTGGTGGTGGTGGCACACGGGCGAATGGGCGCGGGGGCTGCAGGTCATGATTTCCGTGTTCGTCGTTTCCTGTCCATGTGCGCTCGGGGTGGCGGCACCGCTGGCGGATGACATCGCTGCAAGCCGTGCGGCCGATCAGGGCGTCTTTGTGCGCACGCTGGGGCTGTGGAAGAAGCTCACGAGGCTGCGTCAGGTGGTGTTTGACAAGACAGGAACTCTGACGCTGGAGAACCCGATGCTGATGAATTCTGCGGTGCTGGGTGAACTGGATGACAAATCCCGCCATATGCTGCGCCATCTGACCAGCGGCAATCTGCACCCAGTTAGCCGCAGCTTGTTTGACTCACTGGGCGGCATGCACAGTGAAGGATTTGAAGCTGATGTCTGGGAAGAACCCGGACAGGGGCTGCGCTGCGAGCATGCAGGCGCGGTGTGGGCAATCTCACGGCCGCAGGATTCGTCTGCGGATGCGATCTTCACTCGCGATGGAGTGACGCTCTGCGCCTTCCGTTTTCGTGATGCGCTGCGCGCGGAATCTCTGGCGCAGGTGGAGGCGCTGCAGGCGCGTGGGCTGCGAGTGAGCATCCTCAGCGGTGACCGCGAGGCCAAGGTGGCGGCGATCGCCGAGCAACTGCATCTTCAACCGGAGCAATGGCAGCACAGCCTGACGCCCGACGAAAAGGCGGCGTGGATCTCCGGCCATGAGCCGCAGGGCACGCTGTACATTGGTGACGGTGCGAATGACAGTCTGGCGTTTGACGCCGCTTCATGTGCTGGCAGTCCGGTGACGGGGCGCAGCTTTCTGGAGCACAAGGCGGACTTCTATTTCCTGGGACACAGCATGCGCTTCATGAGCAGCCTGCTGGACATTGCTGCGACGCATCGTCGTGCGGTGCATGCGGTCTTCGGTTTTTCGGTGACGTATAATATTGTCACGGTGATCGTTGGATTGATGGGGCATCTGAGTCCGCTGCTGGCGGCGATTTTGATGCCGCTGAGTTCTTTGGCCACGCTGTCGCTGGTGGCGGTGGTGTTTCGGCGTGGGAGTGCTGGGGTGAGGAAGTATGCGGAGCCGGATGTGGCGGGTGGGGTTCCGTGTGTGACGGCGTGTTGAGTGATTTGCGGGTGATAACGCCTTTTTGCGGATTCTCGCGTAATCGAGAAGATTGACGCGACAGGCTTTTGGCCAAGGGGAAGCTGGTGAGTTTGGGCGGTGCTTGGACGCTCTTCACTGCGGCGGTATGGCGGGCAGACGCTGCTGGAGGACGCGGTGCGCGATGGAGGCGCTGGGTTTGCTCCCCGGTCAGTCGGAACATTGACCCAGGGTCGCCTCGCTGAGGCTCGGCTGACCCTGGGCGATGTGACCGGGTTTTCTCCCAGAGCTTCAAAGTGCTGTCGTAGGCTGTTTTCATGCAGGTGTAGCATTCGGGGACTTCGGCGCAGCTGCCGTAGTAGGTGACGATGCGTGTGCCGAGGGGTTTTAGCTCAAGCTGCTGCTGCACGTGGAGGGTGTAGTCGTCGTAGAGGCGTGACTCCATTTCCACATCGTGGTCGATGCGCAGTATGGGGAGGATGTTTTCCTCGAAGGGATTGAAGAGATAGAAGGCATCGAAGGCGGAAAAGGAGATGGTGGTGATGTTGCCGTGAACGATTTCAGCCCGAGTGATGCGGAGGCGCTCTAGGAGTTCGCGAGCGGCTTTGACGAGCCGGGTGCGCTGCTCCACGCCGGTGAAGTGGCCGAGGGTGGTGGTGGCACCGACTGCGCAGAATTTTCCGGGGCCGCAGCCGATGTCCAGCACGCGGGTGCCGGGCTTTTCGACGAGCATTTGCGCGGCCATCTGGCACACATCCATGGGGGTCCAGTGGCAGGCGGACTGTTCGCGAATGTGCTCGGGATAATGCTGGTCGAATTCGTGATCTCTGAATGCGGTCAGGAATTCGGTGTCGGACTCGATGGGGGGAGTCGTGACGGGAGGTGGGTAGAAACGAGTGGGCATGGGGTCGGCCGGGACTGCCAACTCGGCGGTCAGGGGAGCCTGTGAATCTGTCGATCCGGGGAAGGGGAGCGAGAGGTTATTTCAAGGGAGTATTAAGGACTCTTTGGTCTGTGGATGCCGGAATGAAAGCGAGACGTTGCCGGAGCTGTAACGTGAGGCTGCTGAGGGAGGGCGTGGGCGCTGGCCGACAGAGAGGAGTGTCTGTCGTACTTCATGGCTTCCACCACGCATCCAGCTTGGTGCTGAGGGCCTTCACCTTGTCTGCGTTTTCGGCTGCGAGGTTTTTCTCTTCGGTGGGATCTGCTTTCAGATCATACAGTTCCACGACGTCCTTTGGCTGGTTGGTTTTGTCGGGGATGATGAGTTTGTCGTAGCCGTTGATGATCCAGCGCCAGCGCAGGCTGGTGGCGGGGACGTTGAGATCGACGAAGTTGTGGGTGAAGCATTCGCCGTAGAGTGTTTTGCGGGCGCTGACGGCGGAGGTGTCGAGGAGGTCGATGCCGGGGAAGGTTTTGGTGGGCGCGATGCCGACGGCCTTGAGCAGGGTGGGCACGAGATCGATGGATTGTGCGAGGTCTTCGGACATTTTTGGCTGCACGTGGCCGGGCCAGCGGATCATGATGGGGGTGCGCAGGCCGCCGTCGTACTGGCTTTGCTTCGACTTGTCTGCGTAGCGGCCGGTCTTGGGGTTGGTGATCCAGCCGTTGTCGCTGAGGTAGAGGAAGATGGTGTTTTCCTTCATGCCATTGTCGTCGATGTGCTTGATGAGTTCGCCGCAGGTTTCGTCGAACCAATCCACCATGGCCCAGTATTTGGCCACGTGCTCGCTGGGGGCTTTGTCCTTGTATTTTTCCAACAGGCGCTGAGGTGGCGTATGGGGATCGTGAGGCATCATGGGGGCATA
Source organism: Verrucomicrobiota bacterium (assembly GCA_026397715.1). GTDB lineage: Bacteria > Verrucomicrobiota > Verrucomicrobiia > Verrucomicrobiales > Verrucomicrobiaceae > Prosthecobacter. Next base: position 4,282 of record JAPLUN010000390.1, read on the forward strand.
CCAAACGAAGAAGGGCTTTTGCTGCTTTTTGGCTTCGCTGATGAAATCATAGATGGGCTGCATGGTCTTGCGGCCGATGTCGAGGCCGGCATCTCCATGGCGGCCGCCGTGGGTCATGCCATGGGTGAAGCCGCCGCGCTCGTAGCTCTTCTGCCACCACTTGCCGGTTTGCAGGCTGAGGTAGCCTTTTTGCCTCAGCATGGTGGGCAGGGTGCCTGCTTCTTCGAGGTGCTTGCTGATCACTTCGCGCCCGGCGTCAAACTGCGGGCTGGTTTGAAACTCGCGCGGTTTCATGCCGGCGGGGATGGGAGGGTCGTTGCTGGTGACTTTGTGCTGATGGGGATAGAGGCCGGTGATCAGCGAGGCGAGGCTGGGGCAGCAGAGGCTGCAGGGGACGTAGCCGCGGGTGAAGGTGAGGCTTTCTGCGGCGAGGCGGTCGAGGTTAGGCGTCTGGATGATTTTGTGGCCCATGAAGCCGTAGTCGCTGTACAATTGATCGTCCGAGATGATCATGACGATGTTTGGCGGTGCATCGGCGGCGGTGAGCAGGCAGGGCAGAGCGAGCAGCGAGAGGAGAAGTCGGCGGATCATGGGCGCATGAGAACGGCGGGGCTGCGGGGCATCTTGCCGTGCAAAAACGGAGCTCAATTGCAGGATGAAGCAATCCAGACTTGCGCATGTGCGTCAGAACGACAGCCTAGGGGCATGATTCGGAAACGCTTTCGGCGCGTGGTGCCGGCGCTCAGCATCTGGCTTTTTTCACTTACCTCCTGCAAAATGCACGTGGGCTCGTTTGCTTACAGAGCTGTGCACAGTGTGTCGAACCCGCTGACCTCGGAGCCGCTGGACTACCTGCCGTTTCCGGATCTCAAGCAGTGGGCGGCACTCCCGGGACCCATGCTGGAAGTGCAGGGCGGCAAGGTCATCCCGCGCAGTTTGTTTATTCGAGATGAGGAGCTGCCGAAGGGATCGCCCAAAGCGAAACGACCGAGTTCGGGGCTGACGGGCAGGGCGGGAGATCTGATGGGCATGGTGACTTCGCTGCTGGCGATAGCGGCGGGTTCGACATCGGATGACAAACTGGGGTCGATCGATGACACGCGGCGGCAGCTTGCGGTGAATGAATTTCCCTTTGTGCTGCTGCAGGGGGAGGAGCTTGTGTATGTGAAGGCGGAGAAGCAGACGTGGCCGCGTCTTGCGCGTGCTGACAAGTGGAGCAAAATCACCGTGATCACGAAGGACGGCACGTTCTTTGGCATCGCGCAGCGGATTCATTTTCGCAGTTCGACCTCGGAGGTGGTGCTGGAGGGGGACCCGACGGTGCAGTCCGGGCAGCAGCACATCAAGGGGGCGAAGCCGGATGCCATTATGGTGCTGGATTTTGCGAAGCGTCGTGTGCTGGTGAACGGGCCGGTGGTGGAGAAGAAGTTGTTTCGGTGAACGGGGAGGTTTTTTCATTTTACGGTCCGTCGTAAGCCTGTGCCTTCTGCCTGCGTTCTTTGCGTATGGATCCTTTCCTTGAATATCACCGCAGCCAGACCCGCCGGCAGTTTTTTGGCCAGACTGGCCTGCGCCTGGGTGGCGTGGCGCTGGCGGGCATGATGGGTGAGCAGTTTGCGAGCGGGGCCTCCAGCCTCGTGCAACCGGCGCTGCCCGGGCTGCCGCATTTTGCGCCGAAGGCCAAGAGGCTGATCTATCTGCACATGAATGGTGCGCCTTCGCAGCTGGATCTGTGGGACCACAAGCCGCAGCTGCAGCAGCATTTTGACAAGGATTTGCCGGACAGCATCCGCAACGGGCAGCGCATCACGACGATGACGAGCGGTCAGGCGCGGTTTCCGGTGGCGCCGAGCATGTTCAAGTTTACGCAGCACGGCCAGTGCGGGCGGTTTGTGAGCGAGCTGCTGCCGCACACGGCGAAGATCGTGGATGAGATCGCGGTGATCAAAAGCGTGCACACGAGCGCGATCAATCACGATCCGGCTTGCACGTTTGTGATGACGGGCAGCGAGGTGCCGGGCAAGCCGAGCATTGGTTCCTGGCTGGGGTATGGGCTGGGCAGCGAGAGCAATGATCTGCCGTCGTTTGTGGTGTTTACGCCGACATTCCCTCCTGCGAGTCAGGCGCAGGCTTTGTTTACGCGGATGTGGAGCAGTGGTTTCCTGCCGACGAAGTACACGGGTGTGGCGCTGCGTGGGCAGGGGGATCCGGTGCTGTATGTGAAGAATCCGCCGGGGGTGGATGGCAGCGACAGGCGTACGATGCTCGACGCGCTGAACAGGCTCAATAACATCAACCACGCCCGTATTGGGGATCCTGAGATTCAGACGCGGATCGCCCAGTATGAGATGGCTTTCCGCATGCAGACGAGTGTGCCGGAGCTGACGGATCTGAGCAAGGAGAGCAAGGCGACGCTGGAGATGTATGGGGATGATGTGAACCGCAGCGGAAGTTTTACGCACAGCGCCATCATGGCCCGACGACTTATCGAGCGCGGTACGCGTGTGGTGCAGATTCTGCATCGTGGGTGGGATCAGCACAGCAATCTGCCCAAGCTGCTGCGTGGTCAGGTGGAGGACACCGAGCGGGCTTGTGCGGCACTGATCATGGACTTGAAGCAACGCGGGCTGCTGCAGGACACGCTTGTGGTGTGGGGCGGAGAGTTTGGACGCACGGTCTATTCACAGGGCACGCTGACCAAGGACAACTATGGTCGTGACCACCATCCGCGCTGCTTCACCATGTGGATGGCAGGTGGTGGCATCAAAGGCGGTGTGGAGCACGGCGAGACAGACGACTTCAGTTACAACGTGGCGAAAGACCCGGTGCACATCAATGATCTCAATGCCACGATCCTGCACCTGATGGGTATTGATCACCGCAAGTTCAGCTTCAAATTCCAGGGGCTGGATCAGCGGCTCACGGGGGTGGAGGAGCACAGTCCGGTGAAGGCGGTGCTGGCGTGAGCTAGGGCGTGTTGCGGGTGATTTCTACCGTTACGGAGCGGTGGTCGGAGCCTGTTTCGGGGCCGAGGGTGCGCTTTTGGATGGTCAGGCCGCGTTTTGTGAGGACGTGGTCGATGGGGATCATCATGGGGATTTTCAGACCCCAGGTGGGTGGCCAGACAGGATCGACGGAACGAAAGTCCAGGCCGCCCTTTTCGCGCAGGAGGCGCATGCCCTCGCACCATGGCGTGGCATTGAGGTCTCCAGCCACGATGACTTCGCCGGGGAGGCCTGAGACGAGAGTGGCGATGCCTGACAATTGCTCACGCCATTCATGCGCTCTTTGGCCGCTCATCGGCGGGTTGGGATGGGTGCCGATAAAGGTGAGTGGTCTGCCAAGGTGATCGAGATTGAGAACGATAGTGGGCAGCCACCAGATGGTGAAGCGGCGAACTTCGGAGCTTTTCATGGGCAGCCGGGTGTAGCAGGCGATACCGAAATGGGCATCGCTCAACTCTTCCACGTGGTGCGGGTATTTGATGCGTAGCGGCTCCAAGGATGCGCGCCAGGAGTCATCGACCTCCAGCAGGCAGACGATGTCCGCGTCTGTCTGCATCACATGGGTGACGGCTGCGGGTTGGTTCTTGTTTTCTGTCAGGACATTGAAGGTTATGACGCGCAGGGCTTTCTCACGTGTCTTGTCTGCCACTTCAGCCGTTTGGTGGAAGGCCATTATTATTTGGGCATTCCAGAGCACGGCGATCAGTGAAAGCAGCACGAGCCAGGTGCGACAGCGGATCAGCGCGTAGATCACCACGAGGGCGCAGACGATCACGTACTGGAGCCGGAAGTGTGAAAGGAGATCGAAAAGCCAGCCATAGCGGCCCAGGCTGCCGAGCCAGGTGCAGGAGAGGGCCAAAAAGACGATGACATCACAAAGCCCGCCCAGTGAGACGGTCTTTTTGACAGGGATAGGTTTGTCGGCTGGCGGCGCGTCGTCACTCATCGGCAATGAGAGACCCTACGCATGCGCGGTGTCGATGCACCTTCTTCTTGCACGGTGAAGCATGCCGTTCATGGATGAAGGCATGGGTAAACTTCAAGATAAGATCGCAGTCGTCACCGGTGCCGGACGCGGCATTGGCAAAGCCATCGCCGAAACCTTCGCCGCCGAGGGCGCGAAAGTGGCCGTCGTCAGCCGCACGCTGGCCAATGCGCAAAGTGCTGCGGATGCCATCAACGCCACCTATCCCGATGCTGCGAAGGCTTATGCGCTGGATGTGGCCGATGGGGCAGCCTGTGCCGAAGTGGGCAAGCAGATCCTGGCGGACTATGATCACGTGGACATTCTGGTGAACAACGCGGGTGTCACCAAGGACGGTCTGCTGCTGCGCATGAGCGAGGAAGACTGGGACGTGGTGCTGGACACCAATTTGAAGGGTGCTTTCAACATGGTGAAGGCGTTTCAGCGCAGCATCCTGAAGCAAAAAGGCGCGCGCATCATCAACATCAGTTCTGTGATCGGCTTGATCGGCAATGCGGGTCAGGCGAACTACGCGGCGAGCAAGGCTGGCCTCATCGGTTTCACCAAGTCCCTGGCACGTGAGTTTGCTGGTCGTGGAGTGACTGCCAACTGCATCTGCCCTGGGTTCATCGCCACGGACATGACGCATGTGCTGAATGATGCGGTCAAGGGTGAGATTTTGAAGAAGATCCCGCTCGGTGATCTTGGGGCAGGTGAAGACATCGCTGAAGCCGTTCTCTTCCTTGCCAGCCCAGCGGCCCGTTATATCACGGGGCAGGTGCTGGCCGTGGATGGTGGGATGGTGATGTGATCTGGTAACTAGATGCTAGATACTTGATGCTGGATCCCAGAATCTAGCATCAGGTTTCTAGCTCTTGTCGCCAAAGATCATGGCCAGGATGCTCACGGAATTGAAGACGGAGTGAAGGAGCATCGGCACCAGGAGGCAGCCGGTGATTTCGTAGGCGAGGCAGAAGAGGACTGCGAGCATCCACAGGGGCAGGAGGCTGCCGACGTGCATGTGAATGATGGCGAACATCAGGGATGAACTCAGCGCCGCGAACGGGGCATCGGTGTAGCGTTTGAGCACGCCATAGACGAAGCCGCGAAACAGGGTCTCTTCTGCCAGTGGTGCGATCACCACAGCCAGAAAGATCACGAGGAATTTGAAGCCGATGCCATCTGATTTCTGGAAGGCTTTGACGGTTTCCTGGGGTTCGAGGTCCGTCCAGAAGTTCTGCAACCACGTCACCGTGATGGCCGAAACCACATTCACGGAGATCAGGATGATGATGGTGAAGATTCCCAGTGTGACCGCCAGCGAGCGCCAGTGCAGATTCTGCAGGCCAAAGAGTTCGGCGGGATTCAGGCCGCGCACTTGGAAGAGGTAGAGCAGAAGCCCTGCGCAGACGGTGAGGTGGAACACCATGCCGAGGATCAGGCTGCCGTCGTTGACTGTGTCTCCTCCGGTCTGGCCCGACTCGTGGGGCTGCATGGAGAGGATGAAAAGCAGGCCTATCCCGGCCAGCACCAGCAAATCCGGTGCGCCGTAGGGGCGAGAGAGCACGGAGCCTTCATGGTTCCAGGAGACTTCGGGACGCGCGTGCCGAAGCAGCCAGTAACTGATCACCGCCAGAGCGGTGGCGATGCTGGCAAAGACGGACAGATCGTGCAGGACGCCGAATGAATGCACATCCAGCATGATCAGTGGGCGAAGCTCGGGGGAAGGTAATAGGGGACGCCCGGCAGCAACTTCGGCAGCAGGCCGCTGCTCAGATCCAGCTGCACCTTGGCGGGTGGTGCTCCTGCTTTGGCAGAGGCGGCGCCAAACACATCAAAGAAACCCACTTCGTGACGATACTTCACGACGCCTGCATCTGCGGCTTTGCCGAGGGTTCGAGCGAGTTCGTAGGCATCCTCCACATAGCCGATTTGATCCACGAGCTTAGCGGCCAGAGCTTCACGACCTGTCACCACGCGGCCGTCTGCCACGGTGCTCTTGAGCTGTTCTTTCGGCACGCCGCGTGCCTCGGAGACGATGCCGAGGAAACGGTCGTACATCTGCATCACGAGATTCTGCACGTAGGCTTTTTCATCTTCACGCATGGGGCGTGCGCCGCTGAGGGAGTCCTTGAAGGCGCCGCTGGTGAAGGCGGTCATCGAGAGGCCCACTTTGCCAAACAGCTCGCTGTAGTTCATGGTCTCAATGATCACGCCGATGCTGGCGGTCAGGGTGGTTTCGCTGGCGACGATTTTGGTGGCACCGCAGGCCACGTAATAGCCGCCTGAAGCCGCCATCGAATCCATGTAGACGACGACAGGCTTGACCTTGGCGGCTTTCTTCACCGCATTGTAGATTATGTCTGAAGCGGTGACCTCGCCGCCGGGGGAGTTTACCCGCAGCACGATGGCTTTCACGTTTGTGTCCGCCACGGCCTGCTCCAGCGAGTTTTTGAGCGACTCCACACTGGGCATGGCTTCGGCAAAAAGACCGCTCACGGACATGGAGGAAATGACACCTTCGAGGTCGATGTGGACGATCTTGTCGTGCGAGGACTTCTTGGGGGACTCGACGGTGGATTCATGCAGATGGCGCTTGGGCCGTGAGGCTGAAAAGCTGGCATCAGCGCCGACATCGAGGTCCAGTTTGCCGAGGAACTGGCCCACATTCAGGCCGAGACTCACGATGAGTCCGAGCAGCAGCAGGGCGATCAGGCATCCATAAGATTTATTGCTCATAAGGGGGGATGGTAAGCGGCGTGCGCTGGCTTGCCAAGCCATTCGCGCCGCAATTTAGCGGGCTGATTTAGTCGGTGAAGATGTCTTAAATACCAATGGAAGAGGGGGCTTTATCAGGATGTTTGCAGCGAGTGGATTTGCGATCTTTTTCCCAGACGCGGGCGCCAAGGAGCATTCAGCATGACGCAAGCTTGGCAAGGTAAGCGCTGGCATCGCTACGCGATGCTAGAAAATGAGCTGGGGCGGATTTACTGTGCAGCAGAGCTCGAGACTCATTTCCATTTTGGAGGTTGTCTCTTGCTCGAAGATCCTGCGCTCCGACGGCGGCTGGCTGAGGATAGCCAGCCCTACCAGCGTTGGGCATGCGTGTGCCCGGCACTAGGCATGCCGCGTTTGAGAATGGTTTTAAGTGCCTTGATTTGGACAAAGCTTTGGGAATTTCAATCAACAACCCAAGAGCCAGGCACACGCGCACGCAGCGAGGGATTATTTGAAAAGGCCTTTGAGGCCTTTGAAGGTGTTGATGAGGTCCTTGGCTTTGTCTTCGATGTCATTGCCGAGGAGGTTTTCGAGCTTCACCTGGAGGTCGGGTTTGACTTCGGGGTGGGAGAGTGAGCCGGTGATGGTGAGGTCGAAGGTGAGGCGGCCGCGGCTGTCGGAGAGGCCCTCCACGATGAGCTTTGAGAGGGTGCGGTTGATGCCGCGACTGGCGATGCCCTGCATGAGGCTTTGCTTCATCGCATCACCACAGGAGAGGCGGGTGAGCATGCCCTGCTGGTCTTTGGCGAAGTCCATCCATGAGTCACGCTTGATGGTGTACTCGTAGTCTGGAAGGGCAAACTGGGTGTCTTCGAGGAAGCGCATGGACTGCTGGCGGTAGAGAATGTGGGCATGAACGTCCTGCGAGAGCATGCCGCCGATGCGGACGGCGCTGAGGTCGATGCCGTACTTCATGAGTTTGTCCAGATGCTGGCCGGCGGTCTCGCCGATGGTCATGTTTCCGCCGATGGAGGAGCCGCGGTCGATGATGAGGTTCAGATCCGCTGCAGGGGACCACATGCGTGTGGCGGGGTCCACGGGATTGACGTCTCCTTCGCCATGGAGGGTCATGTCGGCAAAGCGCACCTGGCGGGTCTGGCCGCCGATCTTGGCGACGCCATCCACCACGGCCTTGGCGGCGAGGCGGACGTGGAGGCGGTTGTGCGCTGTGAGGTCTTCGGGGTCGATGTCGATGTCAGTGAGTGCGAGGCTGAAGTCGCTGATGTCGGCTTTGAACTGTGAATCCACCCCTTGATTGGTGATGCGGAAATGAGCCTGCTCGATGCTGATTTCCTGCAGGGAGAGACGTTCGGCGCTGGGCGGGGGCGGGGCAGGTTGTTCCGAGACAGGTGGAGTGGTCAAAGCGGGTGCAGGCGCTCCGGGCGAAGGCACGGCGGCCACGGGCGGTGACTGGACCGGGATGGCGCGAGGCACTTCTTCCTGCTGTATCTGCGCCAGCTTCTCTGGAGGTGGCTGGAAGAGTTTTTGCAGAGAGCTGCCGTCCTGCGGGCTGACGGTTTCAGTCACGTCCAGGCCGATGATGCGCAGCACGCGGGGATAAAAATGGCGGTGCCACAGGCCTTCGGGGACCAGTTCCAGGTAGGCCATTTCGATATTCACCGGTGCGTGCTGCATGGGCGGGCGCGCTGCGATGGGGGTGCCGGCGTATTGATCGCGTGGACCGATTTTGATTCCTGAGAGGCGCAGGCTGGGAGGCCAGGAGAGGATCGAGAGGTTGACTTCATCAAGCTGGACGCGGGCATTGATGTTCTTTTCCGTTTCCAGGGTGAGGCGCTCCTGGTTCACATAGCGGCGCAGCCACCAGACGCCGCCGAGAGGGGCCGCCACGGCGAGCAGCACGCCGAGACCGAAAAGGATGAGCAGGATGCGGGTGATCTTCTTCATGCTGGTGAGCATAATCAGTCCTGTGAGATTTGAAATTTGAGATTTGAAATTTGAATTGGCGAATTCCGGCTATTGTCGCCACCCCCTGTTTCATTCCCGCGCTGTGCGGGCAGGATTGCCCGCACTACTTCTTTCTCATTATGTCCATTCGCGTCCGCTTTGCTCCTTCCCCCACCGGTGATCTCCACGTTGGAGGTGCCCGCACGGCTTTGTTCAACTGGCTCATGGCCCGCAAGAGCGGTGGCACTTTCATCCTGCGCGTGGAAGACACGGACGGCGCGCGCAACACTGCGGAAGCCGCTGCGGGCATCATCAAAGGCATGCGCTGGCTCGGGCTGGACTGGGATGAAGGCCCGGAAGTGGGCGGTGACTGCGGCCCGTATTTCCAAAGTCAGCGCAAGGACATCTACGACTCTTATTTCAAAAAGCTGGAGGACGCGGGGCGGGTGTATGCTGAGGCCGATGGCGCGATGCGATTCAAATTCAGCCGCACGGCGATCACGGTGCATGATCTGGTGTGTGGAGATGTGACCTTTGCACCGACTGAGGAGCCGGACATGACGATCCGCCGCCCGGACGGCAGCTACATCTTCCACTTTGTGAACGTGGTGGATGACATCGAGATGCGCATGACGCACGTGCTGCGTGGGGAGGATCATCTTTCGAATACCTGGAAGCACATTGATCTTTTCAATGCCTTTGGTGCCACGCCGCCGACTTACGCGCACATTCCGCTGATCCTGAATCCAGACGGCAGCAAGATGAGCAAGCGTGATGAAGGCAGTGCCATCGAGCACAGCTACATGAATGCGGGTTTCCTGCCTGCGGCGGTGTTCAACTACCTCTGCATGCTGGGGTGGACGCCGAAGGCGGAGAGCGAAAAGCTATCGCGTGAGGAGCTGACGGCGCTGTTTGATGCGGATGCGATTCACAGCAGCAACGCGAAGTTTGATTTGAAGAAGGCGCTGTGGTTCAACGCGCAGTATTTGCGTGAGCTGAGCCCGGAAGAGTTATTGAAGCACGCGCTTCCGTTTCTCGCTGCCAAGGGGCTGGCTTGGACCAATGATACCATGGCTGCGGCCGCCGTGCACAGCGTGCGCGAGAAGGTGAGCCTGCTCACTGAACTGCCGGAGTGGGTGCATTACTTCTTCCGCGAGGACTATCCCTTCGAAGCGGACGTGGTGACGAAGCTCAAGGCCAAACCTGAGAATGCTGGGCTGCTGAAGGCTGCTGCTGAGCAACTGGCTCTGGCCGGGGAGTGGACTGAGCAGGGCGTGCATGATGCCGTGGAAGCGGCAGCGAAGGCGCTGAGCGTGAAGCCGGGTGCGATGATGCCGCTGCTGCGTTTTGCGCTGAGCGGTCAGTCACGTGGGCCGGGGGTGACGACGATCGCGCATTTGATCGGGAAGGAGAAGACGCTGGCGCGGATTGAGAGGGCGCTCGTGGAGGTTATGGGGGCATGACCGATTCTTGATGAAGAGTCAGTTAAACGATGGAGTATTCAGCGGTTGAGCATGAGCTACGTCGTTATCCAGACTGAACTTTTTTTTACTGACATCCCCGATGACCAGATTGGTTCATGGTTTCTCGGGGGCGACTGCGCAGGTTGGTTTTATGCGAGATTGTTGCCCGTTAAAGAAATTAAACAGCATCTCTCCCCAGTGATGGAGGACTGGGGATGGATCATGGAGGTAGGGGTAAACGGGGTGGTGGTACAAATTTGTGTTTGGGAGTGCCTCGATCAAGAAAAACTCTGGGTTTTGGGGATTGCAGCAAAAAAGAAATTCTTTAAAA
>JAPLUN010000615.1 GCA_026397715.1 Verrucomicrobiota bacterium
ACGCTGGCCAGCGGCAACACGGCCAGTCCTGAGCCCGCCAACTCATTCATGGCCAGCGGCGGCTCCTTGTTGAAGTGAGCCATGGCGAGGGCCACGAGAGGCACGAAACCGACGCTGGCGACGAGGGCGCTCACTTTGTTTTCGAACAGCTCAAGGAAATCGAGGGGCTTTTTGACCAGCGGTGGAGCAGCGGTGCCGAGGAAGTCTTTGAGAAAGCAGATGAGAATCAGCGCCAGCCCCGTGCCCCACACGCCGGGTTGGCAGTACCATGGTAGGCGATGGCGCAGATGGGGCTCCGTCTTGTAGAAAGTCCATACGCCCATGGCGCTGACACCGAGCAGCGGGCTGATGGCAACGCCGGTGATTTCAGAGATGCCTTCCGACAAAGAAACGCCGGGCAGCAGCATGGATTCACGCAGCAGTTTGTCCGGTGCAACCTCGGCAGCTTTGAGCAGCGGGGTGCCCACCACAGCAACGAGCACCAGGACAAACAAGCAGCGGCGAAACAGGGTATTCATGACAGGTGAGAGTTGGATTTGCTGCATGGCCAAATGCAGCCTTCCCACGATGCATTGAAATCTACTGCAAGCGCTGACAAAAAATCACGCGGTGTGGAATGGGCAAACCACCCACCCAACTCACTTGGCCAGCGCCTTGCCGATCTCCTTGGCGACTTGTTTGGCCAGATAATCGCTGCCTGCAGAGGTGTAATGCACGTCGCGCGGATTCTGCATCGTGGCGAGTTGGGGAGTGATGTGGGCGTTCAGGTCATCGATGGCGACGCCATTTTCCGCCATCACTTTGGCGGCGATGTCATTGTACTCCTTCACCTGGCCGAATTTGCGCGGTGGATTGAGCTCGCCGTCGGGGATGGGTGTGGTCGTGGCCCAGATGAGCTTGGCCCCTGTCTTCTTCAGGGTGGCGACGAGGCTGCGTAGATTGGCCTCGTAGTCGGCAGGTTCGACCTGGCGTTTGCCATCGGGCATGTATTTGAGGTCGTGGATGCCCCAGTTGAAGTGAATCACGTCCCATTTGCTGGTGCCGAGCCATTTGGCGATGCTGGCGACGCCGTTTTTGGTTGGTCCGCCGTTCGTGGGGATGCGGTGCACGTTGGCCTTGCCCTCCAGCAATTTCCGCACGGGCAGCGTGTAGCCGATGGAAATGGAATCGCCGATCAGCAGGACGCGCGGCAGGCCCGCAGCATCCTGAATCGGGTCCATGGCCGGATTTGGGGCGCGTTTGGCCTTGGCGGCTGCCGCAGGCTGCTGGGCGGTGGCGCTCAGCAGGACGAAGAGGAATGCGAAGGCAGGAAGGAGGCGGTTCATGGCACTCCCCTTCACTGCCGAAAAGGCGGAATCTTTCAGACGATCTCCACGCTTACCTGGGCGCTGGTGTCCATCTCGCCGATGATTTTGGCGTTTTTGCCGCAGGTGAGGGCTTTGTCCACATCTGAGGGCGCGACAATGGCGACCCAGCCGAGACCCATGTTGAAGGTGTCGATGGCGTCTTTCTGGTCCGCATGGCGCAGGACTTTTTGCACTACATCGTTCTGCCAGAATGGAATACGGAGATTTGCACCCAAGCCGCGCTTCAGGAACATGCGGCCGAGGTTTTCCGGCAAACCACCACCGGTGATGTGAGCCATGGCCTTCGGACGGATGCCCGCGGCTTTGAGAGCAGCCGTCTGCTCATGATAGAGCAGCGTAGGCAGCAGCAGAGTGCGCATCTCGTCCTCGCTGAACTGGATGTTCTCCTTTTCGATGATGCGGCGGACGAGGCTGAATCCATTGGCGTGGAAACCCGCGCTGGGCCAGCCGATGAGCACGTCACCGGCGGCGATGGTGCTGGGATCAAGCATGTCTTCTTTTTCGCAGGCACCGATGGCGAAGCCGCTGAGCTCCACCATGCCCTCGGGCACCATGCCGGGCATCTCAGCCGTCTCACCGCCAGCGAGGATGCAATTACACGCCTCCAAATATTCGGTCATGCCGGCGATGATGCGGGTGATCTGAGTCTTCTGAATCTTCGGAATGCCCACGTAATCGAGGAACATGATGGGATCAGCCCCGGTCGTGAGCACGTCGTTCACATTCATGGCCACGAGGTCTTTGCCGGCGGCTTCCAGCTGATCGTGTTTGAGCAGCAGCTCGATCTTCGTACCGACACCATCACAGCCCGTGAGGATCATGGGGTGCTTGTAGCCGCTGAGGTCGTAGGCGGCGGCGAACAGACCAAAGGGATTTGCCAGCTTCCGCTTCTGCTGGGTGCGCCGCACCAGCACGCCGATGTCATCGACCAGCGATGCTGCTTCGTGAATGTCGACGCCGGCTTCTTTGTAGGTGTGTGCGGAGGGGCTGCTCATGGAAAATGGGTGGCCGGTTGCCTAGCCCGAAAGCGGGGGCGGCTCAAACGGAAACTCACCATTGCGGGCTGGCGGCGCTGTTTCCGCCCCTCCCCCGCTGGAACGATTTGCTCGGCCGAAGCAAGGGCACCCGTCTCGCTACGTAGGTTCTTCAGCCTTCTGCCCTCCGACGCATGAAAACCACTGCCACTCCCTCACCGAGCATTCCGCAGGCTTTCAGCCCCGTGGGCGGCGATTTGCTGCGCATCGGCTCGACCCGCCGCGGCTTTTTGCAAACCGGACTGGCAGGACTGGCGGGCATTTCAGTCCCATCCCTGTTCCAGCAGCAGGCCTTCGCTGCAGCGGCGGGACAGGCCACGCGAAAGACGAATGTGGTGCTTTTTTGGCTCTCGGGCGGTCCGAGTCACATCGACATGTGGGACCCCAAACCCGATGCGCCGAGCGAGATTCGCGGCCCCTTTGGCCACATCCCGACCAAAGTACCGGGCATCCATGTGTGCGAGCATCTGCCGCTGACCGCGAAGATCATGGACCGGCTCACACTGATTCGCTCGGTGTGCCAATGCCCCGGGGATTCCTGGGTATGTGGCGCTCGCTGATTCACTGCCTGCCGACATTTGGGGCGCAGGCCACATGGGCAATGCCTTCAATCCGGTCAGCGGCAAGGATTTGTCAGGCCGCCTCAAGCTCGTCGAAGGTCTCAGCATCGAGCGGCTCGGCAGCCGCCGGGATCTTGCTGAGCAAATGGACCAATGGAAGCGCGGCGTCGGTGCGAACGAATCCATCGCCTCGGCGGATCATTTCACGCAACAGGCTTATGAGGTGCTCATGACCGGCAGCGCGCAGCACGCGCTCAATCTGGATGAAGAATCATCCGCCATGCGGGACAAATACGGTCGCGACAGTCTCGGCGAGAAAGCCCTGCTGGCACGCCGGCTCATTGAGGCTGGTTCCACCTTTGTGACCGTCAGCGGTGCCTGGGGTTACTTTGATCATCATGGGGATGAAGTGAAGTGGGGTGGCATCAAGAAAGGACTCACCCCTCTGCTGCCCAGCGTGGACCGCACCTTGCACGCCATCGTCACCGATCTCGAAGACCGGGGGCTGCTGGACAGCACGTTGATTTTGATGATGGGCGAGTTTGGTCGCAGTCCCGTGATCAATAAAAATGCTGGTCGCGATCACTGGCCGCGTGTGATGTCGATGGTCATGGCCGGTGGAGGTCTACGCCATGGACAGGTCATTGGCAGCACCGACAAGCATGGTGGAGAGATCGAGACCCGCCGAGTCGCTCCGGGAGATCTCGCCGCCACGGTGTTTCATCACCTCGGCATCGAACAAAACACGAACTGGATCGATCCTCAGGGCCGCCCGCGTCCCATCGTGGCTGAAGGCGGCAAGGTGATGGCCGAGCTGGTGTAGGGTTACTGCAATCCGATGCTTGAGGGCGAACGGGTCTCGATAGCGCTGACCATCTGCCGGATGTGGGGTTTGATCCCCACGCGCGGTTTCATGATCGCAAGGCTTTGGTCAAAGGAGCCCCACTTGAGCACTTTGATGTTGACGTTACGCGCACCCCATTGGTCCATGGATGCCTTGGACGGGCGGTAGAGATCAATGGTTCCGGTGCCGACAAGAGCTGAGCCGTAATCGTCCACTTGATAAACATACGGCTCACCCTCGATCTTGAATTCCGTTCCCACAGGATAAACGGACCAGTCAGCGGCGGCGCTGCGCACAGCACCAAACTTGAGGGTGTTTCCGACGGCGCTCTTGGCACCGTAAACAATGTGGTCGCTCTCGCTTTGGGTGTAGGCAGTCGTTTTGACATTGCTGATCGTGCTGCCGGAACGCACGCTTACCAGCTTTCGAGGCGCGACTTTGGACACACTTTGGCAGGAAGCACAGCCTGCGCACAGCGCGGCCAGCAGGAACAAACGGAGGTTGGTCATTTTGGGATGGGCGCTTCTCTTTACTCGCCCGGGGGTGAGGTATGAGACAGACAGACTTCTAACATGTTCGATCTATGTGCGCCCAAATGGGTGCATGATTGCAGGCGTGAATCGGGGTTATAGAAAATCTCCGCAGCCCCGTAAGAGTACCACCATGAAACATCTCATCCTGCTGCCTTTCCTATGCACCACTCTACTTGCAGCCGACGTTCCGCAGTGGCGCGATCTCTTCAACGGCAAGGATCTCAACGGCTGGGTGGATGTGAACACCAGCCCTGAAACCTGGGGCGTTAAAGACGGCATGCTCGTTTGCAAAGGCAAGCCCATCGGTGTGATGCGCAGTGAAAAGCAGTATGAGAACTTCATCCTGCACATCGAATGGATGCACATGGAGGCGGGAGGAAATTCCGGCGTTTTTGTCTGGAGCGAAGGGACGACAGCGCCTGGAAAAGAACTGCCCAAAGGCATGGAGGTGCAGATGCTCGAACTCGAATGGCCGAAGCTGCACCCCGGCAAAGACGGGCTGCCGAACCATCCAGGCTATGTCTCAGGTGAGCTTTTTGGAGCGAACGGTCTCGAAGGCGTCCCGGACAATCCGCGCGGCAAAAGAAGCATGTCCTGGGAGATGCGCTGCAAGGGCAAAGGCGAGTGGAACACCTATGATGTCGTCTGCGTGGATGGGACGGTGAAGCTCTCGATCAATGGCAAGTTTGTGAATGGCATCAGCCAGTCCACCGTGCGCAAAGGGTACCTCTGCCTTGAGTCCGAAGGTGCGGAGATCCATTTTCGCAATATCCAAATTCTGGAACTGCCCGGCGGCC
Source organism: Verrucomicrobiota bacterium (assembly GCA_026397715.1). GTDB lineage: Bacteria > Verrucomicrobiota > Verrucomicrobiia > Verrucomicrobiales > Verrucomicrobiaceae > Prosthecobacter. The sequence continues at coordinate 5,136 of JAPLUN010000615.1, forward strand.
GGGTGACGCCGGAGCAGACGGCACCGGTCGTGGGAAAGTAGTCACTTCGTCTGCTTTATGAGTTCCTCGACTTTTGCTGTGATTCGCTCCTCCACGGTCTCGGTGTAAGGCGCACGATGACCGTATTCAAACATACCTGTGATTCCTTCATAGCCACCTTCTTTGAGCACACGCAGGCTGGGCACATAGCTCGTGAGATCGTTGTTGTAGCCACAAACCCATGTGCTGTTCCAGCCGTAGGCTGCTTTGAATTTGAGGGAGTAGTCCACCACCGTCTCACCGGTTAGAGCGATGAACTGAAAATCTGTGCCAATGCGCCAGACTTGGATCGGATACTTAACACGATCCGGCGGCGAACCGCGTGTCTCGTATTGGCGGATGAAGTGCTCAAATTCGCGTTTCTGCATGCCGCTGAGGTGGGGGAGGCGTTGTTTGAGTTCTTCGAGCGGAATGCCGGGCTGCAGCGACAGCTCCGCCTCACCCATCGCCGCATGAATCGGCCCGTTGAGTGGCAGCATCTTGGTGGCTATTACTTGACGCACTGCCTCTGCCAAAACTTTGCCGTACATGCTCGCGAGTTCGGTCGCCTCGACATCCTTGCCCCGAATGCGCGGCAACGGATTCGCATCGCCACCGCAGTTTTGCACAAACATCGCGACCGAGCCGGGGAACGATTTTTCCAACTCAAGCTGAGCGAAGCCTGCGTAGTCACCATTGATGCTGAGGCCTCCGAGCGCGGTCGTATGGCAGGAATAGCCGAAGACGATGGCCTTGAGATCATTGCCAGCCTTCACGGTGATCACCGGCACATCCTGATCCACCTGACCACCGAGGGCGCGGCTCTCCGGGCCGCGTGAACGCCGACGATTCACCGCCACACCAGCGAGACCTTGCTCAAAGGCCAATTCGGCAGGAGCGAGATTTGCGATGGCTTTTCCAATCACTTCCTCATACTTGGTGTAAACCATCGCGGTGTAGCGATCCTTCACCGCTGCTTCTTCCGGTGTGAATTCATAATACAACCACAGCACATCCGCCGTCACCGGGCAGGAGTGGTTGTGCGAGGTGTTCAGGATCAGCCGCTCTCTTTGGATGCCATGTTTTTCCAGAGCCGTCTTCGCGATGATGGAGACCATTTGGTCGCTCAGGCCGACGAGATCCGCCGTCACCAGCACTGATGTCACGCCCGAATCATCCTTGAGCGCGAGCGCCTTTAACCAGATGGGATGCTCCACTCGCTGCGACATGCGGGTCTTGCCGCCATACCCTGCAAGGGGCACCGATTCCGTGGGAGTGATGTCCGCTTTAGCCGCTCCCGCTAGCCATGCGGCGGAGGTTGTCAGAGGCAGCAGCAAAAGCGTGAGGCAAAAGAATTTCATGGGCATTTCATACGTGATCCGTGCACCCATATTAGCCACCTTCATCTACTGCCCATCACAATCATTCACCTCTCCAAGCTGTCTTTTGACAACGTAACGCCCCCGTCCCACGCTAAATGCATGCTCATTCCATACTTCTGGGCCGAAGCGCGCCTGCAAAACAAACTGCCTGAGCGCCAGATCACGGTGCGGCGATGGGGCTGGTCGGACCTCAGTCAGGCGGATGCGCAAGCGCTGGCTGATCAACGAGCGCAGGAGGCGATGAATCGAATCCTGTCGGGCGAATCACTCCGCCGCCGGGAACCCAAAGCGGCCTATGACTGCGCTGATGGGGTGCCCATTCGTGAAGAAGTGGTGTCGCGGCATGGAAACACGGTGATCACGCGCAACAGCTATGGCTCACTGTGTTTGAACGCCGCCGATGTGTTCTTTGCCGATGTGGATGCCGAGTGGCATCCTTCATTGCGCATGAATCTGCGGGGATGCCTGCTGATGGTTGTCACCGGTGTGGCTGCGGGCGTCTTGTTAAAGTCGGTGCTGACTGGATTTGCGCTGGTCATAGGCCTGCCATGGCTGACGTCGTGGATCATCGACAGGATCAATGCGAAGCGTCGTTCTGCTGCGGAAGCGGGAGAAAAGGAGCGGGCGCTGGGCATCATCCGCGCCTTTTCAGCCGCCTATCCGCTCTGGCACCTGCGCGTGTATGAGACGCCCGCCGGTTATCGTCTGCTGGCCATGCATGAGGTCTTTGGGCCTGCAGAAGAGTCTTGCCAGAAAGCGTTTGAAGAACTGAACACGGACAAGGTTTTCATGCGGCTCTGCGCCGTTCAGGGCTGCTTCCGTGCGCGGGTCAGTCCAAAATACTGGCGCATGAAATACCGGCTACCGCTCAGCCTGCCCAAATCCAAATGGCCGTTTCCTGAGGAGCATGTTCCGCTGCGGCAGCGGTGGATTGAAGCCTATGAGAAGCATGCGCCCCAATACGCATCATGCCGGTTCATCGAGACTCTCGGCAGCAGGGTCACGCATCCTGAGGCAGAAGCTGTGCGTGCCGTGCATGACGAGTACTGCCAGGCGCATGCGGACCTGCCCCTAGCCTGAGTCTGCTATTTGAGCTCCGCCGCCATCTCCAGCAAGGCGTCCATCATTTTCACGGATGCCTGGGGCTCAAGGTTGTTCGTACCGGGCCATGTTTCGTAGCCACCGAGTTCAAAGTGGCGTGGGGTGGGCATGTAGCCGTAGTAGCCATTTGCCAGTTCGACCATGAAGGATTTGGCAAAGGGGCTGCGCTTGCGGAATTCGACACCGGTTTCGGCGAAGGTTTCCGTCGGTGTGGTGCCGATGCAGATGTCGCCAATTCGCAGGATCTGCACCGGAGCTTTGGTGGCAGGGCTGGCCTGTGCGAGGCGCTGAATGCGCCCGGCATAGGCGAGAGGCAGATCGGCCTTGCCCTGGATGCGGGGAGTTTTGGCCTCGGTTTCTTTGGCCCAGGCGATAAGTTCCGGATCAATCTTGCGCCAGGCGATGCCGAGTTCGCGATAACGAGCTGCGAGAGAAGCGCTGTTTTGCCAGGTTACTTTCGACAGAGCGGCCTTCACTTTCGCAGCCACGTCTTCTGCGACATAGCGCATCTGCTCATAGGGCTTTTTGCGCGGCTGCGGGTTGCGGAAGTTGATGTTGTTGGCGTCACCGCTGGTGCCGTTGGCCATCATCGCGACGAAAGGCGGATCATCGTTGCCGCCGGATTGCAGACGCTTCAGGGCTTCGCAGTACATGCCGTAATAATCAGCGGAGATATCCGCGCCATTCACGCCGCCGACGTAATGCAGGGAATAAGCGGAATAGACCGAGATGAGCCGCCCGCCGGGCTCGCGCAGGGCAATGAATGAAACAATGGGATCGGGCTCGCCTGCAGGCTCGACAAGTGCGGGATTGCCTGCGCCGGGGTTCATCTTCACCTTGTCAATTTTGCCGAAGGGATTGGGAGGCATTTTGCCCTCCTGTAGAAACCAGCGGCGGATATGCACATGCTCCGGCACCGCCACCGTACCAAAGGCGATCTCCGCCGGACGCAGCAGATAGAGCGCACGCCGCACGCCGTCTGCGATGCGGCGGACGACGAACTTTTGGTAGTCCGTGAGTTCCAGATCCGAAAAATAACCCCGAACCGGACCACCCAGGGCATTCACCGCCGAATGGGTATGCGTTCCGGAGATCACCACATTGGCCGCGGGGATACTTGTTTCTTTTTCGATCAGCTCCCGTGCAGCCACACAAACGCTGCGGTGTAGTCCAAGCAGATCACAGACGACGAGGGCGAGCTTTGTTTTACCGTCATCAAGCACGAGGCAGCGTGCGTGCAGTTCATCATGAATGTTCGTGCAGGGGAAGGGCAAAAAGCCGCCCACCACTTCACCGCCGAGATCCGGCGTGATGTTGCTGGTGGCGGCGCCAGCCATCAAAGGAGCCTTGGGGGCATCCGCAGCATGAAGGGTGACAACGGCAAAGAGAGCGAGAAGAATCGAGCGCATGAATCCTATACAGCGCTGAAGAGCCGGTTTTGTCACGGCTTCCAATCCACCGGCAGACTCAGCGACCATACTTCATTCGAAAGCGGGCGCGCGTGCCCGCCTGCGAGCCAGAGCTTGTCCTGGAACACGAACACCGAGTGCTCATGCCGCGCCTTCCAGCAGGTCTTCGTTTCCAGACGCTGCCAGTTCTTGCCATCCGTACTGTGCCAGACATCACCAAAATTATCTTTTTCCTTCGACCAGCCACCGAGCACCCACATCCGACCACGATAAACAGTCGCGCTGAACCACAGCCGAGGTGCCCAAGGTGCGGAATCGGTTTCGCAGGTCCAGTTCACACCATCACTCGATGACCACACGTCGTTCTTTGCGTGATAGCCGGGCACGTAGTTGCCACCGCCGAGCACGTAGATTTTGTCATTCAGCATCAAAGACTGGTGGTACGCACGCGGCGACCACGCCGCCTTTGCCGTCTCAAGCTTCCATTCTTTGCCATCCGCAGAAGACCAGACATCGTTCTTCAGGCTCGCATCATCGCCAAAGTAGTAGTTCTCCGTGCCGCCGAGCATCCACATTCGGCCGCGATGCTCCACCAGACCCGCAGCAAGCCGTGGAGTCCAGCTTGCATTCGCTGTGGCTTGATCCCACATCACGCCATCAGTGGATGACCACACTTGATGGCTCGCCGAATGACCCGGCAGACGGCCTTTGTGCCACCCGCCCATGATCCACATCCGATCATGAAAAGTGAGGCTCATCGCGAGATCGCTATGCAGCCACGGGACATTCGGGGTGGTCAACTTCCATGCTTTGCCATCGCTGGAGGCCCAGACATCCCGCGGCGGTTCCTCGAACGATTGAAACCATCCGCCGCCGATCCAAAGCTGATCCTTGAACACCCACTCCGCCTGCGAATCCCGTGCCTGCCAGGCTGCTTTGGATTCAAGCACCCAGTCGATCTCTACAGCAGAGGTCTTCAGGCTGACGAAACCGATTAGAAGAAGCAGGAACGGCCGCATAAATCAGATCTCCGACTCCTTCGGCATCAGGAACGGCGCACGATACTCACGGCCGAGGAGGTCGTTGGCAGGGGCGTTGTCGAGAAAGGATTCCTTGCCGCCATCCACGCGAAGATGCTGACCAAGGGTGAGTTTTGTCTTGTCCAGATCGACACCCGCATCGCTGAGATAATGGCGGGTGCGCTCCAGCGTCTCCTGCACGTCATCGTGGACCTTGATTTCGCCGAGACTCTTCGCGATGTCGTTCACCGAAGTCTGAGAGCCGAGCCGGTATGAGATATTGGCGATGTGGCAGAGCGCGCTGCTTTGATGCCCCTCCTCGATCTCCGCCTTCAGATCGCCCTGCCTGCGGCTGCGCACGGCATTGAGGAAATTGGCGAAATGGTTCTCGGATTTGCCCTCGAAGGCGCGGACGAGATTGCCTTTCGGATCGTAGAGGTTCGTGTCGGCAATGATGCCTTCGCTGCCGTAGAAGAACCACATGGATTTGATCGTGGGATGAAATGGCGCGGATTTAAGGCCACGTGTTTCCGAGATGATCGTCTTGTCGCCAAAATCAAAGATGCCGACCTGCGAGTTCGGTGTTTCGGCCACGTCGGTGTAACCGAGACGGCCACCGTAGCTCAACACGCTGCGGCCAAGACCGGTCACACCCAGGCCCCAGCGGCAGATGTCGAGCGAGTGAACGTTGTTGTTGCCGATCTCGCCGCTGCCGGTGTTCCAGAACCAATGCCAGTCGTAGTGAAACTTGGGCCGGTTGAGTTTCGGCATCGCCGCAGGTCCGGCCCAGAGGTCGTAGTCGCAGCGCGGCGGCATGGCGCATTCGGCTGGCCCACCGATGGAACCACGCCCGCCGTAGATGATGCTTTTCGCCAGCTTCACCTCGCCGAGTTTGCCCTCGCGCATGTATTTGACCGCCTCGGCCAAAGCACCCCGCGAACGATTCTGAGTCCCACCCTGGCAGATGCGGCCCAGCTTTCGCGCCGCCTGCACCATGCGCCTGCCCTCGATGACGTTATGGCTCACCGGCTTTTCCACATACACATCCTTGCCCGCCTGCATGGCCCAGATTGCAGACAGTGAATGCCAGTGATTCGGCGACGCGATGAACACCACATCCACCGAGTTGTCCTCCAGCACCTTTCGCAAGTCCTGCACCTTCTTCGGCATCGATCGTTTCAATTCGACGAGCAATGCGCCCAGCTCATCCGCGCGGTCGAGGTCCGGGTCACATACATAAGCGACATCGCAGTCCGCGAGTCGCGCCAGTTCCCGCGCGTGCGCCTTGCCACGAATGCCGCAGCCGATGATCGCAGCGGTGATTTTTCCATTGGCGCTGACCGGCTTGGTCTCAGCAGCAAACAAGGGCGCTGGCAGGCTGACTGCGGTGGCAGCCATGAGGGAGTCTTCAAAGAAACGGCGGCGAGTGAGAGAACGCATGGTGGGAAATTCATACGAGGCAAGAAGTGCCAAGCTTGCTGTTTCACCCAAATGAACCGGTGCCTTCAAGAGTGCGGAAGCGTGCCGCGCCGCAGAGAAGAGGTGATCGGCTGCGAGTTCTGGCTGTTGGAGGCGTATTCACCCGTCATGATTCGTTTCCTTGTCCTCATCACCTTCGTTTGGATATTGAATGCCTCCGCCGAGGACTGGCCGCAGTTCATGTTCAACTCGGCGCATTCCGGCAATGCGGTGGCTCGTGACATCAATGCGGAAAAGCTGCACCTGCAGGGTGCGTTGTCGATGACGGACGGCATCTACACCTCTCCAGTGATTGCGGAGGGCAAGGTGTATGTCGTGGATGGGTCGGGTTACGCCGCGTGCTTCGATGCGGCGACGTTGAAGGAGGTGTGGCATTTTCAAAGCAAAGGAGGGAAGCAGAACGTGAACAATGTGAGTTCACCGGCCATCGTGGGCAGGCACCTGCACTTTGGCACCGCAGCGGGGATCTATTACGTGCTGGACAGCAGCACCGGCGCGGTGGTGAAGGAGATCGACTGCGGCGAGCCAATCTTTAGCACGCCGGTCATCGGCAAGGACCGTGTCTATTTTGCCACGCTTGGTGCGCAGGTTTATGCAATCACAAACGAGGGAGAGGTGAAGTGGAAATGGGACTTCGTGAAGGAGGTGGTCGGATTCGACGGCAACCGCTGGAGCGGGGAGGAGTGGGCGAAATTCTGTGAGAAGAGGATGCTGGCAACGCTGAAGCCGGGAACCAAGCCCACCTCCAGCGACGGGCGAGTGACGTGGAAAGATCACTTCGTCTGCTCGCGCGACATCTGCCTCATCCGAGGGAACACCGTGGTCATGCCAGCGGGAGGGCGCACGCTGTTCATCGAAGACACGGGCGACGAGCCAAAGCTGAAAGCCACGGGCGAGATTCCGGAGTGGTCCGGCAAGGAATTTCCCGCGACGTTTGGGCAGAGCGCGGATGATGACGGCAACGTGTATGTGCAATGGCACCGCCGCGATAATGCGGGCCGCGTTGACATCATGAAGCTGGAGGGTGACACGCTGACCAACGGCGACTTTGTGCCGGGCACGGACACGAACATCCGCATGGACGGTCTGCTGAGCTTTGCACCTGTGGCGATTCGCGGGAAAGACGTTTACCGGGTGCGTCCGGAAAGCGAACGGGGAGTCATGCGGCACCGGCTGGACGCCAAAGATGACAGAGGCGAAGTGCTGACGAAGGGGGGATATATCGCCCCACCTGTGCTCACCAAGAATCACCTCATCGTGGGCGATCTGGATGGCTGCCTGCACATTGAGCTCATTGCAGAACATCTTGCGCGCGCCAACTCCATCGAGGTCTCGGATGCAGCGATCTCCGCCCCGGTAGCGGTGGCTGATGGCAGGATCTATGTGCCCAGCGAGGACGGCCGGATCTATGTCTTTGGTCCCAAGGACGCCGAATATGCAGGACCTGAGCGGGACGACATCGCTAAAATCCGCTGCCCGCTCACCGGCAAGCTGGCCGCCGCCGAATACGATTGGTATACGAACTACGGCAACTTTGCGGGGCAGAACTCAAACAATCAGGGCATTGCGCCACCGCTACGCATGCGGTGGGCGCGACGTCTCGAAGGAACAGTGAAGCATCTGCCAGTGTGTGGAGGCGGACGAATCTACACGCACACCGCCGAGGGCCAGATCATTGCCTGTGAACAGGACACGGGCCGGCTGCTGTGGCGGCGCTGGTGGCCGAATGTGTATCTGTCTTTCACGTCACCACTGTTCATTGACGGCAAGCTTCTGATCCCGCAGGCAGGCATTAAAAAATCCTTTGTGCGCTGTCTGGATGCCGCGACAGGGCAGATGCTCTGGGAGGCACCCTTCACCGGTTCACCGAGCTGGAGCCGGCAGTTTCCGCCGGTCGTCTCCGGGAAGATCGCGATCTATGCGAGCGGCACCGGCGACTACGCACCGCAAGGAAGCGAGAAGCCATGGACCTTTGGCGGAGCACCGGTCAAACCCGCTGATGGGCATGATGTGATGAGCTTCATCTATTCCAATGACAATCCGTACTACCCCACGAACCACCACCCGCGCGTATGGGCCTGGGATCTCGACACCGGCAAGGTGGTGTGGGAAAAAGACTTTTCCGATCAAGGGCGCGGCGGCAACGACTGCGGCATCTGCATCCTCGACGGCAAGTTGTACTACTCCGTGTTCTTCGGCTATGACGCCGAGCAGCGCGCGCGCCGGGGGCAGCCGGTGGGAAACAACGGGCTCACGGTGTGCATCGAGCCGAAGTCCGGCAAAATCCTCTGGCAGACGAATGACTATTACGTCACCGCCAAATGCACGCTGAGCGCACGTGATGGCAGGCTCTACATCGGCGGGTACAACAAGGCGGACGCAGGCACGGAAGACCGCTTTGTCTGGTGCCTCGACGCGAACACCGGCAAGCTCATCTGGAAATCCGATGCCGTGACTTCGGCGCTGAACGTGGTCAGCGTCGGCGAGAGGTTCATCTTCTCCAATGCGCTGCGCGGCAAGGGCAACATCTTTGACCGCAACACCGGCAAAGTCACCTACAGCATCCTCACGAACTATGCGTGCTGCCGCTTCACCCTGAGCGAGCCGTATGTCCTGGGCGCAAACATGGACATGATCGACCTTTCGCAAGAGGGCAAACTGGTCTCCACAGGACCTGCCATCGATTCACGCGAGTGCCTCGGCGCGGTGGTGAGCAACGGCCGCATCTTTTACACCTCGCAAGCGAGCGGTTTCGTCGTGTCGCAGACGTATGGGCCGGAGTCCAAGGAACTGCCGCCGGCATGGGAGGTGCGGAGCACTGTCAAACCATGATGAGGATGCGTGCAACGTTCACTTTACCCAGCGAATGCACGATGGCATCGGCATCTCGACGGGAGTGCCGGTTGCTGTGATCTTCCCGCTCGTGGCATCAATCCGAAACACGACCACGCTGTTTCCCGGCATGTTCGCGCAGAGAAGCCACAGGCCATCCGGGGTGATGAGCAGATTCTGCGGCCCTTTGCCGAGGCTGGGATCGATGGAGAGCAGCGTGAGCCTGCCATCGTCACCTATGCGATATGACGCGATGCAGTCGTGCCCCCGATTTGTGCCGTAGAGAAACGTGCCGTCCGGGGTGATTTTCAAATCAGCCGTGTAGCTCTTGCCACTGAATCCGTCGGAAAGTGTGGCGATGGTCTGCCGCTCGGTGAGCGTGCCGGATGCGGCGGTATAATCAAAACACGTCACCGTGTTTGCCAGTTCGTTGATCACATACACATGCCTGCCGTTCGGATGAAAGGTGATGTGCCGCGGACCGGATCCGGACTGCATCTTCGCAAAGGGCTGGGCCTCATTTGGCGTGAGCTTTGCCTTAGCCGCATCAAGTTGGTAAATCAGGATCTTGTCGATGCCCAGATCGGCAGCGAGTGCGAAGCGGTTGTCCGGACTGATAACGATGCTATGCGCATTGGGTCCCTTCTGGCGTTCGGAGTCGATGCTAGAGCCGGTGTGCTGCACAAACGTGGCAGCTTCTCCCAGCATACCATCCTCTTTCACCGGCAGCGACGCCACACTTCCTGACGCGTAATTTGCCACCACCACGGTCTTGCCCGTGGCATCGACATCAAGATAACACGAAGCCGTTCCGTGCGCAGACTGCTGATTCAGCTTCTTTAACCGACCTGTGCGGTCTTGAAGAGCGTAGGCTGCCACAAATTCATCATCCGCCCCACCGAACTTCTCGGCATTGATCGCATAAAGGAAGCGTTGATCGGGCGAAACCGAGAGGAAGAACGGATTCTGAATGTCTGTGGTGCGATGCAACGGCTGCAAAGCGCCGTTCTCAGAATCAAAGCGAAATGCATGAATGCCAGCTTTGCCTCCTGAAGCAAAAGCGGAGATAAACACCACGGGTTCGGCAGCCGAATGCGTGACGGAAGCTATGAAAAGAGAGGCCAGAAGGAATGAAGTGAGACTGCGCATGGTGGAATGAGGAATGTCACGCAAGGATGCCACGCACCACGTCACCATACACATCGGTGAGGCGGAAATCGCGACCGGCGTAGCGGTAGGTGAGCTGCTCGTGATCGAGGCCGAGCTGATGCAGAATGGTGGCGTGCAGATCGTGCACGTGGACTTTGTTTTCCTGGGCATTCATGCCGAGTTCGTCGGAGGTGCCGTAGGCGAGGCCGCCTTTGATGCCACCACCGGCGAGAAGAGTGCTGAAGGCGGTGTGGTGATGATCGCGACCACGGCGCATGGGATCGACCTGCTTGTTCTTGTCCTGCGTTTCTTGCGAGTAGGGCGTGCGGCCAAACTCACCGGTCCAGACGACGAGAGTGTCCTCCAAGAGGCCGCGCTGCTTGAGATCGCTGATGAGTGCGGCGGAGGCGCGGTCGCTGTCGGCGCAGAGTTCGGGGTGGCGCTTGTAGTGGTCGCTGTGCGTGTCCCAGGGCTGGTTGTTGCTGCTGGTGTAGTACACGCTGATGTAGCGCACACCGGACTCGGCGAGACGACGTGCCAGCAGGCAGGAGCGGCCAAAGGGGGTGTCGCCATACAGCTCGCGCATCTTCGCGGGCTCGCGGCTGATGTCGAAGGCATCGCTGGCGGCGCTCTGCATGCGGTAGGCGGTTTCCATGGCCTTGATCTGGCCTTCGAGCGCGAGGTCCTGCTCGCGCTTGGCGGCGTGCAGGTGGTTGAGCTTTTGAATGAGATCGATCTGCCGCCGCTGCTGCGCGGGGGCGAGCACGGAGTTGCGCACGTTGGCAACGAGCTTGTCCACGCTCATGTCAGAGGTGATGACCCCCGTGGCCTGATACTCGGAAGGCAGGAAGGAATTGCTCCACAAGGCAGGGCCCACCACGATGTTGGGCGTGGGCCGCAGCACGACGAAGCCGGGCAGGTTTTCATTTTCACTGCCGAGGCCATACAGCACCCACGAACCCATAGACGGGCGGATGGGCTGGAGGTTGCCGGTGTTCATCATGAGCAGCGCGGGCTCATGATTCGGCACATTGGTGTGCATGGAGCGGATGACGCAGCAGTCGTCAATGATGCTGCCCAGCGCTGGCAGGCTCTCGCTGACCTCGATGCCGCTCTGCCCGCACTTGTGAAACTGCAGCGGGGAAGACATGAAGCCGCTGGTCTTCGGCGCTTTGTAGAGCTTGCCTGAAGGTTGCTGGCCTTCGTATTTCTTCAGCGCCGGCTTGGGATCAAACGTGTCGATGTGC
>JAPLUN010000403.1 GCA_026397715.1 Verrucomicrobiota bacterium
ATCTTGCGCACCAGTTCGCCGGCATCACGGCCCACGTTGTAGAAGTTCACCTCAGATGTGACCAGCTTGCCCTCAGGATTGATGATGAACGTGCCACGCAGTGCCAGACCCGAGGCGCTGTCATACACGCCGAAGAGGCGGCTCACGGCGCCTGTAGTGTCCGCAGCGAGCGTGTACTTCACGTTCTTCATCAGGCCTTCGGTGTTGCGCCAGACCATGTGGGCAAACTTGGTATCCGTGGAGACGGCGACCACATGCGCACCCAGCGAGGCGAGCTTGTCCTGCTGATCGGCGAGATCGGCCAGCTCAGTGGGGCAGACGAAAGTGAAGTCAGCCGGGTAAAACACGAGGACGGTCCACTTGCCAGCTTTCTTGATATCGGCGAGCGAGACCTTGCCGAAGTCACCTTGCGAAGGCTCGTAAGTTTCCATTTCGAAATCGGGAACGTTGGAGCCGACAGAGACGAGAGTTGTTTCCATGAGTATGCGAGTTTTAGGGGTAAGGGCGCTTCAAAAAACGCCCGGGAGCCCGACTGTTGACGCGCAATCGTTCGCCGGTCAAACACTAAGGAAAAAGAAGGCGGTCGCAGCCTCACAGGCGCCAGAAGATCTCACTCGGCACCACCGCGAGAATCAGGCCACGCATGCCTCCCGCCTTTAAACCGCTTCCAGACCCGTCATTCCTGCGGTGCTCGTCGCAAAGCTTTCGTCCTGCAAGCCAAGACGATGCAATGCGCTCAGATAGAGATTCGGCAGCGGGTAGTTGTCCTTCTGATCAAACGCCAGGTGCTGTCCATGCTTGAATCCACCTCCCGCCAACAGGACGGGCATGTTCTTGTTGTCATGCGCGGAGGCATTGCCCAGATTCGACGTGAGCAGCACCATCGTGTCATTCAGCAGCTGGTCGCCCTTGAGCTTGCGCAGAAACGAACCCCACTGATTGATCACCCCCTGCTCCACGATGGCGAGCTGCGCCAGCTTCTCCTCATCCATGCCGTGATGGCTGAGGTTATGATAGCTCTCATCCACGCCCTCGATGCCCTGCACATTGTTCCCGGTGATGTGGAGCGTGACAAATCGCGTGCTGTCCGTGGCTAGCGCCATGTGAACGATGTCCAGAAAAATGCCATCCACAGCCACTTCGTTGTCGCGGGGAATTTTGGCTGGCGGTTTCATCGCCACTTTCGGCTTGGGCCTGTGCGTCCACGCTTCATTGGCGGCCAGCCGTTTTTCAAGGTCGCGCACACTTGTAAACCACGCGTCGAGTTTGTCACGGTCTCCCGCCCCTAGTTCGCGCTGTAATGTCTTCGCCTCCGCGCCCACCACATCCATCACACTGCGCCCGCTGCGGATCAGCTCCGCCTGCCGCTCCTGCTCGGCCGGTGTGTCATTGACAAACAAACGCGTGAACAAGCGCATCGCACTATTCTCGGCGGGAATCATGGAGCCGTTCTCCGTGTAGGAGGGACTTGTCTGGCTGTTCGTATTTAGTACCAGCGAGGGAAAGCGCGTGGCATGCCCCAGTTGTTTCGCCATCAACTGATCCAGCGAAATGGTGTTGCGCGAGGTGGCGCCGCGCGCATTCGGGCAGGCCGAATAAATGCTGCCCTCCGCGGTATGCCCGCCACTCACACCCGGATGCGATGAGCCGGACACCACCGTGAAATCATTCCGCAGATCCTGGATGCTTTGCAAATAGCGCGATGGCTTGTAGTCACGACCCGCACCTTCCGGAACCAGGTTCGGATTGTGCAGCCCCAGCGCCATGCTCACTCCGACAAACCGCTTCGCCTGCTTCGATTCCTTCACCGCTGCAAACGCCGGCGTCATGGCCTCCAGCAGTGGCAGCCCCAGCGTGATGCCCGCACCGCGCAGCATCGCACGGCGGGAGAGGCTGGCACCAAAATTGAAATGGACGTTTTTCATGTCGGAAATGGGAACGGTTATTTGGTGAGGAAAATCTCGCTCAAAACAGCAGCACGAATGAGCGAGCGCATTCCATGCCCGTTTTCAGCAGTCGTGGAAATCACTTTCTCCAGCGCCTCTTCATCACTGAAACGCAGCGCCGCGCCAGTCGAGTAGGTGAGAAAGTGCGTGGCAAAACCACGAGCGAGCTGATCCGGATTCTGGGCGTAAAGCCGCTGCCAGGAATGGATGTCTTTGAACGTCCCGCCTTCAGGCGTCGTACCACTTGGGTCTACTTTAGCGCCCCGGCTGTTCTTGCCATACCCCGTGCGCCAGACACCGACGGGATCATAATTCTCCAGCGCAAAGCCCGGCGGGTCGATGGTCTGATGACAGCTCGCACAGCTTTCATTGTTGCGGTGCTTGTCCAGTTGATCGCGGATAGACGTAGCGCCGCGAATGTCAGGCTCAATCGCTGGCACCCCGGGTGGTGGCGGAGGGATGCGATTGCCCAGAATTCGTTCATTGATGAACACACCCCGCACCACCGGCGAAGTGCTTGTGCCGTCCGCCGTCACTTTGAGAATCGCCCCCTGCGTGACGAGCCCCCCTCGAATGTCCTTGTCGGTCAGCGCTACCTTTTGCAAACCCTCCCCAGGCTTGAGCGGCACTTCCGCTTGGTAATGCCGCGCCAGCCTACCATTGAGAAAAGCGAAGTCAGATTCCACCAGATGGCTGATGCCAAGGTCACGTTTGATCAACTCCTTGAAGTAGGCACGCGTCTCCTGCAGCATGGATTCCTGCACCACCGAGTCAAAGGTCGGAAACTGCCGCGTGTCGGGCGTGGTGAAATCAATCTCCTTCAGCTTGAGCCACTGGTCTGTAAAACTCGTCACAAAACGCTCGAACTTCGGATGCTCCAGCAGGCGCTCCACCTGCTGCGCCAGCACCTCCGGATCATGCAGCTTCTTCTCGTTCGCGAGCTGGGTGAGCTTGTAGTCCGGCATGGAAACCCACAGCGCATGGCTCAGCCGCGAAGCGATGGCATGATCATCCAGCGGCCCCGGAGCTTCAATGAACGTCAGGAACCGCGGCGAGCACAAAATCGCACGGTAGGCCATTCGCAGCGCCTCCGTCGGCTCATCACCCTCCGTGAGGGCCTTACGCGCGATCTCGCGATAGGCCGCCGTTTGCTCGTCCGTCACTGGTCGGCGGAAGGCCCGCCGCGCAAAGCGTGCGATCAACTTCTCCAGCGTGGCCGCATCCGCCGTTTTTACATCTTCCTCGCCAAACAAATTCTTCTTCAGCTTCGCACGATCCGCGTTCGGGTAGATGCGCTCCATATCGATCCCCGTATGCGCGATGCCTGCATAGCCTTCCTTCGCCAGATCACGCCCCTCAAAGGACACATTGCCACCTTTCGCACCAGACTGCGGGTGTTTGTAGTTGGCGTCATTGGGCCTGAGTTCGAGTCGATGTCCCTTTTGAATCCATGCCTCATAGACCATGTCACGCGGTGTGCTCGTCGCCTCCACCAGACCGATCATGTAAAGCATCGGCGCATTAGATTCACATTCACCGGAGCGCAGCGTCCCCCAGACCGCCCCATCGCTGCCCGGATTGATGGCCTGTACATCATGCAGGGTGATTCGATACCATCCTCCGTCCGGCACAAACGTGGGCGTGCGCCCAAAAAACTGCAGCGTCATCGGCCAAGTAATGCTTTTACCGCCACGTAGGTCGGGACCGCGATAATTGCCGCCGCGATTCTTGGTCAGCATCTCCGGCGTGTAGTGCTGCTTGAAGGTTTCATCCCCTTTCAGCGCCCGCTGAAAAGCATCCGTCAGCGCGAGATCCGCCACGTCAAGATACCGCGCCAGCAGGTGCTGCGAGAGCTGCTGTCCTGCGGCCACCGTTTCAAATCCATAGGACGCCCGGTCTTCAGGCAGCAGCACCTTCAGCGGCATGTCGATGCCCAGCAGGTCATGCATCGTGTTCTCATACTCCGTACGCGTGAGCCTGCGGCTGCGAGTGCGACCATTCGCAGCGATGTCGGCCGCATCAGCCTTCACCAGCGCCGGCTTGAGGCTGGCGAGAAACTTGTCCGCATCCGCCTTCTCCGGCTGCGGCTTCTTCTTCGGCGGCATCTCACCGTCGCGCACACGCTCAAAGACTTTCTGCCATTCTTGAAAAGCATCGGCATTCGCCAGATCAAACTTCAGCGCACCCAGATCCAGCCCGCCCTTCTTCACATCCGCATCATGGCACTCGACGCAGTGCTGGTCGAGAAATGCGGACGTCGGCTGCGGCAGTTCGGCGAAAACCGCCGGAGAGATGAAGATAAAGAGCCACGAAGGGTTCATGAACTGGTTTTTAACGCGCCTTCGATTGAAATCTGACCGGCGATTCGTCGTTAAAATACGATGATTTCGTCTCCCCGCCGCCATTTCCTCAAAACCGCCGCTTTTAGCGCACTCGCTGGCCCCAACATTCTGCGCGCCGCTGACACAAAACAAAAAATCCGGGTCGCCTGCGTCGGCATCGGCCAGATGGGCGGCGGTGCCGTTCAGGCCTCCCGCGATGAAGAGATCGTGGCCTTTTGCGATGTGGACTGGCGCGATCTCGGCGGTCGCAGCGCCTTTGAACAAGCCAAAAAATATCCCACCGTCCCCAAGTTCACCGACTTCCGCGAGATGCTGGACAAGAAAGGCAGCGAGATCGATGCCGTCCTCATCTCCACCCCGGACCACACCCACTTCGCCGCCGCGATGGCCGCCATGGAGGCCAGGAAGCACGTCTTTGTGCAGAAGCCGCTCGCACACAACATCTGGCAGGTGCGCACCCTGCAAAAGGCCGCGAAAAAATACGGCGTGCAGACCGTCATGGGAAATCAAGGCCACTGCTGGGAGGGCATCCGTTTGGTAAAGGAATGGTTCGAAGCCGGCGTGCTGGGTGAAGTGCGCGAAGTCCACTGCTGGACCGACCGCCCCGTGAGCAAGGTGGGCTTTTTGCCGAAGTTCCCGACCCAGACACCTGCAGGTGAACCCGTGCCGAAAGACGTGGACTGGAAGCTGTGGCAAGGACCGGTGGCCGATGCTGAGTACAACTCCCAATACCTGCCTCAATTCTGGCGCGGCTGGTGGAACTACGGCTGCGGCGGCCTTGGCGACATCGGCTGCCATTGCCTCGACGCCTCCTTCTGGACCTTGCAACTCGGCATGCCTGAGAAAATCGAAGTCGTCGAGCAGCAGCCCGGCGAATTCAAAGGCTACACCGCGCCAAAATCCCACATCATCTTCCACTTCGCCGCACGCGGTTCATTGCCGCCCGTTCAGATCCACTGGTATGAAGGCGGCCTCCTGCCCGAGGCGCTGCCCGGCATGGAAAAAGGCCTGCCAGACAACGGCATGATCATGAAGGGCAGCAAAGAAACGCTCTTCTCCGAAGGCATGCGCGTGCAAAGTCCACAGCTCTGGCCCCGTGAGCGCATGACGCCCATCATCGACATCCTGCGCCGCAAGCCGCTCCCACGCTCCGTCGCCGGCGAACCCATCGGCGAGCTCTTCGCCGCCCTCCGCGGCACCATCCCGCACGCAGGCTCCCACTTCGACTACGCCTGCCCGCTGACCGAACTCGTGAACACTGGCGTCATGGCCATCCGCTCCGGCAAAACCATCGAATGGGACGCCGCCAACATGAAGGTCAAAGGTGCACCCGAATTCGATGCATGGATCAAGGAGCCCGTCCGCGATGGCTGGAGCTATGGCGAGGATCTGTGGAAAGCATAAACAAGAACATCTCCATGCACCGCCTTTTCTTCTTTCTCGCACTAGCCTTCGCAACGCACGCCCAAGAAATCCGCCGCACACCACTGACCCTCAAAGATGGCGGCACTCCCGAAAAACCCGCTGTCTTTGATGGCAAGGGCATGATCATCGATCTCGGCATCGATGTAACCTCACACGATTGGGAAAAGCAGGGCGATGTGTGGACCTCACGCGGCCCATTCGACAAACATCCCGTAGTGGAGGATGTCCAGCGCGCCGCGCTCTTCATCGAGGAGGTGCCCCTCCGTATCATGCGTGACCGCGCCGCCGAACAAAAGAGCGGCGAAAAAGGCAAAGTCATCTTCATCGCACCCGAAGCGCTGCAACCCAGCCAGATGGGCTTCAAAGCCGACGGCTCCATCTATTTCCGCTGGCCGACCGACAAGACTCCCGGCTCAGCCAAAATCTACCTGCCACCCGCTGGGCTTGCGAGCTGTGTGAACATCGCCTGCTCCTACCTCACGGTGAAAAACATCACCGCTCTTCACGCCGCCAACGATGGCTTCAACATCCACGGCAACCGCCTCGGCATCCGCCTGGAAAACGTGAAGGCTTTTTCCAATGGCGACGAAGGCATCAGCGCTCACGAAACCGTGCAGATGGACGTCGTAAATTCGGAGATCGCCTGGAATGGCTCATCCGCTGGCGGCGTGGCCGATGTGAACGACAGCATCACCACCTACACCAACTGCGAACTCCATCACAATTTCGGCGCAGCGTTCAGCTTCGCCGGAAAATCACACCGCGTGACCCACTGCCTCATCCATCATCAAACGAAGGACATTGAATTGCGCGAGGACACCAAGGTGGAGCAATCAGACAACGAGTGGCGAAAGCCATGAGCCTGCACCATCAAAGTCTCAACTTCTTCACCAGCGTAGCTTCCTTCTCAGCATCACTCATCGGCTTCCAGTCCACCTTGCACTTCGGCAGCGCAGCCTTGATCGCCTCCACATCGGCAACCGAGATGTCCACGGTCTCGATCTTCAATTTCGCCAGCTTCGGCAACGCCTGTAGCTGCGAGATGATCTTGGCACTGAGCCTCGCCTCGGTGAGTTCCAGCGACTCCAGCGTCTTGATCTGCGCGATCACCGCCATCGTCGATTCATCAAAACTCACCGGCGAATCCTTGCCCCACTCCGGCAGCCGCTGGCCGATTCGCAGCGCAGTCAGATTCGTCAGCTTCACCAGATTCGCATTCCCCGCCTGCGTTTGCGCCGTGTGCCACGTGCGAAACTCCTTGAGCTGCGTGAGCTGTCCAATGGCATTCATCGCCACATCACCCGCCGTAGATCCCGCAAAAGTGAGCCTCTCCAGCTTCGGCAATGCCTTGAGGCTCACCAGCCCGCTGCCCGTAAACTCCTTCGAGCGAAAAGCCGGATGGAAAAACGCCAGCGACTTGAGCTTCTGAAACGCCGCAAAGTGCTTGTAGCCCGCATCAGTCAGCAGAATGCCATCCGTGCTGAGCTGCTCCAGTTCCACCAGACCCGTCAGCAGCGCCAGCGTGTCATCCGTGATCGTCTTCCCGCTGATCGTGAGATTTTTGATCGTCGTGAAACTTCCCAACGTACGGAAATCCGCCTCGGTGAAGGCATCACACTTCACCTGCACCTGCGTGACGACACCCGCCGTCTCAATGACCTTCGCCCCCAGTTTTTGAAGAGAAGCAACATCGGCTGCCCGGAGGCAGCCACACAGGGCGGACAGCAATACGACAAAGAGTTTCATGAGAGGGATCAAACGTCAGAGATCGTGAATTTCTGACGCGCCATTCACCCGATGCTGATCGGTCCTTCATGCACCCCTGCCTTCAGCTTCACCGCAGCCTGCGTGTGATTATGGATCACCGCATCCCCTTTGAAGACAACACCCGCGCCACATTCCACCGGCCCATGCACCAGCAGGCTGCGGCAGTGCAGCAGGCTCGGCGTATGCGGGAAGTTCTTCTCCAGTCCGTCCACCAGCTTGCACAGCTTTTGATCCAGATGCAGGTGCGGCGGCTGGCCATTGCGGCTGGGGTGCAGCCGCAGGCAGAAGTCGTCCGTGAGCTCGTAAGCATCCGAGCGCACCGCCAGCAGATCACTCGTGGTCTTCACCGGCGCAAACCGCACCCTTGAGACCTCAATCGCGCCCGCTCCCGCAAAGCACTCAATGGCTGCTCCCATCGCCGTCTCCAGTTGCACCACCGCAGGCGAAGCTGCATCGCGCGGATCCACCGTTTTCTTGTTCATGATCGGCGGCAGCGGGATCAGCCCGTCATTCGCCTGCAGCGCAGACTTCAGCGCCTGCAGATCAATCCACAGGTTGTTCGTGTTGAAATAACGATGCTGGTCAATGTTTTGAAAGTGCCCCTCGTCGGCCTTTGGACACTGCGCAGACTCGCGCAGCAGGAAGCGCCCGTCGCTCAATCGCACTGCCAGATGCCCGCCCTTTTTGTCCGACTCCGTCCGGCGCGTGACCTCCATCGCAAACGGCATGCCGCTCTCCACAAACCATGCGAGAATCGCCGGGTCCAGCGTGGCTCCCAGGTTGTCCGAATTCGATACGAAAGCATACCTGACACCATTGCTGAGCAGACGCTCCAGCCAGCCCGAGCCGGCAAGGCACGCATAGATGTCGCCATGACCCGGCGGGCACCATTCCTGATCCGGACTTCCGGGCGAGGTCGCAGGCTCCAGCGAGCTTGCCAGCACCTTCGGCACCTTGTTCTGCATCAGCTCCCACGTTTCGGTGCCACCCAGTTGCGGAAAGCGTTTCGCCAGATGCCCGGCCGTGTCGGCCGACGTGCTAAAACTGTTCATCAGCATGAACATCGGCACCTCGCCCCCCGTCTGGGATCGCAGCAGCAAAATCTGCCGGGCAATCAAATCGAGAAACGTGTCCTCGCCACGCACCGGCAGCAGCGACTTCGCCTTCTCCAGCCCCATGCCCGTGCCGAGCCCCCCGTTCAGCTTGATGATCACTGTCTGCTTGAGCAATGCCGCCGCACGCTCCGCCGCAGGTGCCGTCAGCGCATCCGCACATGGCAGATCCCGAGCCGGCGAAATCGTGTCTTCAGGAATCATCCCCGTCTCACCCGCCAGCAGCGCCGCATAGCTGCCGCGAAACGCACGAATGGCAGACTCACTCAGCCCTTCGGCCTCCATTTTCTGGCGAAAAGGGGCAAAGGACGTTTCGATGTTCTCAGGAGTACGGGAGGTTTGGCTCATACACCTGCAAGGCTAAAGGATCAGCCTCCCGAGGCAAATACTCATTCATAAGACATCACGCAGTCTGTCCATAAATGCCCCTCTCACAGCACCGGCACCGCTGGCAGCCGCACGCTCAAGATATATGCAATGATGTCCCAGCGCTGCGCCTCGGTCAGTGTGGCTTCAAAGCTTGCCATGGGTGTCCCGTTCAATCCCGTGGCCAGCACGCGAAACACATCTGCCGGCGCATCACCGCATCTTAAATGCGGCTGCCGCAGGTCAGCTGGAGCCGCCTGGATGCCCCAGATGTCCTTCAGAGCGATGGCAGCCGGCCCCTTGCCATCCGCCTTTTCGCCATGGCAGGCCATGCAGTTAGCCGCAAAAAGCTTCTTCCCCGCCTCCTCATGCGTCTTGATCACATCCCCCGCCTTGAACCACTCCGGCTGCGCCGGAAACTTCATCGCAGGCGCATGATTCTCCGCCTTCTTCCAGCGTCGTGAAAACGACTTCAGGTAAACGATCACTGCATCCAGATCCTCCGCCGGCAGATAGGTAAACGCCCCCATCGCCGTCCCGCTCAGCCCATGCGTGATGGTCCGGCGCAGATCCTCGTCCGTAGGCAGCATGCCATACGGTGTGGACCGAAATTTAAACATCCCCTCCCGAAACGATCTCGGCTTCGGTTTCAGCGTCGGGCTCAGCTCCCCGTTCCCATCTCCTCTCTGTCCGTGGCACACGATGCAGTTGCGCTCATACACATACTTCCCTTCCATGTAGAGGTTGAAGTCCAGCGGCGCGGCCTGATCCGCCGCAGTCAGCGCGGCTGCCAGGGCCAGAAAAATAAAGGTGCATCGGCTATACAAGTTCACACCTTTCTTATCGCGCTTTGGACGCCAGAAACCACGCCGTAATTGCCAAAGCCTGCGCCAGAACTGCCGCAAAGCTGCTTGCGTGCGGGGAGCCGTCTGCCATTTTGACCGTTCCAAATCCACCCACTGACCATGCCCAAGAAAGCCTCCGCCGCCAAGACCGACCTCCACCGCAAACACAGCGCCATCGTTGTCGATGGGGTGGACCGCGCCGCCAGCCGCGCCATGCTGCACGCCGTCGGCTTCAAGCGTGAGGACTTCAAAAAATCCCAGATCGGCATCGCCTCCCTTTGGAGCATGGTCACACCATGCAACATGCACATCGACCGCCTGGCCAGAGAAGCCGCAAAGGGCGCGGACGCCGCCGGTGGCAAGAGCATGATCTTCAACACCATCACCATCTCGGATGGCATCTCCATGGGCACCGAAGGGATGAAATACTCCCTCGTCTCCCGTGAAGTCATCGCGGACTCCATCGAGACTGTCGTCGGCTGCGAAGGTATGGACGGCTTCGTCGCCATCGGCGGATGCGATAAAAACATGCCCGGCTGCCTCATGGCCATGGCCCGTCTGAACCGCCCCAGCGTTTTCGTTTATGGCGGCACCATCCTCCCCGGCTGCGTCGGCCCTGAAAAAAAGGACGCAGACATCGTCACCGTCTTCGAAGCCGTCGGCAAGCACGCCAACTGCCTCATCAATGACAAGGAGCTCATCGACATCGAAGAGCACGCCATCCCCGGCGAAGGCAGCTGCGGCGGCATGTACACCGCCAACACCATGGCCAGCGCCATCGAAGCCCTCGGCATGAGCCTGCCGAACTCCGGCGCCCAGTCCGCCGTCGGCAATGAAAAGCTCATCGACTGCTTCGACGCCGGCGCCGCCGTCATGAACATGATCAAGAAGGGCATCACCCCCCGCGACATCATGACGAAGGAGGCCTTCGAAAACGCCATCACCCTCATCATCACTCTCGGCGGCTCCACCAATGCCGTGCTCCATCTCATCGCCATGGCCCACACCGCCGGCGTGAAGCTCGGCATCGAAGACTTCGTCCGTATTGGTAAGAAGACCCCCGTGCTGGCAGACCTCAAGCCAAGCGGCAAGTACTTCATGAACGACCTCGTCAAGATCGGCGGCACCGTCCCGCTCATCCGCATCCTGATCAACGAAGGCCTCATGCACGGCGACTGCCTCACCGTCACCGGCAAAACGATGAAGGAGAACATGAAGAACTCCAAGATCGTCTGGCCGAAAGACCAGCAGATCGTCCGCCCCCTCAGCAATCCGCTCAAGAAGGACAGCCACCTCGTCATCTTCAAAGGCAACCTCTGCCCCGAAGGCGCCGTCGGCAAAATCTCCGGCAAGGAAGGCCTCAAGTTCGAAGGCAAGGCCATCGTGTTCGAGTCCGAAGAAACCGCCCTGCAGGCCATCCTCAATGACAAGGTCAAGAAAGGCCATGTCATCGTCGTCCGCATGGAAGGCCCCAAAGGTGGTCCCGGCATGCGCGAAATGCTCTCCCCCACCTCCGCCATCATGGGCAAGGGCCTCGGCAAAGACGTCGCCTTCATCACCGATGGTCGCTTCAGCGGCGGCAGCCACGGCTTCGTCGTTGGCCACGTCACCCCCGAAGCCTTCGTGGGTGGCCCGATCGCCGTCATCAAAAATGGCGACCCCATCACCATCGACGCCGAGAAGCGCGCCATCACCCTCGGCATTCCCGCCACGGAACTGAAGACACGCCTCGCCAAATGGAAGCAGCCCAAGCCGCGCTACACCCGCGGTGTCCTCGCCAAGTACGCCAAGCTCACCAGTGATGCGAGCCATGGTGCGGTGACGGATCTGGGGCTCTAAGCCACAATCCCAAAGGTTGGTTCCAACTTCATGACTCCGGCACGATGATCTGATCTTCGGGCTGGAGTTTGATATCTTTGCTTGGATCAGAGCCGACGTTTCGGAGGTCGACGGTTGTGCTTGTGCCATTGCGAATGAGTTTCGTTCTACTAGGTTGGGCAAAGTCAGAAAAGCCGCCAGCGACGCTGATCGCTTTTATGATGCTCATTCCGGCATTGTAGGTCACGGGGCCGTTCTTTTTGCAACCACTCACGACATAGATCAGGCGGGCGGGCACATCCCCACCATCGATGGAGACGGTCACTGTCGGACGCATGTAAAGTTCATGTCGAATGTAGGTCTGCTCAATGACGCGCTGCAGTTCCGAAGGCTTGAGGCCGATGACCTTCACTTCGCCGACATGCACGAGGTTGATGGTGCCACTGTCGCTGATGCTGTACACTTTGCTGATCTGCGAGGCATCGTCCGATGGAATCCCACCGATGGAAAGTGCGATGCGATCACCGGCTTTCAAAGCCATCTCAGTATTCTGAGCCTCAACCGCCGAGGCCATGAACCTGACTCCGGCAATGATGGAGAGCAGATGATGCGTGAACTTCATGGCATGTGTTTTCAGGTTCAATCCGGCACGATGATCTGATCTTCGGGCTGGAGCTTGATGTCGCGCGAAGGGTCTGAGCTGATGTCCTTGAGATTGATTTCAGTGGTCACACCGTTTCGGATCAGCTTGGTCCTGCTGGGCTTGGCAAACGGCGAGAAGCCGCCAGCGGCTGAAATGGCTTTAAGAATAGTCATGCTGGACGTGTACGGCACCGAGCCATTCCCCTTGATGCCGCCCACCACATAGACCAACTGCTGGGTGGTTAAACTGTCATTGGTCGTCACGGTCACCGTTGGTCGCGTGTAAATTTCACGAGCAATGTAAGTCTGTTCAATCGTGCGCTGCAGGCTGGAAGGCTTGAGACCGGAGGCGCGTACCTCGCCGATGTGCAGCAGATTGACGGTGCCATTGTCACTAATCGTGTACACCTTGCTGATCTGCGGCACCTCATTGTCAGGGATGCCGCCGATGGAAATCGTGATCCGGTTGTTGGGCTTGAGGGCGATTTCCCCGTTCTGGGCATGCGCCGTTGCAAGGGCGCAGACAGCTAAGAGGCAGGAGAGAATGCGTGTTTTCATACAGTGCGTTTTGAAGTGAAATTAAAAGACATCGTCACCATCCAGTCGCGAAACTGACTGGGAGCCGCCCAGGGCGGTGGCGGTGGTTTCGGCTTTGATCTTGCGACGGCGGGATTTGCCTCCAGAGCCGCCGTTGGGCGAGTTCGTCGGCGAGTAGTACGTGTAGTAGCTGGTGTAATACTGGTACTGCGCATCGCTGCGCAGATCCACGTTGTTGAGGACCACCCCCACCACCTTGCCGCCGACATTTTCCACGCCCTGCTTCACGCGCAAGAGCATGTGGCGCGGCAGTTTGCGGTGCTGCACCACGATCATCGTCATGTCCGCCAGATTGGCAAGCACCGACGCGTCGCTGACTCCCAAGATCGGCGGGGAGTCGATCAAGACGAGGTCAAAGCGGCATTTAACTTCGGTGATCAGATCCACCATGCGCTGGGAATTCAGCAATCCGGCGCTGTCCGCCGGCAACAATCCGCTGGGCAGGAAAAAGAGATTTTCCACCGGCGTGCGCAGCACCACATCTTCCAGCCGGATGTCCGTGGTGAGGTAATTGGTCAGTCCCGTGGCATGGCTGACATCAAAATGCGTGTGCAGGCTTGGACGGCGCAAGTCGGCATCGATAAGCAGCACGTTGTATCCGCCCTGGGCGCACACATACGCGAGGTTTACCATCGTGGTGGATTTCCCCTCCCCTGCTCCGCCGCTGACAACGCTGAGGCAGTTGGCGTCCGGTGTCTTGCGGTTGAATTCGATGTTCGTGCGCAGAATGCGGTACGCTTCGGCATCAGGATTGAAACCACTGGAGCGATGCAGCACTCCCACATCCTTGGGCACCACCGCCAAAACGGGCACACCCAGATAGCGCTCCACGTCATCCAGGTTCTTCACCGTCGTGTCCATGTATTCCAGGAAGAAGGCGAGGCCCAGACCAAACATGAGTCCCAGCACACCGCCCAGCGCGAGATGCAGCGGCACGTTGGGCTTGGCAGGCTTTCCTTCCGGCTCTGCTTCCGAATAAATCGTGGCGGGTGATTTCACGAGCTCGATGCCCGCTTTTTCCTCGAAGAAGCGTGAGCGCATTTTCACCAGCAGATCTTCCAGGTAGGTGACCTCGTCCTTGGCCGTCTTGTACTCGGTGTAAAGGGACGACATGTTCTGCAGTTCCTGCTTGGCGTCGTCGTTATAAACCTTGAGGGATTCCCGCTTCTTCCTTGCAGCATCAAGCCGGTTTTGCAGGCCAGCCACATGCGCTTTGGCTTCTCCCTGAATGAGCTTTTGGTACTCAGCCATCTGACTGTCCACACTCAGCACCTGCGGATGCAGGCGCCCACGCCCTTCGTTCATCAGACCTTCACGCGAAACCTTGAGGTCCTGCAGCTTCACCGTAATGGCGATGATGTTTTGATTTTCCAGTTTAAGTCCGGAAGCCTGATCAATGAGTTGCTCGGGAGTCAGCTTGCCCACCTGGTCGATCTCTGACTGCAGCGTCAAAATTTCCTGATCGGCGATCATGAGAGCCTGCTCACGTGAAATGACCATGGAGTCTTTTTCACTGCGCATCTCACCGCCGGGATTCAGCGAGCTGCCGCCGCCGACGATCCAGTCGCCCACAATGCCGGCCTTGCGTCGGGCCTCCTGCGCACGCACTTGCGCCTGCCCACGAAGAGCCTCCTGCTCCGAAATTTGCTGCTGCAGCACATCGAGGGCTTTTTGCTTCTTGCCACTCTCAATGTTGTTGCGCTGATCCATGTAGCTCTTGGCCACTTCATTGGCGATGGTGGCCGCGAGCTGGGAATCCTGATCGTAATAATCAATGGTGACAAAATCTGACCGCAGCATCGACTGCGTATCAAGATTCGAGCGCAGTCTCGCCAACGCCGCCTGGCGGCTCGGCAGCTCCCATTTTTTGGTGAGCTCGAGCTTTTCGATCACCGGATAAAGAGTGGTGGGCTTGGTGATCGTCTCGAACTGAGTCTTGATGTACTCCTGCGTGAAGGCGAGACCGTCACTGCGGTTGCGGTCGAACACATTGATGTCCTGCGTGATGCGCTCAATGGTCATTTCGACATGCCCACGATACTTGCGCGGCATGATGTAAGTCAGCACTGCTGCCGCCGCGAAGATCAGAATGAACGAGAGCGAGATGAGCCCAAAGCGATTCTTGACCACCTGCCAGGTGTCCATCGCATGCTTTTGCAGTTCGGTGCCAGACTCGTTCATGACTGCTCGGGTTTGATTATTCGGAGAGGTTAAGAAAGCGGTCTCAAAATGCCGCCAGCGGGAGATTCGCGAAGTCGGAATCTGCCCGCCGGCGGATTGCTGTTTTGGCTGTTGGGACTAAAAGGTGGCCGTGGCTCCGAGGGAGACTCGGTTGCGATTGAATTCCACCAGATCGTTGTTCGACAGCTGCGTGGAGAATGAGTAGTTGGCGTTCAGATTGACGTTACCCATCAGCTGATAGCCAATGCCCGCATTGAGGAAAACCGAGTCCTGCGTCTGATCCGGAGTGGTGCCCCCTGAGAGCTCCGAGTGCGCATAGCTCGCTCCGCCGTTGACGCTGAAACGCTTGGTGACTTGATGGTTCAGCTGCACGCCGGTGTTCACCCCATAGCTGCTTCTGTAGCTGCCCAGCAGCGCACCGTTGAAACCCAGCATTCAGACTGGTCCGCTGCGCAATTTTATAGGCGAATTGCTGGGCAAGCAGATGCGAGTAACGGTCCTGAGAAGTGGCAACCGTAGACTCCTCGTAGGCGATGCCGTCGAATGTGTAGGACGTTGTGGTCGAGAATCGCGGCGTCCATGCGTAGCTCACATTGAAATTGTTGTAGCCGTACAGAAACTGACCGTTCCACAAGGCGCTGGTGGCACCATAGCCAAAGGCACTGTTGGGATTGGTCCCGTAGGTGACATAGAAGTTGTTGCTGATCTTCAGTCGTTCTGAAAACGCGTGCTCAAAATTGAAGGTCGCTCTGCCATTGTAGAAGGTGCTGCCGTAAACCGGCACCCCGTTCACATATTCAAGAACGCTGCCCTCAAGACTGAAACTGTAGGGCGTGGTCTGGTCCGCATGGGTATAGGAAGTCCCTGCACCTGCCTGCATGTACCACGAATCAATGTTGCTCAGCGAGGACGAAGGCACCTTGTACTTGAGCACGTCATAGCCGGTGTTGCCGGTGATCGAAAACGTCAGCGGCTCCTCGGTTCTAAAATCCGCCGAGTAGTTCTGGATCGCCACCAGTCCCTGCGCACGCAATGCCGCTGGGCTGAGTGCAGCGACTGCCAGGATAAGCATTGCCAGTTTGGAGCGCATGAAAGTCAGGAGCAGTTTCGAATTTCAGAGTGGAGTGTACCGCTTTAAAAAGATCTCAGAGGATCACGGGATCGAGTTGGATGGAGACACCGGATTGGTGATGATCCGCGGAGGCAGCGGGCCCGAAACAGGCGGCATCAGGAGAAACACTCCACGAATGCTGGATGGAATGTAGAAATCGGGCTCCGAAGTCGGGACGACAGGATTCTTGTCAACGACGATGGGGTTTTTGGGATTCTTCCCAGACACCGTGATTGGACGTTCGATGTCAGTCGCAGGTGCGGTAGCAGCGAGACCTGGAACGATGGAACTTGCAGCGTCATTGATGACACCCGCCATTTTAGGAGCCACCGAAATACCAGTCTTGACGATTTGTGCTGCCAGCGTTGGATCGGCCTTGGAAGCAATGATCGCTGTTTTCACAATGTCAGCCGCACAGCCTTCATTGATCACGAGCGCATCTTCCACAACCATCAGAACCTTCGAAGGATCCTTTTCGACTGCGACACGGACATCATTCGAAATTTCAGTGCAATTCGAGGCCGACTGCGCAGAGGCACCTGAGACAGCCAGCATGAAAACGCAGGCAGAAATACCCGCAATGCGAGAAAATAGGACAGTTTTCATAGGCGGCAGATAAAGATAGATTTACGGATGTGGTCGTGTCCTCAGAGCGGGTAGTGGGAATCGAACCCACATGGCCAGCGTGGAAGGCTGGAACTTTACCACTAAGCTATACCCGCAATTGAAGTTATAGTAACACGAAACATCCTACTGCCGCAAGATATTTTTAGAATTTGGAGTAATTTTTTGAAATTCTAGAATTCCTTATAAATTTGGAAACCTAGCTTTTCGGCAAAATGACTCTTCAGCTCCGCCCATTAGTTAGCACTCAATAAGGAGCTGGCAAGCGTGTACTAAAAAAGGACCGTTTTCTGCCCCCCATGGGGGCTCAATGGAGCCAGATGATCTCCATTTCTACTTACCCACTCCTTTTTCGCCCACGTAATCTTCGCCATTCAGGCTCCGCGCCACGCTCTCGAGCCAGTCTTCGAGATTTTTTTGCATTTCCGGCACTCGTTCGGGCTGTTCGGCCAGCAGCACCGTGCTCTCGTCTGGATCGCTGACCAGATTGTACAGCTCCAATCTCACCTCATGGGTCTTTTTATTTTCGATCCGGTGCAGTTTCCACGGCCAGTCGAGCCAGGCGGCATGCCCCGGAAATTCCGTCAGTGACACGGGTTCACCGATTTTAGCCGCATCGGGAAGCACACGCGCCGGATCGGCAGGCTCTTCACCCTTCGTTTGTGCAGCGAGCAGTTCATCCATCCACTCTTTGGATGGCGTACTAATTCCTTTCTTGCCTGAATCCCAGAATCCTATGGGCCGCGAGCGCTTCTGCTCCTCCCCCGTCAGCAGCGGCATGATGTCGATGCCATCCAGCGGCGGCTGCTTTTCCATGGTCACACCTGCGATCTCCAGCACGGTGGGGTAGATGTCGGAGGTTACGCAGGGAGCCGCGATGACTTTGGGCTCATGAAACACCGCCGGCCATTCCATCAAAGCGGGCACCGCCAGTCCGCCTTCATAGATCTGCCCTTTGAATCCCCGACGACCACCCGTGGAGCCGACCTTCGGCAGCGCTCCGTTATCGCTGCAGTACCATAAGAGAGTGTTCTCGCGCAGATCCAGCTCCCGCAGCTCCGTTCTGAGCCTGCCAAAGGCGCGGTCCATCGCCGTGATCTCACCATAAAAATGCTGCTGCTTCTCCGGCAGCCCGGCATAGGGCGACCGGTCTGACTCCAGCGCCTGATGCGGATCATGCGGAGAGCCAAACCACACCACCGCGAGAAATCGCTGCTTCTTTTCCCCGCAGCGTCGGATGAACTTCAGCGCTTCATCCACCGTCACGTCCGAACTGTCGCCTTTGAACTGCGTGGCCTTGCTCTGCACGCTGAGCACCGGGTCTAGATCAAAGAAATTAGGCGACGAAACCCACTCATCGAATCCACTCGCCCCGGGACTCACCGGGCTGGCCTTCTGCACGGAGCCCAAGTGCCATTTGCCAAAGTGCCCGGTCGCATACCCTGCGGTTTTCAGCGCCTCAGCAATCGTGATTTCCTGCGGGCGCAGCGAATGCCCCCAGGAAAAGCAGCCAAACCGGTTGGGAGTACGCCCCGTCATCACGCTGCCGCGCGTTGGAGAGCACACCGGTGCAGCGGCATGAAACTGATCAAATCGAATCCCTTCCTTCGCCAGCGCATCAAAATTTGGCGTCTTGAGATCCGGATGCCCGTTGTAGGCCATGTCTCCCCAGCCTTGATCATCCGCCATCACCAGCACGATGTTCGGCGGCTCATCGGGGGCAGTCAGACAGGCCAGGGGGAACCCCAGAACACCGCACAGAAGCAAAAGACATTTCATGCCTCAATGATAGCCACGATCATCACCGGTCTGGAATCAAAAAATTACAGCCACTTCACTTCGTGCGACAGCATGGTGTCGTCATCAAAAGTGAATCGCCCCATGAAACGCCGGCGTTCGATCAATGTCTGCGCCAGCCAGTGGATGTCATCCGCCCACATTTCGCCAAAGGGCAGCGCATCCAGCGAGGTCCAGAGCGGCACCGCCTCGGGCGTTTCCACCGCCTCCCCTTCATGCTGCGTGGCCACAAACACGTCGACGTGCATGCACAGACCATCCACGAACTGAAACCAAAGCTCACCGTGGTGCACCGGATTCAGCGCGGTCACTCCAAGTTCCTCCTGCGTTTCACGCACCGCACATTGCAGCGAAGTTTCACCGGGATCCATTTTGCCGCCGGGCCCGTTGATCTTACCGGCGCCAAGGCCACGCTTTTTACGAATGAGCAAAACTTCGCGCTTTGCCTCATCGATGACGAACATCAGTGTCGCACGAACCCCCGGCTCCCATGTTTTCCAGTCGGTGATCAGCATGGACTCAGCGTTTCTTCCATGGCAGCCCACGCAGCCAGCGTTTTCCACTCTTGATGTCCATGGATTGCGCCAAGATCTCCGTGTCTCCTGCATCGAAATCCTCCGCACGCGGCAGGCCGGCAGGCAGTTCAAACTCAGGTTCAGGCACCGGCAGTTGCTCAGGCAGGGGTACCGCCGGCGGTTTTTGATTCAGCGGTGCCACGGCATTCAGCGGAGAAACCAGTCCGCCGGAGATGATCATCTTCATCGCCTCTTCAATCGTGATCGGCGCATCTGTGATCTTCTCCGAATCCACCACCAGCAGAATGCCAGTCATGGGACTCGGCGCCGTGGGCAGCAGCACGCAGGTCATCGCCTTGCCTGTCTGCGGATCACAATACTGCCCCGTGGCAAAACCGATCATGCGCATGCCGGGGACCGGGTAGTCAATGTAGACGACCCGCTTGAAATTCTGCTTCGTGCCACCCAGGCTGCGAAAGGCGTCGATCACCTGCTTGAGCGGCCGGTAGATCACCGCCACCAGCGGAATGCGCAGCAGCAATTTGTCGACCGCGGTGACAACGTGCACGCCGATCACGTTGGTGGCCATGAAGCCGAGACCCAAAATGGCAAGCACCGAAAACAGGAAGCCAATGAAATTGGTGAGGCTTTCCAGCTTCGGATCCTCAATGTTCAGGATCGGCGCGTCACTGAACTCATTGACGAGGTTCACCGCCTGCCCCAGCACCGGCTTGCTCCACGCATGAAGCAGGTCATAGACAAAGGACAAGATCCAGAACGTGATGATCAGCGGCAGCGCCAGCGCGAGACCGGCCAAGAACTTGTTCCGCAGCCACACGCCCCAGCCTTTCGGCGCAGGCGCTTCGGTCATTGGAATCGTACTGGGGGTCTCAAACGCCATTTAAAACAGCTTCACTGTGAAGATGAGAACGTATGGCAGCAGCTTTGTTCAGCAATAATATCTGCACTCTTGCAGATATTACGCACCCACCAGCATTCTGGCCGGGTTTTCGATGCAATCCTTGATGCGAATCAAGAACGACACAGCTTCCTTGCCATCGACCACACGATGATCGTAGCTGAGCGCGAGGTACATCATCGGACGGATCACCACCTGACCATCGACCGCCACCGGACGCTGCTGGATGCTGTGCATGCCGAGGATCGCACTCTGCGGAGGATTGATGATAGGCGTGCTGAGCAGGGACCCATAAACACCGCCATTGGAAATGGTGAAAACACCGCCGGTAAGATCGCTGACCTGGATTTTGCCTTCCTTGGCCTTGGCCGCGTAGCCGAGAATATCCTTCTCCAGCTCCGCAAAACTCTTCTGGTCAGCGTCACGCAGCACCGGCACGATCAGGCCGCGCTCCGTACCCACGGCCACGCCGATGTCAAAAAAGTGCTGCTGCACGATTTCTTCTCCTTCAACACGCACATTGACCTGCGGCACCGCCTTGAGGGCCTCGACCACCGCCTTGATGAAGAAGCTCATGAAGCCAAGCTTCACGCCGTTCTTCGCCACAAAGGCGTCCTGCAGCTTTGAACGCAGCGCCATCACGTTGCTCATGTCACATTCATTGAACGTGGTGAGAATGGCGGCCGTGCGCTGTGCACTGACGAGCTGGTCCGCAATCTTCTTGCGCAGCGGGCTCATCTTCTTGCGCGTAACACGTCCTTCCGGTGCAGCCTTGGCCGCTGGCGCAGGCGCGGGTTCAGCCTTGGGCACCACTTTGAATTCCGTGACGTTCGCAGGCTTTTCCGGTTCGGCCTTGGCGGCAGGTGCGGGAGCAGCGGCTGCTGCTGGCGCTGGCTTCGGAGCTTCGGCTTTCGCAGCAGGAGCGGTCGCATTTTCGTCGATCTGACCCACCACGCCACCCACCTCGACATCTTCACCGGCCTGTTTGCTGATGTGCAGAGCACCAGTGCTTTCAGCGGTGACTTCAGCTGCAACCTTGTCGGTCTCGAGCGTGAGCAGTACATCGCCAGTCTTGACGAGGTCACCTTCTTTGAAGTGCCATTTGGCGATCTGACCACCGGCGACGGATTCGCCGAGTGCGGGTATTTTAATGTCTGAGGGCATGACGGGGTAGTGGTAGAAAATCTAAGTCTGGAAGAATCACACGCTGAATGCCGACTCGACCAGGTTTTCCTGTTCGAGGGTGTGAATGGCTTTGGAACCTGCGGCGGGGCTGGAACTGCGCTCCCGGCCGGAGTAGCGCAGCTTGTGGTTGGAAAGCTCTTCGAGACGCGGGCGGATGTAATAGAAGGCGCCCATGTTGCGTGGCTCCTCCTGGCACCAGATCCACTTCTTCTGCGCACGCGGATATTTCGCGACGATCTCCTTCAGCATCTCATAGTTCAGCGGGTAAAGCTGCTCGATGCGGATGATGGCGGCGTTCTTGATTTTGTGCTCCTCGCGGAAGGCGAGCAGGTCATAATAGACCTTGCCGCTGCAGAGGATGAGACGTGTGATGCGCTCCGGCGCAGCCAGCAGATTCTCGTCGTCCAGCACTTCCTTGAAGGTCGTGCCCTCGGCCATGTCGCTCAGCTTTGACACGCACTTCGGATGCCGCAGCAGACTCTTCGGCGTCATCACGATCAGCGGCTTGCGCGTGCTGCGTTTGATCTGGCGGCGCAGTGCGTGGAAGTACTGCGCAGGAGTGGTGAAGTTGCACACCTGCATGTTGCCACCAGCGCAGAGTTGCAGGAATCGCTCAAGCCTTGCGCTTGAGTGTTCCGGACCCTGGCCTTCGTAACCATGCGGCAGCAGCAGCGTGATGTGGCTCGGACGCTGCCATTTGCTTTCCGCGCTCGCGATGAACTGGTCGATGATGACCTGCGCACCGTTCACGAAGTCGCCAAACTGCGCCTCCCAGCACACCAGCAGATTGCTGGTCAGCAGCGAGTAGCCGTAGTCAAATCCAAGCACCGCAGCTTCGGAAAGAAGGCTGTTGTACACACAGTAACGGCCCTGTTCCGCAGCCAGATTGTTCAGCGGAATGTGGCGTTCCCGGGTCTGGGAATCATAAAACACACTGTGACGCTGGCTGAAAGTGCCGCGTCGCACATCCTGCCCGCTCAGGCGCACGCCATGGCCTTCCGTGAGCAGCGTGCCAAAAGCCAGCGACTCCGCATAGGCCCAGTCAATGCCTTCACCCGCCTCGATGGCCTTCCTGCGCGCCGCAAGGAAGCGTTTCGCAATCGTCGGATGTAGGTTGAACTCCTCCGGCACTTCAAGCAGACGCTCGCCGATCTTTTTCAGCGTCGTCAACGCCACCCCGGTTTTCACAGGATTGTAGTCATAGGCAGGCTGCGGCATCGCCATGCTGCCTTCAAACGGATTGCCGCCCTCGGCGTTCTTGTCACGATCCGCCAGGGTCGTGATGCCCTGCTCCAGTTCGTCATCCAGTTCGCGTTGAAGCGCGGCGGAGCCGGCTTCATCCAGCACGCCTGTGGCTGCCAGATCCAGACGGAACAGCGTTGCCGTGGAAGGATGCTCGGCAATCGCTCGGGCCATGTTCGGCTGCGTAAATCCAGGCTCGTCGGTTTCGTTGTGGCCGTAACGACGGTAACACACGATGTCGACGATCACGTCACGACCAAAGGTCTGGCGGAATTCAAACGCGAGTCTCGTCGCATTCATCACTTCCAGCGGACAGTCCCCGTTCACATGGAATACGGGCGCCTCGATCATCTTCGCCACGTCCGTACAATAGTCGGAGCTGCGGGCATCTTCCGGCATCGTGGTGAAACCGATCTGGTTGTTCACGATGATATGGACCGTACCGCCGGTGCGGTAGCCGGGCAGCTGGGAAAGATTCAGCACTTCGGCCACGAGGCCCTGGCCGGCAAAGGCCGCATCACCATGAATGAGCACGGGGATCACCTTTTTGCGGTCCTTGGTGTCATTCAGCGCACGCTGACGCGCACGAGCCATGCCTTCGACAACAGGATCAACGGCTTCCAGATGGCTCGGATTCGGCGCGAGCATCACCCCGATCGAATCACCGCTGCTGGTCTGCCTCACCGTTTCAAACCCCAGGTGGTACTTCACGTCACCATCACCGGAAACCATGTTCGGCACATAGTTCTCGCTGAACTCATAAAAGAGGTACTCCAGCGGTTTGCGCAGGAAATTGGCCAGCACGCTCAGACGTCCACGATGGGCCATGCCCAGAATGATTTCTTTGCCGCCTGCTGCAGGCATGGCTTCGAGAATCGTCTCCAGTGCCACGAGCATCGATTCGCCGCCTTCGACGGAGAAACGCTTCTGACCCACGAAACGACGATGCAGGAAGCGCTCAAACGATTCAGCCTCCAGCAACCAGCGCAATGCGTTGATCTGATCCTGAGCTACCGGCTTGGCATCCAGATTACGGCCTTCAATCCGGTCCAGCAGCCACGCACGCACTTCAGGGTGGTGAATGTGCATGAACTCAAAGCCCGTCTTGCCGCAATAATTGCGCTGCAATTCCGCCAGCATCGTTTTCAGCTTCATCGGCTGCCCATTGCGGAACAGGTGCGTCTGCACATCCTCCTCCAGTTCGTCAGCCGTAAATCCCAGGCCCGCCAGCGTCAGCCCGGGTACTTCAGGTCCTTCCTTGTCGAGC
>JAPLUN010000270.1 GCA_026397715.1 Verrucomicrobiota bacterium
ATGCGGAGGCGATGAACGAGGCGATCAAATCCGGCATGAGCGCCGCCGAGATCAATGACCTGCGCGAGTCCATGTCCATGAACCGCAACGCGACGAATGAACGCGAGCGCAAGGAATTCCTCGATGCCTTCCACGCAGCCGGCGTGACCTGCATTTTCCAAAATACCGGCGAGGAAGGCAGCGACCCACTGCGGCTGATCAAGCGCCTCGCGCATTTCACCAAGGCGACCGATTTGCTGAAACCCACGCTGTCCAAAGTCGTGACGGCGGATGAGATCATGGCTCTCAAGCAGGCCGGGAATGTCGGCTTATGCTTCACCACGAACGGGGTGCCACTGATGCAGGACTGGGAAAGCGTGCGCGATGAGCTGCGCTTTGTACGCATCTTCCACGAACTCGGCACCCGCATGATGCACGTGACCTACAACCGGCGCAATCCGCTGGGAGATGGTGCTGGAGAGCCCCACGATGGCGGCCTGAGCGATTTCGGCCACGCAGCCATCGCAGAGATGAACAAGATCGGTGTCATCGCCGATGTGGCGCACAGCGGCTGGAAAACCGCCTACGACGCGGCCAAAGCCAGCACCAAACCTATGGTGGCCAGCCACACGACCTGCTGCGGCGTTTACGAACATTTCCGCGGCAAGCCGGACGACACCATCAAGGCCATCTGTGACACTGACGGCCTCGTCGGCATCTGCTGCATCCCGCGTTTCCTCGGCGGTAAAGGAGACATCACCGCCCTGCTGGATCACCTCGACCATCTCATCAAGAAATTCGGGGCCAAGCATGCGGCCATCGGCTGCGACGTGGCCTACACCTCCCGTTTTGACAAGGAGGAGCGGGCCAAGCTGCTCAAAGCCCCCGGCGGCAGTGCCGACAAATGGGAGCACCTCTGGCCCAAGGACGACTATGTGACGAGCATCGAGGCAGAGCAGAGCGTCGCCTGGTCCAACTGGCCGCTTTTCACCCTCGGTATGATCATGCGCCGCCACAGCGACGAGGCCATCCGGCAGGTCATTGGCGGCAACATGCTGCGGGTGCTCAAGGCGAATACTGTGCAAGGGTAATACAAATGCACCAGGCCATGATCGAGCCGATCAATCCTTATTCCCCACCACAAATCGAACTCGTGACGGCGAATCTCGACATTCGCCGTCCGGCCTCCTCCAAGTGGATGATCGCCATGAGCATGATTCTAGCAGGTGTCATCGGCTGGGCAGACTACCAAATCCTCAAGGAATCTGGGCTTTCAGCGGCACTGGCAGTCTTTGCAGATTATCCTCTCTACACGGTTGCATCTTCCCTCCTCCTGGCCGCACCGGTCTTTATGTTGCGTAGAAAGCCCGGATGGAGCGGGTATCTACTCGGCACCTTGAGCAGCTTTGTGCTTGCTTGGTACTTCATTGGACGGGTGATTAACCAGTTTGCAAGCTGGGTGTCTGGGGGAGATTCGCTGGAGTATCTGCTAATTGGTGTGGCGTTTGCCCTGCCCTTCGTGGTTCTTTTTGTTCGTTTTGCGTTCGGACGGCCTAACAGACAGTTTCACGGCATCGGGCTGAAACGCGCACGCCCGGACTCAGTTCGCAAGGCGTGGACTGAATAGAAGCGGGCCGGATGGCTTTCTCAGGCCAAATCAGGTCTGACAAGTGACAAAAACCGCGTTTTACCGCCTGCAAGGTGGCACGTTCGCTGCGCGTTTGGTTTTTGACAGGAAGTGATGTAGAATCCCCTTGTCGCCCCCCCACATGACCCTGCGTTTCCAGTTTCCCTCTCTCGTTTTGGGCGGCCTTGCCGTCGCAAGTTCTCTTGCCTCGGCTGCCGAGTCCTTTCCGCCTGACCAGATCGAGTTCTTCGAGAAAACCATCCGCCCCGTGCTCGCGGAGCGCTGTTACGAGTGCCATGGCGCGCACAAGCATCAAAACGGCCTGCGTCTCGACTCGCGGGCGGCGATCATTCACGGCAGCGATTACGGCAAGGTTGTGGAACCCGGCAACCCGAGCGCCAGCAAGCTGATCAAGGCCATCAACCACGTCGCAGGTGTCGAGGCGATGCCCAAGAAAGGTGACAAGCTGCCGGCACCCCAGATCGCCGCCATTGAAAAATGGATCAGCATGGGCCTGCCATGGCCTGTAGAAGCCGCTGTGGCTGAGCATGCCAAAGCCGACCCGATGCAGCACTGGGCCTACAAGCCGGTGCAAAAGCCCGCCCTGCCCGCTGGTTTCGCCGGCAACCCGATCGACGCCTTCGTCGGTGCCAAACTCAAGGCAGCCGGACTCGATTTCGCCGCGCCTGCCGATCCTGCCACGCTGACGCGCCGCATCCACCTCACGCTCACCGGATTGCCGCCGACTTTTGACGAGTTGCAGAAGAATCCCACTCCGCAGACGCTGATCCCGCAGCTCCTCGCACAGCCTTCCTATGGCGAGCGCTGGGCGCGATTCTGGCTCGATGTGGTGCGCTATGCCGACACGAACGGCTATCAGGTGGCTGGCCGCAGCAACTTCTATCCCTTCGCCTACACGTATCGCGACTGGATCGTGAAGGCCCTGAACGATGACATGCCCTACGACCAGTTTGTGAGCTATCAGCTCGCGGCGGATCGCATGACCACAGCCACACCGAACTCGCCGAACCTCGCGGCGCTGGGCTTCTACAACGTCGGCGAGCGCTTCATCAATGACCGCCTGCTCATCACCGATGACCGCATCGATGTCATCGGACGCGGTCTCCTCGGCCTCACGGTTGCCTGCGCACGCTGCCACGATCACAAATTCG
Organism: Verrucomicrobiota bacterium; assembly: GCA_026397715.1. Lineage (GTDB taxonomy): Bacteria > Verrucomicrobiota > Verrucomicrobiia > Verrucomicrobiales > Verrucomicrobiaceae > Prosthecobacter. The sequence goes on from JAPLUN010000270.1 coordinate 2,779, forward strand.
ATCCGATCCCGAGCCGTGATTACTATGCGATGTACAGCATCCTGAACAGCAGCGACGAGCCGGACGACACCGTAATGCCCATCATCGGCAAGGCGGCGAACGAGAAGGAGGGCCAGGACTACGATGCCAAGGCGGCCGAGATCGCGAAGAAGGAGCTCGACTACAAGCGCACCGTGTATGACGAATTCCGCAAGCCGGAGCGCCTGGCCGAATACCTCGCATTCGCTCAGGACACGGTGGACATTAAAGATACCACCGTTTTCAAAGGCAAGGCTGGCCAGGTCAAGCTGCGTGACCGCGTGGCCAGCCAATGGCGCGATTTCCTGAATCGCTACGCTTTGAGCGCAAAGCCGCACGCAACGATGGTTGCCTGGAATCGCTACGCCAAACTTCCTGAGGCGGAGTTTGCCGCAAAATCAGCCGCCATTGCGCAAGAGCTGGCCAAGCCGGAAAGCGGCTGCACACCGGAGATCGCCGCCGCCTTCACACAGACGCCGCCGAAGTCCATGAAGGATGTCGCCCTGGCCTACGCACGCATCATTCTGGACAGCAAGGTGGAGCCGATGCGTCAGCTCATGCAGGACAAGCTTTCGCCCATGTCAGTGCCGGTGGAAGGCGCCAACACGTTCTTCACCCGCAAGGACAGCGAGACCGTGGTGCGCCTCAATAACGAGCGCACGAAGCTCGACAGCACCCATCCCGGAGCACCGCCACGGGCCATGGTGATGGTGGACAAACCAAAGCCGCAGGACGTGCGCGTCTATATCCGCGGCAATCCAGCACGGCAGGGCGATCCCGCACCGCGCGCTTGGCTCACGATGTTCGGCGGTGAAAAATTTACCGACGGCAGCGGACGTCTGGATCTGGCGAAACACATCGCCAGCAAGGACAATCCGCTCACCGCGCGCGTCATTGTGAACCGCGTGTGGCTGCAGCATTTCGGCAAGCCGCTCGTCTCTCAGACCAGCGACTTCGGTGTGCAAACCGCGAAGCCTATGCAGGCAGATCTGCTCGACTACCTCGCCGCCACCTTCATGGAAACTGGGTGGAGCTTGATGAAGCTGCACACGCTCATCCTTACCTCCCGCACCTTCCAGCAGAGCAGCCATGCCACGCCGGAAAAAGCCACCAAGGATGCCGAGAACGATCTGCTCAGCCGCTTCAACCGCCAGCGCCTCGATTATGAGACCATGCGTGACGCGATCCTGTCCGCCACCGGCGAACTCGACACCAGCAAGCACGGTGGCCGCGCCGTGGAACTGAACGCGAAGGATGCCGACACCCTGCGCACCGTTTACCTCAAAGTGGACCGCTACGATCAGGCCAGCGTGCCGGCGATGTTTGACTTCGCCAATCCCGACGGCCACAGCCCGCAGCGTTTCAACACCACCGTGCCGCAGCAGGCTCTGTTCCTCATGAACAGCCCCTTCATGCGTGCCCGTGCCGATGCCATCGCCAAAGCCACGCCGCTCGCAGGCACCACGCTCGACTCCGAAGCCATCCGCGCGATGTACCGCCGCGTGCTCGCCCGCGATCCGAAGCCCGATGAAGTCGAACTGGCCCAGCGCTTCGCCGCCGATGCCACCGCGCTCAACGCAGAGAAGCCTTTCCGCTGGAGCTACGGCACGATGAAGTTTGCACGCACTCCCGAAGGCAAGCCATCCTTCACCGAGTTCCAAGCCTTCACGCAGCTGACGGATCGTGGCGGTGGCGGGCAGAAACTCTGGAGCCCCGGCCCCAAGATCCCCGATCCTAAATGGGGTCATGTCTTTTGGGCCAACTACGGCGGCCACGCCGCACCCAGCGAATACATCGTCACCGCCCGCTGGCATGTACCGACCGATATGAAGATCTCCATCGACAGCGTTTTGACCCGCAGCAGTGATCGTGGCGATGGCGTCCGCGCCTGGATTTACAATGAGCGCACCGGCATCCTGGCCGAGCAGCTTTGCAACCCGCAGAACAAAAAAGTCCCCGTCCAGCTCACCACCGATGTGAAACGCGGCGACACCCTCTGCTTCATCGTTCACAACGAAGGCGGCACCGATAGCGACAGCTTCGACTGGCAGCCCACCATCACCCGCGCCGACACCGGCGAAGTGCTCACCAATTCCAAAACCGATTTCTGCGACGCCAGCCGCTGGCCCATCGGCCGCGCCCGGCCCCAGAGCTCCCTCAGCCAGCTCGCGCAAGTGCTCATCATGAGCAACGAGTTCATGTTTGAGGATTGAGAGCGGCTGCTCCAGAAATTCGATCTCGACACTGATCTACTCATCCGGGTAGCATTCAGGGCATGAAATCGCCCCGTGCTCGTTTCTTCCTGCGTTGTGCCGCCGTCTGCTCTTCACTGGGGCTGCTCATCGGCTGCGCTTGGTTCGCCCAAAAGCAGGCCAATCCGGCCATCATGCCCGGCTCCAAGAGCGGCACGTTAATCATGTCCGGGAGCAAATCGTACAACGGTGGCACCGCGATCACCTCGGGCGCTTTGCAGACGAGCAAGCCAACCGTAAAGCCATGAGCTTCGGCTCCAAAATCGCACGTGTCGCGGTGCTGATATTCTCGCTCACTCTGCTGAGCTGGTATGTGGTGTATTCACAGCAGGCGGCCCAGGTTTCAGCGCCTCCGGCGGCAGAAACCCCGGAGCTTCCGCAGCCGAAAATCCCCGCTGCCGCAGGTGATCCCATTGCTAGGCTGGCTGCGTTCCACTCCCATGATCATTGGCTACAGCCAGCAATCGCGGAAGAATCGGTTCCTTCATCGCCCCTGGCCCGGCCCACCGATCTCGTGTGGGAGCCAGCGATGATTTCACGGATTCTCAATGATCGTGGCTTTGGCGCGAGCAGCAGCAGCCGGATGCTGACGCCGAAAAAATTCGCGTTTAGATATTTCCGCTCAGTGGCGGAAGACCGGCGGTCGAGGCGGCAGATACTCATGGCTGGCTCAAAATCGGCGCAGGTGTTCACCCCTGATCCGTCCCGCATATCCCCGCGTGAGGTCCTGACAACCTTGCTGCCCGAAGATGCGGAGACGTTGGTTACTGAGCCCCCTTTTGAAGGAGACAGAATGGAATCGGCTCTTGTACTGGTCGGTGACAAGGGGATGCCGGTTGAACCTTTTTTGAACAGGCCGCGCAATTCGATGGAAGATCCGCAAAACATTCGGCGCATCCTGGCGGATAATGGCAGGCACTTCAACGAGAGCGAAAGCATCATCGCGCCGGCGAAAATAGCCGAGGCCAGACGATATGAAAAAAATCCCGTCTATTCGAGTTCGTGCATCGACAAAAAACCGCTCAAAGGCCCGGTAAGCGACTTTCTCTGGCCTTTGTTCCGGCTTCTCATGCCTTTGACCATCGACGAGCCAACCCATCAGCCGCTTCCTCAGGACTTTCGGCTCTGGCAGAATGAACCACTGCTGAGGCCTTCTCTGTAACCATGAGCACTCCTGCCAAATTCATCCGCATAGGAGTGCTGGTGTTGTCGCTCGCGCTGCTGGCGGGCTATGTGATCTATGCTCAAACCAAAAGCCGGACGGTGGAGCAGGAAGCCAGGAAGGAATTCATGCTGCCGAGTTCCAAGGCGCTTACCCGCCCGGTTTTTTCGACTTCAAAGACGGATGCAAAACCATGAACCTCCCCGCCCTCATCGTCTCCACCAGCCTGAGCCTGCTCTTCCTCGTGGTGCTCTTCCGACCGCTGGAAAAATTGTTCCCGGCGCGTGAGGGACAGAGGTTTTTTCGTCCAGCGTTTTGGATGGATCTGTGTTTTCTGCTGGGGCAATACCTGCTATGGACCGGGCTGGTGTTCTGGGTGCTGAATCATTTTCGCGGATGGCTGGACGGCATCGTACCCGCGCATTTTCGGGCGCGTGTGGCGGCACAGTCGTGGTGGTTGCAAGCCCTTGAGATGATCGTGCTGAGCGACTTCCTCATCTACTGGGCGCACCGACTTCAGCACACGGTTCCATTCCTTTGGCGCTTTCATTCCATCCATCATAGCGCGGAGCATCTGGACTGGCTGGCGGCGCACCGAGAGCATCCGCTGGATACGATCTACACCGTGGGCATCATCAACCTGCCTGCGTTTATCCTCGGTTTTCCGCTGGAGACGCTTGCCGGGTTCCTCGCTTTTCGTGGCCTGTGGGCCATCTTCATTCATTCGAATGTTCGACTGCCCATTGGCCCGCTGGGCATGATCCTCGGCGCGCCCGCGTTGCACCACTGGCACCACGACAAGGCGCGCGACGCAGGGAACTACGCGAACATTTCGCCGCTGATGGACATCCTCTTTGGCACTTACCGCTGCCCTGACCACGAACCGGAGGCCTTCGGCATTCACGAGCCGATTTCGAAACATTACCTGGGGCAGCTCTGGCATCCGTTTCGCCGCCGGAAGAGGGATGCAGCATGATCCCCGCCCCAGGCATGTGCCAGCCGACATGAAAATCTCCATCGACAGTGTCCTGCCCCGCAACACCGTGTGCGACGGCTGCGACTGACACAGCCGGTAGGAGCACAAGGCCCGAAGCAGCGGATGCGCTCTTCGCCCTCCGAGCCAGGCTCCACACGGCTCTCCATGACCCTTGCCGCAATGAGATCGGCAGGCGGCCTGCGGAAAGGTGCGAAATTATTGTCACATCAGTCCCGCCTGGACATGAAATGACCCGGCAGAGCGAGCTCCGCCGGGTCATTCCGTAGTGACAGATCAATCAAGCCCGGCGGCGGCGGAACACCGCCACGCCAGCGAACAGCCCCATGAGCAGAACTCGTGAAGGCTCCGGCACGGCGGACGCCGCGACACCCGTGAGTGAAAGCGCCTGGTTCACGGAGAAGCCGGACACGGTCTGATCCACCAGGATGCTGTACAATAGCGCGTCCTGAGAGTTGTAGAACTCCACATTGGTACCGAAAGGCGTGCCGAGGGTGCTGTTGTCCAGAGTCACGGCGAAAGCCGAGATGTCCTGCGGAGCCGAGAAGCTGAACAACACAGCCTGATCCACTGCGTCCAGAGCATTGCCAGAGATTGGAGCGCCATAGCCGCGGGCGGAGGGAACTCCGACTGCGATCGCGGGCGCGGTCAAGTCAGGACGGAAGCTGGGCACCGACAACGGGTCGCCGTTCGCATCGACCGTCTCAATGTAGGCGTAGGCCGCCGAGACTGTCCCGACCAAGGAGCCACCGGAAACCGAAGGGGTGGCGTCATTGGTAAAGGAATAGCTCAACACGGTCGCCGCCTGCGAGCTGGCGCACATGGCGGCCAGGGCAACGATAGAAAATAGTTTTTTCATGGGAATGACTGGTTATCCATGGACTACTTCGAACCACCGATCGCGGCCTGCATTGCCTTGAAAAAGGCATCGGTGTTGTCAAAAACACCGGTGAAGGCTGCCGCGCCACGACCACCTGCAGAGAGCGGGATGTCGGAGGCGGTGTGGACGGCGCTTTGCACGCCGGTGCCGGGCTGCTGACCGGTGACCAAGTAGCCGGTGGTGGTGTTGCGTGCCTGGGGAGACACGTTATAGCTGGGGCTGGAGCGCCAAGTTTCGTAACGGTCGGAGTTACCGGCGTAACCGATGATCATGCGGTAGTCTACGTCCATCGTGGTCGGGTAGCCGTCACCAGCGATCGTGTAGGCGGGGAACTTGGCGTTGTCATAGGTGCCGACGATGCCTTTGAGGCTGCCGACGGCCGTGCCTTGCAGAGCGGCGTCGGTGACGGTGCTGCCACCGATGATATTGATGCCGGCGCACTCATGGTCAGCAGTGACGATGATGAGCGTGTCAGGATTGCTAGCCTGGAAGGCGATGCACTTGGCAACGGCCTTGTCGAACTCGATGGCGTCATGCACCCAGCGCTCAGTGTCCATGTTATGCGCCTGCTTGTCGATGGAGGCACCTTCAATCATCATGACGAAACCGTTGGCGTTTTTGCTGAGCACCGTGAGGGCCTTGTCGGTCATCTCTTCCAGCAGCGGTTGATTGGGGTAGGTGGCGATGAGGCTTCCTGAGGCGACCGTTGAAGAGCGTCGGTAAGCGATTTTGTCGTAGCTGACGTCCATGTGGCCGGAGTTGAAGAGGCCGAGAAGCTTGGTTTCGCTGCCGGTCATGGCGTTGAGGCCTGCGAGGTCAGGGGCGTAGTAGAAGCCTGCGGTCTGGAAGTCGGCGATCAGGTTGCGATTAGGATCCACAGAACCGGCAGGGACACTCCAGCCTGCCTGCACATCCGCAGGAACGACGTAATCGCCACCAGTTGCCGTGGAGCTATTGACACGTCCGCTGCCGGCACCTGCGCTGCCATCGAGAGGCAGGAACCACTTGCGGCCACCACCCATCAGGACGCGGAGGTTGTGATTGAGGACTGCTTCGTCGAGATACATGTCACAGATGCCGGTACCGGCGCCGCGGTCCTGAGTGGAGACCGCGAAGGCGGCTGGTGTGGCGTCTTCCACGTCAGCCGTGGTCACGATGCCGAGCCATTTTCCCTGAGTGCGGGCGAGGTAGCTGCCCATGTGCTCGATGCGAGGATTGTCCCACTTGTCAGTGGTGTCATCAGGAAACACGCCTTCCTGGCCATTGTTGGCCTTGTTGCCCGTGGAATAGCAATGAGCACCAGGTGCGGAGTCCGTCACAATGGAGTTCAGGGAGTGGGTGGTCACGATGCCGGTGACCGGCAGCGTGTCCATGGCGAGGGGGTCGTTCGACTTGCCAAGAGAGGCGCCCTTGGAGACGATGCGGGCTGCCGTGCGGTGGGCGATGCCAGTGCCGTCACCGATGAGCCAGATAATGTTCTTCGCCTTGCGACCAGCATTGAGCGTGATGCTGGCGATTTCGAAGTTGCCCGTGCCGGTTGCGACCAAGCTATCGCTCTGAGTGGCCTCGACTACGAGTGTTTTCACACCAGCTGTTGAGTTGGAGTATCCACGAATCGTTGCGCTAAACTTGTCACCACCGATGGAGGTGATGGCGGACGCGCCGACGGCTGCTGTCACAGGGGAGCCGTTGACCTTGAAAACGACGCTGGTGATCGTCTTGCCTGCATCCGCCTGGATGGTGGCCTGGAGGTCGAAACGCTGTGCGGGAAGAAAGCGCGAGATGTAGGGGGGGGTGGCATCGGCGTAGGTGAACAGCGCGCTGGGGGGATTGAGGCGTGTCACGGTGGGGGCAGCGAAGGCGTTGCCAAGGGCGAAAAGCCCGGTGATGGCGGCAATTAATTTGCCTGAGTTTTGTAACTTCATAGTTTGTCGGGATGGTGGGTGGTGCTGTTGCTGTTTCTTCGTGGGTTGAAGAAAGGGGGGGGGGTGGTCGAGGATGGCAGTGAGCCCAGATCGCTCGGGATCGGAATGGCCCTGCCGAGTTGCAGCGCGACTGGTTTTCGAAGCTCTAGCGGGACCCCAGTGGCGGCATCCGTGACCACATCGCAGTGGAGGCGCACGTGGGAGACGCGTCCGCTCTGCTCCTGCCTTGGTCCGAGTTCCAGCGTACCGTAAAGAGTCAATTTCTCCTGCCGCCATGCAGGTGCGCTGTTCTTTTTCACCGGCAGGATGACCTGAACCATGCTGGGCGGCAGGCTGTCCGCGAGTCCTTCTTCGCGTTCATTGTAAGCGCGCTGTGTTTCACAGAAGAAAAAAATAGCAGGGTCGATGTTGTCGTTGCGCAGCATGAACCCCGTGAGAGCCACACGTTTGCCAGCAAGCGCCCTGGCTTTGGTGGTGTATTCCAGCCCTTTCGGTCCAGCGGGCATCACAAAAATCTCTTCAAACTTCAAGGCGACGCTCGAAGAGTCTTCATACGGCACGACAGGAGGCGCATCCGCTGTAGAAGCGGCGTCCGAATCACGGTTGTGCGCCACCGCCGCAACGTCTTTGCCAGCCAGCATGAGCAACCCTAATCCGGTCAGGAGGATCACTGGCAAAACAAACGATAGCGACTTCAAGTTCATGGGTCACGATTTCAGCATCCAGCTGCTGGCCCGGCAAACGAACTAATTAAACGCTTTCGTTGATGAGTCGTAATCGTTGCAATCTATTACCCGAATTTGGCATAGATCGCTATAACTTCAGACTAAGTTCTTCTACTTCAAGACAACTCATTTTTATAAGTTGATGTAACTTCATTGTTAACTTTCTGTCACTTGCCAATCAGCCCAATCAAATTCATTTAGACTTCGTGAGTGCATCATATCCGCGAGGCAAAGCAGCGGCAGACAATTCGTGGGATTTGACCACATTGAACTTTCCTCATTTAAAACCGTCAAGCCAGGAGCCGCTTCAATACGGAAAGTGCGCACGTGCGTTGGGAGTTCATTGTTTCATCAGGTTGCTCCCGCTTGTTATCACTCTCGCAGGCAGTCTGACCTGGGCGCAGGAGCAAGAGTACTCAGCGTTCCTTCCCCCGAAGGCCTACGCAATAGAGCGCTACGAGGCAGGGTGGAACAAAAATCCATTCACACTTAAAACGGCTCCTGCTCTGGTGCAGCAGGCTTCTTTTGCCAAAGATCTTGTCATTGCCTCCATCTACGGTGAAAGGCGTGATCCGACGGTCACAATCGTGAACGTCAAGACCCATGAGCGGTTCCTGCTCAAAGCTGGAAAGTCAAACGCCCATGGAATCGAGCTCAAAGAAGCAAGTGTCGGACTTAGTCGCAAAGATACGGTCGTTCGTATCGCGATGGGTGCCGAACTCTGCGAGGTGCATTATGACAACGGTTACTTGATGCAGCTGGCCGCCGCCGCAGGCGCCCGAGCAGAGACTGCCACGCTGCAAATCAGGCAGCAACTCATGCAGCAGCAACCAGGACAGCCAACAGCACCACAGCAGCAGTCCCTTGTTCGTGGCCTCACCCCAAACCCTGGAGCGCCGGGATTCGCTCCAACGTCTTTGACGAACAGCCAGCCTGGAAATGCCGCCGGCTCAGTCGCACCACAGTACTCCGGCTCATCGTATGCCTCACTTGGTGGCGAATCGGGAGCAGGCGGTGACCGCCCGTTGCCGAAGAGCAGCAGTAGTGGCACAAACACATCTTCATTGGCCGATCAAATTGTTGGCATGTCGATGCTCCCGCTGAGGCGTAATACGTTCAGAACAGGAAATGAGCCCCTCATTCCTCACCCAGATCCCCAATAAGCTGAATTTCACAGCTTTGAGAGCCGACGCCTGTACTTGAGCAGTATTCGCGCCCGGGGCATGGAGTTTCCTGCCCAGCCTCGACGATCTGCCCCCAAAATGGCAAGATCAATCTTTCCTTGTCGTACATGCCCACGATATTGACCTTCCATCTCAACCCCTAGCACACCATGTTCCGCATCCCAGGCGTTCCCGGTAAAGACCTTTGCGATCAAAACCTCGGCTTCTCGCGGCGTGACATTCTTCGCGTGGGCGGCGGATCCATGATGGGCCTCACGCTCAACAATGTGCTCCGTGGCCAGGCCATGGCGGCAGCCTCTCCGAACGCAGGCCGCGCGGGATGGGGCAAGGCCAAGCATGTTCTCATGATTTATCTGCAGGGCGGCCCCAGCCATCTGGACCTGTGGGACCCCAAGGAAAATGTGCCGGACAAGGTGCGCAGCGCTTTCAAAACGATCCCGACGAAGGTTCCCGGCAAGCACTTCACTGAGATCCTACCGGGACTCGCGAAGGTGAACGACAAGTTCACCATGATCAATTCGATGAGCTACACGCCGAATGGTCTGTTCAACCACACGGCGGCGATCTATCAGATCATGACCGGCTACACGACCGACAAGGTCAGCCCTTCCGGCCAGCTTGAGCCACCGAACGCCAAAGACTTCCCGAATTTCGGCAGCAACATCGTGCGCCTCAAGCCGCTGCAGGAGCCGATGCTTCCCTTCGTGCAATTGCCGCGCCCATTGCAGGAATCCAACGTCGTGGGCAAAGGCGGCGGTGCGGGTTTCCTCGGCAAGGCCTATGAGCCCTACACGCTCTTCCCCGATGGCGATGACCTCGACATGGGCAAGATGGACCGCATCAAGATCGACGATCTTCAGCTGCGCCCCGACCTCTTCAGTGTGCGCCTTGAGCGCCGTGCCAAGCTGCGTGATGCCATCAATGACCAGATGCCGCAGATCGAAGCTGCCGTGAAGGACATGAGCCTGGACAGCTACTACAGCCAGGCCCTGAACCTCATCTCCAGCGGCCGTGCGCGCGACGCCTTCGCCCTGGACCGTGAGCCTGAAAAACTGCGTGATCGCTATGGCCGCAACACCTTTGGGCAAAGCTGCCTGCTTGCCCGCCGCCTGCTCGAAGCTGGCACGCGTGTCGTCGAAGTCATCTGGCCCAAGGTCGCGAACTCCGACAACCATTCCTGGGACCACCACGTCGGTCTCACCGAGCGTATGAAGACCAAGTCCGGCCCCATGCTGGACCAGGGCCTCAGCGCCTTGTTTGACGATCTGGATGCCAGCGGCCTGCTCGATGAAACCATCGTCGTCGCCCTTGGTGAATTCGGCCGCAGTCCGGAAAAAGGTGTTTCCACCAGCGGCAACGGCAACAGCGCCGACGGTCGTGACCACTGGCCTTACTGCTACACCGCCATCGTCGGTGGTGCTGGCATCAAGCGCGGCTACGTCCACGGAAAATCAGACGCCACGGGCTCAGCCCCGGCCGAAGACGCCGTGCATCCGACCGAGCTTCTCGCCACCATCTACCACGCCGTCGGCATCGACCCCGAGACGATTGTTTACAATCATCTCAACCAGCCACGTGAACTGGTGAAGGCCAAGCCGGTGACGAAGCTGTTTGCTTGATCGAATCCTTACCAAAGAGGCAGGGCGAAAGTCCTGCCTCTTTTTTTATTCGGACTTCTGCGGCACCTTGGCCAGCAGGCGCGTGTCGTAGCCCTGCTTCGCCATGCTCTCCAGAATGCTGCGATAAGTGGCTTCATCGAGCACCGGCTTCCGGCTGAGCACCCAGGCCAGTTTGCGATTGGGATAGCCAATCACGCTCCACTGGTAGTCGGGGTCGAGGTCGATGATGAGGTACGGTACCCGCAGCGGCCAGACAAACTGCACGCGCCACTCGGCGTTGGTGGTCTTGTTGTGAACCCAGGCCACCCCCTTCCACTGCTCCAACGGCGCATCAAGGCTGCCGCGCCGGAACAGGAAGATGTTGTCCATTTTGCCATCCGGGCGCAACGCGTAGCGATCCAGCGTACCCACCTTGCCCTTTTCCAGGGAATACGGAATGTTCGCAAAGACGAACCAGTCGCCCACATAGCGTTTCAGATCGACCTGAGGCACAGTTTGCAGAGGAGCGGGTTTCATGGAGGTGCAGGAACTGTGGCTGAGCAGGGAAAGCAGCAGGAAGCCGAGGCTCAAAGATCGATAGCGCATAAATGATGAACGAATCCGAGCGGCGCATGGGTGCGAATTCAAGCGTATCATCCCGGCATGCCAGTCACACCCACGCTCGAATCCCGTCTCACCTTCCGTGATCGTCCTGCGCGTGCGCATGTGATGCATCAGCGCTGGGAGAGCCTGCTTTTCCTTCACTGGCGCTGGGATGCCGCGGAGATTCAGCGCACTCTGCCGCCCGGTTTGTTCGTGGACACGTTTCAAGGCGACGCTTGGCTCGCCATCGTGCCGTTTTATATGCGCGGCATTCGTCCGCGCTTCTGCCCGCCGGTGCCCGGCATCAGCGATTTCCTCGAACTCAATGTGCGCACCTACGTGCATGATGCGCAGGGCCGGCCCGGTGTGTGGTTTTACTCGCTGGATTGCAATCAGCGGCTCGCGGTCTGGACGGCACGCACCTTCTTCCATCTGCCCTATCAGAACGCCCGCATGAGTGCGCAGTTCAGAAATGGCTGCATCGAGTACCGCTGTCAGCGAAGTGGCGCACTGGCCGAGTCCCATTTTCGCTATCGAATCTCCGCAGAATCTCAGCTCGCAGAGCCGGGTTCGCTCGCCTTTTTCCTCGCCGAGCGCTACCTGCTCTTCTCACAGACGCCACGCGGCATCCGCTGTGGGCAGGTGCATCACACGCCTTACCCGCTTGCAGGAGCAAGTCTGGAAGCATGGGATGTGAATCCGCTCCTCCAGGCCGGATTCACCGACCCGCAACGCCCGCCGGATCACACCATTGGCTCGTCAGGCGTCGATGTGGCAGTGTATCCGCTCACCGCATGAACACCGAGATGCCTTCGTCAACGAGAGGCTTGGCGGCTCGCAGTTTCTTGTCGGCGGAGGAGAGTTGCTTGTCGCCCATGAGATACTCCGGAACATTTTCCGTGGTGGGGCTGAAGCGAATGCTCACCTTCCCCTCCAGTTTGCCGCCTTCAAAGTTGGCGTAACCACCGTAGTCCCATTCAAATCCAGCGATCTTGAAGGGCTTGCCGTTGATCTTCTCGACCTCTTCAACGGTCATGCCAGACTTGAGGCCGTTTTCAAATTTCCAGGCCTTGCCCATGACGCGGATGTCGAACACGACCTTCTTCTTCTCGTTGTCGGGATCCCAGACGATCTCCAGCTCGCGATCCGTATCCGCAAAGAGTTTCGCCCCTTCTATCTCTTCGCCCTCCGCACCTGGTATCTTCTGCAGCTTGAGGTTGTCCTTCCCATAGGCACGCTCGATGTCGGTGGCGGACATGCCCGGTTTGATCAGGCCCACGCGCTTGCCGAGGACAATGGTGTTGTCCTTGGGATCAAACTCATCGGCATGAAGAAAGGCCGTGAGCAACAGCAGGCAGGAGAGGATTCGTGTCATGCGGCGATTCACCCACATGGCGTCTCCAAATCAAGTGTCTTTTGCCCACCGAAAACGGCCAGCGACGGCGGCAGAAGCCTGGCCCCATGCGGACCGGACGCTCGATCTCCGGCCGCATCCGACGCAGCCGTATGAGCACGACGCTCTGACCGGCGAACTGCACCCAGGACGGGTGGCAACAGCGCGTCAACCAGCATACCCGGAGGCTTCACTTCATCGCCAATGAATCAGATTCGCAGGAAGTTAATCATACACGCCGATGCGCGCCGTCTCCTGCAGGAGGCCAAAGCGGCGGTCAGGCAGAGTCTGATCAGGGAGATCCATTGCGGGAGCGCCGGCTGCGCTTCCAAAGCTGTTTGACGATTTCGACTGCATTGATCAAACGTATGTGCCATCCCACCCAGGTATTGGCGTAGTGATGAATCGCATAAGAGTTCAGTTTCCCAGCTAGCTCACGGCGCTCGTCCCTAAAGCGCACCGATGGAGGAGCTGGATAAAAAGGAGCAAACGAATGAATGGTGATGTCGTCATGATCCTGAGCGTAGGCCCCCACCAGTTCATCAAAAATCTCAATGGTCATGCGTATGACGTGAAAAGCATGCGGCTCAAAGCGCTGCCGCAGACGGAACCGGTCGGCCATGGCCTGCATGATCTCCAGCCATAACGGATGACCCGCTGGTGAGGCGATGAACGCGTTGATGATGAACGGGCGTCCGCACATGGGAATGCCGATGCCGCCATTTTCACGACCAACGGCGATGCGACCGTCCGCGAGGAGCAGATCGATCGGACGAAGAGCCTCAAAGTCCATGTCTGTGTAAAGCCCCCCGAAACGATGCATGTAAGCGAGGCGGATGAAGTCAATTTTGACAATGGGAGGCGTGAACCGTCGGAAGACTTCCGCATACTGAGGGTATTGTTCGTGAATCAGACGTTTATTGTCCTCGTTGGTCCACAGTCGATATTCCCATTCGGGGTGATGCTTGAACCAGGACTCCTGAAATTCGCGCATCAGCGGTGGCAAATTTCTGGTCTTCCATGGCTGGTGTATGATGCGCGGAATCATGGCATGACTATGGGCTGCGCCCGACTCTCCAGCCACTCCAATAAACGGGTCACCGGTGGTCTCCCAAGAAAACGCTGCCGGCATTCGGCGGCACGAGAACGTACGGTCTCGTCAGTCAGACAGCGGCGAAGAAGCGGCATGGCTCGCACGGAGGAGAACGATGCGATCTCCAGCCCGAATCCGGCGCCAATCCTTTCGACTCTTTCAGCGTTGTCCGGCTGGTCAAAAGCTGAGTGCGCAATGAGTTGCGGTACTCCCGCAGCGAAACACTGGGCCGTGGTGCCAATGCCTCCCGCGTGCACAGCAGCGTCCATGCGCGTGAGCAGCTTGGAATAAGGAACATAAGCGGACACAAAGACTGATGAAGGCAAACTGTAAGGAAGCAGCGTGGGATCAGCGCAGATGAACACGGCCTGACATTCGAGCTGCAAGGTGCATTCCAGTGCAGCGCTGAAAAAGCCCGCCGCATGCTTTGAGCCCCCACCGGTGCTGCCGAGTGCGAAGATCAACTTTTTACCGGGTGTATCGAGAAAAGAACGGAGGTCCCCGGACAAGGGAGATTCATCAGCCAGATCCTCGAGCGGGAAGTCCCACTGGAAAGTGTTGGGAGGCCAGTCTGGCTGGGGTTTTCCGAACCAGGGCGGGAAGAGCGTCAGAACACCATCGGGTGAATGATACCAGTCTTTCCGCAGACTGCGAGGCGGCTTCACACCCAGATCGAGGCAGCACTGCCTCAGCACTGGCATGGATTGAAAGTCGCCGGATGCGGCAGCGAGAATCAGTTTCCGCAGAAAAACCGGCAGCTTTCTCAACAAACGTCCGCCGCGCAGACCCGCGGGCAGATCATAAGCGCTGATGAACGGCGCAGGCTGGATGTTGGTGGAAACAAAAGGAATCCCATGCTTCTCCCGCAGCAGACGGGCTGCGAGGGAAATCATTGGACCGAGGATGAGATCGGGTCTGCCGAGCGGCGCCACTTTCTCCGAATAGGCGGTCAGACAGGGGCCGATGCATCGATCTGAATAAGCATGCCCCTGCCGCATGGACTCCCCCTCAGACCACAACGATGCCTGCTGCGACATCCTCTGAAATTCTCCACCGTCCTCGATGGAAACAAAGTCAATCCCTGCACGCGTCGCGGCATCGCAGTACATGTCCACCCAGAGCATGCTCACTTCATGGCCACGCTGCTTCAACTGGCGGCCCAGCCAGATGAAGGGCAGCACATCGCCCGTCGTACCATGGGGCATGAGAAGGATTCGATGGCTCATCACCTACAGAGTTTGCAACGGCTGCATTCGATGCTCAATCCATTCCATGAGCGTGCCCACTGAGGTGCGGCTTCTCATCAGCCGGCCGGTGTAGTCTGCCGCACTTTGACGCATGCCGGCATCCTCAAGACAGCGCCGCAGCAGCGGCAGGGCGCGTTTCACGTCAAATTTTCGAATGCTTATCCCCAGCCCCACTCCCATGCGCTCCAGACGTTCCGCGTTGTCCGGCTGGTCAAAAGCCATGTGAACAATCAACTGGGGCAGCCCGGCCTTGAAGCACTGTGCCAGAGTACCGATGCCGCCATGGTGTACGAACACCCGGGACATCTGCAGCAAAGCGCTGAAAGGTGCGTAGCTGACAGCGATCACTGAGGCCGGCAGGTTTTCGGGGATCTGGCTGAGATCACGCGTCACAAACACGCCGCGACAGCCAAGCCTGGAACAAAGCTCCAGGGCCGTGGCGAAGAACTGCCGGGCGTGGTGATTGCCCGTACCGAGTGTGAAAACCACCGGTTTTTCTCCTGCGTCAAGAAATGTGGACAGCTCGGGTGACAGCGGCTTTTCCGCAGAGAGATCCTCCAGGGGGAAATCCCATTGCAGATGATTCGTGGGCCAGTCGGGTTGCGGACGTCCATACCAGGCAGGAAAAAGGGCCAGCGCACCATCCGGCGAATGCCACCATGCCCGATGCAAATTTCGCGGAGGTGGCACTCCATGAATTCGGCAGCTTTCTCGCACATACGGCATCGCGAATTGGTCATATGGAGCCACATTGGAGAGGATCCATTTGCGCAGAAAAACTGGCAGCAGGCGGAGCCAGAACGCGGCGAGAATGCCGCCGGGAACCTCATGGGCGCTGACAAACGCCATGGGATAAAGAACGACAGATATCAGCGGAATGCTGAATTTCTCGCGCAGAAGACGCGCGGCAAAATTGGCATGCGGCGCCACCAGCAGGCCGGGCATCCCATTACGCGCGACGTCTTCAAAAAAAGCGGTCAGGCAGGGCTCCACACAACGCCCGGCACAGGCAAAGCCGAGCTTGAGCCCCTCATGCGGCTGCCAAAGCCGAGGGTCCCGCAGCAGATCCTCAAAGCCTCCGTCCGCCATTGCCACATATCGCAGACCGGCCCGCTCGGCAGCAGCGCGAAATGATTCGATCCAGATCATGGTCACCTGATGACCGCGTGCAATCAGGTGGCGCCCCAGAAATATATAAGGCAGCACATCTCCTGCGGTGCCGTGTGGTAAAAGTACAATTCTTCCCATATGATTTTATAGTGCTGCCGACGGTCGCATCTTCGACTCAAGCCACGCCACAAGTTTGGCGGAAGGCTGGGGATGACTCATGGCATCAGCGCATTTCACCGCCGCATGGCGCATGCCTGCTTCGGACAGGCACCTTTGGAGATGCCTCCGCAGTTTCTCGACACTCAGCTTTCCTCGAAGAGCTGATCCTGCACTGAGTCGTTCCAGCCTCTCGCCGTTGTCATGCTGATCATTGACGAGAGGAACGACTACCTGTGGCAGACATGCAGCAAGACTTTGGGATAGGGTGCCGATGCCGCCAGGATGCACCAAGGCCATGGCCCGCGGCAGCAGAGCCCGAAAGGGTGCGTATTTGACCGCGATGACAGTGGCCGGAAGTTTCTCAGGCAGCTGCTGCGAATGAATGGTGGCAAACACCGCACGGCATCCGAGACGCTGAACCGTTGCCAATGCGACCTCGAAAAAGTGTCGTGCCTGAGCGTTACCGGTTCCAGGTGTGAAAACCACCGGCGGAGGACCGCTGTCTAGAAAGGTCTCCAACTCTTGAGGCATTGGTCGTTCTCCCCCCATGTCCTCCAATGGGAAATCCCACTGCAAAACATCAGCAGGCCAGTCGGGCTGAGGACGTGCATACCATTTGGGAAACAGGGCAAGCACTCCGTCAGGTGAATGATCCCACTCACGCCAGATTCTCCTGGGGGGTGTCACACTGAATTTCCGGCATGCGGACCGCACATCAGGAAGCGCATGGGCATCAAACGGGCTCGGCCACACGGAAAGGATCCATTTCCTCATTGGCACAGGCAGCAGGCGCAGAAGGTGGATGATAGGCAGCACCAGAGGCACTTCATGGGCGCTCATCATCGCCATCGGATACAAATGCACCGTGACCATTGGAATGCCGAATTTCTCACGGGCCACCCGCGCTCCAAAAGACACCATGGGGGCAAGCATCAAATCGGGTCTGCCACCCGCTGACACCAGTCGGTTCACCGCTTCCACTGTGGGGGAAGTCAACTTTCCTGCATGCCTGAAGGCAAGCTTGGTTCCCTGGCCTGTTTTCAAGAACCGGGCGCTGCTGAACATGTCAGTCAGTTCGTTGCTTTCCACGGGTTCGAACTCAAGCCCCACACTCCGGGCACTTTCATGATAGTCTGGTGCCGCCACCATTGTCACACGATGTCCGTGCTCAATGAGCTGGCGCCCCAGCCAGATGAAGGGGAAAACACTGCCGGAAGTGCCAAATGGCAGCAGAAGAACATGGCTCATGAGACGTGGTGGCAGAGCTTCAGGCGTGACTCGATCCATGCCAGAAGCACATCAGGAGAAGACTTCAGTCTGAGCTTCGTCGCGCATCCTAGCGCAGACTGTCGAATCGCAACATCCTGGAGCAGTTGTTTTAATTCCTGCGTCACGCGCTCCTCTGTGAACTGCCGTACGCTGAGACCAATGCCGGCACCGAGGCGCTCCAGCCGGTCCGCGTTGTCTGGCTGATCATGAGCCATCGCCATGATGAGTTGCGGCACACTGGCGGCGAAACCCTGCGAGAGGGTGCCGATGCCGCCATGATGAACAAACACTGCCGCATGCTTGAGCAACGTACTAAAAGGGGCGTATTCGACCGTGAGAATGCTCGCAGGAAAATTCGGCGGCACCTGCTTCGGCTCACGGGTGACAAAGACCGCACGGCAGCCGATGCGCATGACGGCTTCCGCAGCGACAGCAAAAAAGTGTGATGCCTGCACATTCGCACTGCCAGGAGTGAAGATGACCGGGCGCTCGCCGTTCGCTAGAAACGCCTGCAACTCCGGTTGCAGCGTCTGCTCAGTCGCCAGGTCTTCCAGCGGAAAAGTCCATTGCAGCAGATTGGCCGGCCAGTCCGGCTGCGGTGGTGCAAACCATGCGGGAAACAAGGCGAGCACGCCATCTGGCGAGTCCCACCACTCACGCCACAGACTGCGCGGTGGTTTGACGCCATTCGCTTCGCAGATGCGGCGCACTTTGGGCAGCGCGAAAAGATCGACAGGATTCGGCAGTGAGAAGATCACTTTTTTGAACCACACCGGCAGCTTGTTGAAGAGACGCATGATAGGATGCAGCAGCGGCGTCTCATGCACACTCAAAAAAACAGCAGGCTGCAGATGCACGGTGATCAGCGGAATGCCATGCTTTTCACGAGCTAGACGCCCGGCAAAGGCGGTGACGGGAGCCAGCATCAAATCGACCTTTCCGCAGCTCTCGATGGCCGCGAGATAGGGCTCGACGGATTTGGCGGCAAATTCAAACACCACCTTCGTGCCGATGCCTGACTTCCAGATGCGGGGATCTCGGATCATGGCCTCGAACTCGTCTCTTTCCCCCAGAGAAATGAATTCGATGCCGGCTTTGCGCGCCTGCTCTTCAAACAGACATGCCGTGATCATTCTCACGCGATGCCCTCGCGCCATGAGCTGCCGCCCCAGCCAGATGAAGGGAAACACATCGCCGGCACTGCCGAATGGAAGCAGGAGGATCTCAGCCATGTGTCCAGCGTTTGAGCAAGGCAGGGAGGGCCTGAGGACGAGACATCGTCACATAAATGCCGCCGACCACCGCACTGGCTCCGCAGAACCAGAAGATGTCTCCCGGAGTCCAGCCCAGGCGGGTGTTCAGCTCCTTTTGCAGTAAAGCGGCGGCACTGATGCCCACCCATGACAGCCACGAGGCAGCCCCCTGCACCGAGCCTTTGCGATCTGCTGGCGGCCGATGTTGCAGCACTGCTGCCAGCGGTACGATGAACATGCCCCCGCCGATGCCCAGCAGCGTGAGACAGACGGTGAACGCCGATCTGGAGATGTCCGCCAGCCCGAGCGCAAAGCCCATGCTTGCCATGAGGAAGGCCCCAAGCGGGATGAGGCCATACTCCACGTGATCCCCGCTCAGCTTTCCAGCAAGCAAACTGCCCGCCGCCATGCCGACGGCGAGCGCGACCTGCAAGGCGCTGTTTTCCATCGGCTTGATGTGCAGCACCTGCTCCGCATAGAGCACCAGATTCATCTGGATGAGCACGGCGATGAAAAAAAAGCCCGTGTTGCCAAGATTCGCCCGCCACAGGTCACGATCCGTGCGCATCCATTTAAATTCGCGCCACAAGTCACCGAGGAAGTTGAGGCGCAGTGGCTTTTCTGGGCTCGCGGCAGGCACGCGCGTGATGCCCAGGCTCATGAACCAGCCGATCATGGCGAGCGCCAGCAGGATGCCGCCCGACCACGCCGGTTTGCCCGCGAAGCTCTCCGCCAGCCACGCAGCGGCCAGTGTGCCGAAGATTGCCGCCAGGAAGGTGAGCATCTCAATAACTCCATTGGCCCAGGAGAGCTTGGCAGGAGGCACCACTTCCGGGAGCGAGCCGTACTTGGATGCCGCGAAGAAAGCGCTGTGCACTCCCATGAGGCAGATGCTCACGAGCTGCAGCCCCATCCTGCCGGAGGCCAGCGCATAGGTGGCGAAGATCATGATGCCGATCTCCATCGTCTTCACGCCGATCATCACATGCCGTTTGCTGAAGCGGTCGGCCATCCAGCCGCCAAACATGGAGAGCAGCAGAAACGGAATGGCAAAATACATCCCCGAATCCGACACCAGCGCGTCGAGCTGCTCCTTCGGCAGCTTCTGCGCGATCACCAAATAGATGACCAACCACTTGAGCACGTTGTCAGAGAAAGCCCCCTGAAACTGCGTGCCCATCAGGCTCCAAAAGCCGCGCTGCCAGTTGGATTCAGGAGTTGGAGAGGAAGAAACGTTCATGCGCGTTTGGCGGCGGCTTGTTCGGGCGTGGGGCAGATTTTCTTCAGCACAAAATGCGTCGGCACAAAGACCACGAAAATGAGCAGCGCAAGCCATGTGACGAGATAAAGTTCTGGGCTCATCCAGGTCTGAGGGTGCGCGTCGTCCATGCCGAAAACGTAGTTCACATTGCGCGGCAGATTGGGGTCCGAAAGAACAGCGCCGGCCTTGGGCAGCCAAAAATACGCCACTAGGCAGGAGGCCGAGGCCAAAACCGTCCAGCCTTTGAGCGCACGCTGGTCATAGCCCAGCCTGAACACGAGAAAGGCCAGCAGGAAGGGCAGCCAGCCATGAAAGAACGACAAGCCGCGCAGAAACAACGGCTTGGTGCCGTCAAACATGTAGGCCGTCATGCCCGACATTTGGAATCCGCAGAGATGCCCGGCAAAATCCACGCACCACAATGCCTGGGGCATCAGGATTCCCACCGCTGGCAGTGAAAGGAGCAGCGGACTTTCCCGCCATATCCCGACCAGCGTGAAGAGAAGGGCGATGTCGCAAAAATAGAGAAAGTTCGTCGGACCGTAATGGTACCAATAGAAGGGAATCAAAACCACCATGAAGGCGGTGTAGGCGAGCTTGAGCCAGAGCGGGATGACCTGGGTGAGGTGAGAGCTGTTGTTCATGCAAGGGGAGCATCCAACCATCGGCTCAGTCTGACCAATCGACCGTCTGTGAGCTTGTATTGATAAAATGCATGCCCCTGACACCTGGCCTACTGGACGCTCAGGCAGACCATGTCACCAGCGGCGTTGCGCAGGTAAACATGTCCGTTGGCAAACACTGGAGCGCTCCAGCAGCGCCCGGTGAGCACTGGGGTGCGGGAAAGAGGCTCAAATTTGGCAACGCTGGCCTTGGCGATGATCAACTCGCCCTTGGCCGTCAGGATGATGAGCTTGCCATCGGCAGCCATCAGCGAGCAGAAACCGACGTCTGCCGAGCTCCATTTTTCTGCGCCGGTGGCGAAGTCGATGCACTTCAGGCTGGCGGATTTGTCTGCATCGCCATCGCTGCCATACAGGTGACCGTCGATCAGCACGCTGGAGTTGAATTGATTCTTCATCACCCGGCTGCGCCAGATCTCCTTAGGTTCGGCGGAAGCGAGATCGAGCAAAGCGCAGCCTTTATTGTATCCGGTGGAGATGAAGAGCTGAGTGCCGCAGAGAATCGGATCCGCCGCGTTCACGCCGTAGCTGGTGGACCAGGTGTGCTCCCAAAGCACGCTGCCGTTGCTTGGATCAACACCTTTGTAGGCGCGGCCAGAACTCAGTACGACCTGCGCCTTGCCGTTCAATGTGATTGGATACGGCGTGCAGTAACCCGAGTTGGCCTTGTCACTGGTCCACACGGTTTTCCCCGTGGCTTTCTCGACCGCTGTTCCAGCTTTGCCAACGTTCACAATGAGAAGCTTGCCAGCGACCAACGGCGAACCGGCGAAACCCCAGTCCGGGATGTCGGCCTCGGTTTCCTTCTGGATGTTTTTCTGCCACACGACTTTGCCCGTGGCGGCATCGAAACAAAACAGATCGCCCCAGCGGCTCAAATGATACGCCTTGCTGTCTTCAATTGTCGGCGTGGCCGAGGTGCCCCCCTCGTAATACTTGTCGCCGAGATCGGCGGCATAGGAATGCTTCCATACTTCTTTGCCACTCGTGGCATCGAAGCAGAAGACCGTGTCCTTGCCGTCCGCATGCCCCGTGGTGTAAACACGACCGGCCGCCACGGTGAAGGAGGCAAAGCCGATGCCGATCTGCGCTTCCCAGACTTTTTTGACCGCAGTTCCAGCCAGTTTTTCACTCGAAATACCGTCATGATTGGGGCCGCGCCAGATCGGCCAGTCAGCGGCTTGCAGGGTGGCGGCGGCAAGAAGGAAAAGGAGCGTGGATTTCATACCCCCGGAATGGAGCGGGAACGGCCTGAAATGGCAAGCTTGATCTCGATTGCGCCCCACTGTTCCATTCCTGCGCCACAAGTGCGGTTTGCACTCGCAGACCACCTTTTCATGTGCTTTTTCACCTGCCCATGCCAGCCACCGCAACGATCACCAACATCTCCTGCTATCAATTCGCCGAACTTTCCGGATTGAAGGAGATGCGCGCGCGGCTGCTGGAGCAATGCAAAAAAATGGGCCTGAAGGGCACGATTTTGCTGAGCACGGAAGGCATCAACATGTTCGTGGCAGGCGTGCGGGAGAATGTGGACGCACTCGTGGATGAACTGCGCGCCATTCCGGGGCTGGCAGGACTGAAGCCGAAATACAGCGAGAGCGCGGAACAGCCGTTCCGCCGAATGCTGGTGCGCATCAAGCAGGAAATCATCGCCTTCGGCGTCGAGGGCATCGAACCAGCGAAGTACACCTCGCCACGCCTGGAGCCAAAAGTCCTGAAACAGTGGCTGGATGAGGGCCGCCCGGTCATTCTGTATGACACACGAAACGATTACGAAGTAAAGCTCGGCACCTTCAAAGGGGCTGTCGTGGCAGGTGTTGATTCCTTCCGCGAATTCCCCGAGGCGGTGCGCAGGCTGCCAGCGGAAATGAAGAAGGCGGAGATCGTGTCTTTCTGCACCGGCGGCATCCGCTGCGAAAAAGCCGCCCCTTTCATGGAACGCGAGGGCTTTGAGCACGTGTGGCAGCTTGAGGGCGGCATTTTGAAGTACTTCGAAGAATGCGGCAGCGCGCATTACGACGGCGAATGCTTTGTCTTCGATCAACGCGTGGGCGTCGATCCCGGCCTGCATGAGACCGCTTCCTCGCAATGCTTCACCTGCCAGACTCCGCTTACCGCCGAAGAGCAGGCCGATCCACACTACGTGGAGCATGTCTCCTGCCCGTACTGCTTCAAAACCTCCGAAGAACAGCAGCGCGAGAATCTGGCACAGCGCCATGCGGCGATCCGTCAGGCGGTGACGCCGCTGCCGGGCAGCGTACCCTATGATCAAACACGACCGCTGAATGTGCCGGAGGCCTGTGATCACGCCACCATTCTGGACTGCCTCTGCCACGTGATGCCGCACATCCCGCGTGAGCAATGGCTCGCGGTCTGTGAAGAAGGACGCATCGTGACGGATGATCGGGTGATCGTGCCGGCACATCAAATCGTGCGTGCCGGAGAGCGTTACCTGCACCTCAAGCCAGCCCAGCGTGAACCGGATGTGAATGCGGACATTCGCGTGCTGTTTGAAGACGAAGCGATCATCATCCTCAATAAACCCGCACCGCTGCCGGTGCATGTGGGCGGCAGGTTCAATCGCAACACGCTGCAGTTCATCCTTAACACCGTCTGGCATCCGCTCAAGCCACGCAGCGTCCACCGCCTGGATGCCAACACGACAGGCATCACCGTGCTGTGCAAGACGCGGCACTTCGCCAGCTTTGTGCAGCCGCAGTTTGAGCGTGGCGAGGTCGAAAAACTTTATCTCGCCCGCGTGAAGGGGCACCCGCCGCAGGATGCCTTCACCTGCGATGCTCCCATCAGTGGCGAAGCAGGCAAGCTGGGTGGCCGCTCCGTTGATGCCGAAGGACAAGAGGCCAGGACAGAGTTCCGCGTGCTGCGGCGCGATGCCGATGGAACGGCACTCCTTGAGGCCCGCCCGCTCACTGGCCGCACCAATCAAATCCGCATCCATCTCTGGCACCTCGGCTTCCCGATCATCGGTGATGCCGCCTATCTGGCCGATGGCGAAGTCGGGGAGACACAGACGTTGGCCGTGGGAGATCCCCCGCTCTGCCTGCATGCCCTGCGCATCACCTTCACGCATCCTTTGACGAAGGAACGCGTGACGTTTGAGGCAGAGCCGCCAGAGTGGGCCAAGTCCCATTGAGTCAAAGCCGAAACCGAGAAATCGGTGGATGAATTTGATTCGTCCACAATTAGATCGGGTTCAACACCGTTCGGGCAAGGAACAGATCCCAACTCGCAAAAACCGCCACCACCATGCTGCCGATTGAAAACCGAGATGTATTGGCGTTTACGGTGTTCTGGCGACCAGCCCACGAAATAGCCGGACGCATCATTGAGCTGTATGCCCGCCCCGACTACCCCCGAGAACTGCGAGTGGCCCAATTAAGCGGTAGTCCTGACACATCCCCTCAGCTCTACAATCCACCAACCCGACTTTACCAGCTTTGGGTTCCAGAGTCACAGCCTGAAGTGACTGTGATGTATCCGAATTATCAAGATGGAGCCCATACGCTTGTGAATGGCCTTTCGAGTCTGTTTGGCTTCCGTTCGATCTCTCTTCGACTGTCCAGTCCTTCCGCTCAGTATCCCATCTATGAGTTCACTTTTAATGATGGAGTTCCGCAATCTCGAATGGTCCGAGTCATGAAGGACTCCAAATGGGAGTTCTTCACTCTCGGCGAACCATTGCCCTTTGAAGACACACAGAACTATGACCAGCGAACGATTCGAAAGCGTTTTGGAATCGACCTGGCGCTCGAGTATTGCCGGAAGTTGGGCGTTGATGTCAGCCTTGCTGCATTCT
>JAPLUN010000122.1 GCA_026397715.1 Verrucomicrobiota bacterium
CCTACATGGCCCGGCAAGTGAGCGTGAAGCCCGGAGAGCGCATCGACACCCGTAAAATCTCCAGCGACGTCGCCTGGCTTAATGAGAACCCCATCCGCAATGTCAACGTCATCTACGAGCGCGGCAAAAAGGACGGCACCAGCGACGTCGTCTTGAAAACGACGGAAAACAATCCTGTCAAAGCCTACATCGGTTATGCCAATTCCGGACTGCGCTCCACGGGACTGAATCAAATCTCCGGCGGCATAACCATGATGCAGTTGTTTGGCACGGAGCAGTCGCTGAGTTACAACTTCACCGGCAATCAGGAATTCGACCGCCTCAAGGCGCATGCTCTGGCCTGGGACATCCCCCTTCCATTGCGCCATCGGCTGCAGCTTCTCGGTGTGTATGTGGACTCCGCCACGCAGTCAGGGCAAGCCGCAGGACTTCTCGGCGTCAATGGCCGGAATCGCCAGCTCTCCGCCGCCTACACTGTCCCGCTGGCCAGCGCCTGGAGCAAAGTCCAGCACAAAGCCACCTTCGCGCTCGACTACAAAAGCACCACGTCAGACATCCTCTTTGGCGGCCAGACCTTCTCGCAAAACACCGCCGAGGTGTTCCAGTTCCGCGCCGGGTACAATCTCCTCGTGCATGACCCGCTGGGCTACACACGTTTTGGCATTTCCGCCATCCACAGTCCGGGCAATGTACTCGGGCACAACAACTACGCCGCCTTTGACAGCCTGCGAGCCGGTTCGCAGGCCAAGTACTGGTACGCGAAAGCGGAACTGGACCGCCTCATCCGCCTGCCCATGGGCTTCTCCGCACTGATGCACACGGCGGGGCAGTATTCCAATACACGCCTGCTCCCCACAGAGCAGATGCTTGCAGGCGGTTACCAGACCAATCTGCGCAGCACCGGACTTGTCAACGCACCTGCGGGCCGCTTGCACTTCGGCATGAACATGAAGTATTAGCCCGCACATGAGAAAAAAGAAACTCGGCAGCCTGCGTTTTGAATTCATCCTGCTGCCGCTTACGCTGTTGCTGGCCTTGGGTTTCAGCACGACGCGCCTCGGCGAAGAACTGGAAAACCTCACGCTGGACTGGCGTTTTCAGGCGCGTGCAACTTCGGATCCGCCCGCAGATCCGCAGGTGCTCGTGGTGGGCATTGATGAAGATGCGCTGGCCAAACTCGGGCGCTGGCCGTGGTCGCGCGAAGTGCATGCGCAGCTCGTGACGCTGCTTGCCACCCGTCCGCCCGCAGCGGCGGCGTTTGATCTGCTTTTCACCGAACCAAGCGCCGCCCCTGCGCAGGATCAAATGTTTGCCGATGCACTGGTGCAATCCACCACCTACATCACCGCAGCTGCTGCGGAAACCCTGGAGCACAGCAAAAAATTCGAAGCCGAGTACGCTGGCAACACCAAGGCGATCTCGAACGTCCAGGGAGATATCCAGCGTCTTGTTGGCAACGACACTGTGCTGCTCCCCGTGCCCATCATCGCGGAAAGTTCTCATGCCGGTTTGGTGAATTCTCCCCCGGGTGCCGATGGTGTACGCCGTCAGATCCCGCTGGTGGTGCGTTGCGGTACCCGCGTCTTCCCCAGCCTCGTTCTGCAGGCCCTGCTCACCCGTGAGTCGGTGGAAACCGATGCCGTGGAAGTGGTGCTCGGTGATTCCATCCGCATTCAGGGCACCCACAATAAGTGGCAGATTCCCATCGACGATAGCGGACAGATGACAATCAACTACCGTCATCCCGACACCATCAAAGTGTTTCCTTACGCAGGGCTGTTGGAAAGCCTCATCCGCAGCAATGCGGCCCTCATCTGTGATTACTTCAAACTCTTCCCTTGCTCAGGAATGATGGGCAGCCT
>JAPLUN010000445.1 GCA_026397715.1 Verrucomicrobiota bacterium
AATGCGTCTTCCCAGCATCCGGCAGCCGGATGTACAGGTTCTTGCCGCCCGTGGAGGCGATCGCCGGAGCCATGCGTACCCAGTACGTCCGCAGCATCACATCGCTAGTCGCCACGATCACCAGCACAATCAGCCCGATGAAAGCGTAGCGGCGCATGCGCGGGGCCTGAAGTATTAGTGCGCCTTCTTCTCGCCGTGTTCGGCTTCCTTGGCGTGGGAGTCGCCGTGGCCTTCGTCGTGCGCCTTGTGCATGCCTTCGTGCAGCACCTGGGTTTCCTTCCAGGAGTGCTTTCCACAGGAAGTGGAGGCGAGGACAAGGGCGGCGGCGCAGAGGATGAACGAGGCGGTTTTCATGTGAGATCGGGGTCCGGCATCCTATCGGAAGAGGCCCGTCGTGCAAATGACAATTCGCGTTCGGTGGGCATCCTTCAGCGGCTTCAAACGGTGCCCTTTGGGAGGTCTTGCCGTCTAAGAATCGGCCACCCGGGGCGTTTCCTCTTCGGCGTGCCTACACACTTCGTTCACGAGACCTGTAAATTCATCTTGTCGGAAGCGCTGGCCACCGTGTATATACATAAGCATCAACAGTTTTTATTGAAATGAATCCGTCGCAGCCTGGTAACCCGCAGAATCCTCAGAATCCGCAGCAGCCACCCCATCCGGGTGCCACACAGCCGCTGCAGCAGGGCTATCCTCAGGGTTATCCGCCGCCGCAGGGTTATCCTCAGGGCTACCCACCGCCGCAGGGTTACCCACCAGGCTACCCGATGCCGCAGGGCTACCCGCCGCAGATGCCCGGCTATCCGCCCGGCTACATGCCGCAGATGCCCATGCCGGCCATGATGCCGCCGCCCGCACCGTCCACCGGCACTGTTCCTACCGCCGCGCCTGCCCCAGCTCCTCGGCCCGCCAGCGCCGCCGTCCCCGTGGCCATGCCCGTGCCTGCCGCCGTGGCACCCTCCATGCCCCCTCCTTCCGGTGCTCCCGTGATGCCTGCCCCAAGCGTGGCCGTGGCAGCCGCCGCTCCGACTGATGACGCCGGTGAAGCCGTCCTCGCCGAGCATGTCGAAGGCCAGATCTATCACCCACCAGCACTTACCCACATCGAAGTGGGCAAGCCGCCAAACAAATTCGTGCAGCTCTGGCTCAAGGCCGGTGCCAGCTCCCTCCTTCTCAGTATTTTGATCCACGCCGGTCTCGGCGTCCTCGCCCTTTTCATCGTCTTCCAGAGCGGTGTCATGGACAAGCAGGTGGACTTCCTCCCCGGTGGCGGCACCGCGCAGGGTGCGAAGGCCAGCGCCGATCTGCAGCACAAGGTGCAGCAGAAGAAGCGCAGCTCCATCAACAAGACCATGCCGATGAAGAAGCTGGTCAGCGCCAGCACCAATTCGGCCATCACCCTGCCAGAAGCTCCCCCAGACTCGCTCGACATGCCCGACGTCAGCGCCATGATGGGCGGCGGCGCCCTCGGTGGTGCAGGCGGTTTCGGCATGGGCGGAGCCGGTGGCGGCTTTGGCAAAGGTCAGGGACTCGGAGCCGCAGGCGGCTTCGTCACCCTGCCACCCTCCATGCGCAGCCGCTGCTCCACACAGGAACGACTTGAAAAGCTGCGTCAAAACGGCGGCTCCCCTGAGTGTGAGGCTGCCGTCAGCGCCTCCCTCGAATGGCTCAAGACCAAGCAGAACGCCGACGGCTCCTGGGGCAAAAGCAACAAGTGCGCTTACACCGGCCTGGCACTGCTCTGCTACCTCGGCCGCTGCGAAACACCCGAGTCCCCCTTCTACGGTGAAAACGTCATGAAGGGCATCATGTTCCTCATTGAAGCCGGCAAAAAGAATCCCCACGGCATCTTCTCTGAAACAGGCTGGAAGGGCGAAGCCGCCGGCGGCAAAGGCGGCGCAGGCACCTACGAGCACGGCATCGCCACCTACGCCCTGGGCGAAATGTACACCCTCGCCCGTCTCGGCAGCAAGAGCCTCCCCGGCATGCGCGAAGCCTTCGAAAAAGGCGTGAAAGTCATCATCGACAACCAGACCCCGGCAGGTGCTTGGGCCTACGGCGGCAAGGACCAGATCGTCTACAACAAGGCCGCCGGTGCCGACCTTTCCGTGGTCGGCTGGCAGTTCCAGGCGCTCAAAGCCGCCAAGAACACCGGTCTGAAGATCGACGGCCTCCACAGCAGCATCGGCAAGATGACCGACTACCTGGAAAAAATGCAGACCAAGGACGGCGGCTTCGGCGGCCCGAATCGTGACGCGCACTACAATCAGTGGAGCCTCTCCGGCGTCGGCATCCTCGGCCTCCAGACCATGGCCAAGGGCAAGACCACCGCGATCAAGAAGGGCATCAAATTCCTGCGCGACTTCCTCACCGCCGAGCCCCTCGACTGGAACAAAAACTGCAATCTCTACTGCTGGTACTACTACACCCAGACCTTCTTCCAGCAGGGCGGCGAAGACTGGAAGTTCTACAACCAGCAGTTCCTCCCGCAGATCCTCGGAGCCCAGCAGTCTGACGGCGCCTTCAAGGCCGGCCGCCCCAACTGGCCCGCCGGTGACGCCGCAGACCCCATCTACCGCCAGTGCCTCTGCACCCTCCAGCTTGAAGTGTACTACCGCTACCTCAAAGTCGGCGACCGCGAAGAGTCCTCCTTCTTCGAGAAGTAAGGCCCAGCCGTCCTGAGGAGAGGGATCATCCAGATCCCTCCACCTCTCGCTACTCATTATCAAATCAAAGGGGGATCA
>JAPLUN010000281.1 GCA_026397715.1 Verrucomicrobiota bacterium
CGACCGCACCTTTCTCGAAGGCTTCATCCGTGGCGGCATCGGCGCGCAGAATTGGGTCTCCCGCACC
This sequence comes from Verrucomicrobiota bacterium, assembly GCA_026397715.1. Classification (GTDB taxonomy): domain Bacteria; phylum Verrucomicrobiota; class Verrucomicrobiia; order Verrucomicrobiales; family Verrucomicrobiaceae; genus Prosthecobacter. The sequence continues at coordinate 68 of JAPLUN010000281.1, forward strand.
AACTACCCCGCTCTCAATGTGGTGCCCACCGTGCCGCATGAGATGTCCGTCTTTGTGAATCAAGATTACGCGCAGCCCACCGCGCACATGCGCCGCTACTCGCTGCGCACGGACGGCTTTGCCTCGCTGCACTGCGGCTACGCAGGCGGCCACGCCATCACCAAACCTCTCATCTTTACCGGGCGCGAGTTGTCGCTGAACTTCTCCACCTCCGCCGCCGGTGGCGTGAAGGTCGGCTTTGAAGATGCGGATGGCAAACCCGTCCCCGGTTTCGGCCTTGAGGAATGCGTGATGCAAATCGGCAATGAACTGGACCGCAAAGTCACCTGGAAATCCGGCGCGGATGTCAGCACGCTCGCCGGGAAGACACTGCGTCTGCGCTTCTCCATGAAAGACGCCGACATCTTCTCATTCCAGTTCATTCCATGAAACTTCGCTTCATCCTACTCGCACTCACGGGTCTGGCTGGTGCTGCGGATACAGCGCCAAAAATCTCCGGCATCTGGATGATGGGCCAGTCATTGTGCGATGGCTCGGAGTCACTCCCAGTCGTCACCAGTGAAGACACCGGCTGGGGAAATCTCACCTTACATCGCGGTGTGCGCACCTGGCTTCCCAAAGACAACTCCGCCACCCCCGAGCTGCGTCCCGCAGAGTTGTTCAAGCTCGTGCCACTGCGCGCGCAGACAAACGGCGGCCTCGGTGAGACCGTGGCCAATGGCATGGCCGATCACTGGCAGTCGGCGCGATTTGCAAATGACAAAGCACGCGCTGTTCAGTCAGCCTCACGCTTTCTCGTCGCCTGCGCAGGGCAGGGTGGTCGCCAGATTCAGGAGCTCTCCATCGCCGATCTCTCCACCGATCCACGCACTCCGGAATCGCGCCGTCACGGCGGCGGCTATTACCGCACCAGCTTGGATGATGCACGCCGCGCCATGGCACAGGCCAAAACGATGGGCGCACACTTCCGTATCGACGCCCTCTACTGGATGCAGGGAGAGGGCAATGGCGGCCCCACCGGCAGCCTAGTGCCCACGCGCTGGGACACCGAGCTGCCGCGCCCTGCAGGACTCGCTTGGTATCGCGATCAACTCATCGCCTATCGTAAACAATGGTCGGCAGACCTGTGCGCCATCACAGGGCAGGGCGGCGAGCTGCCCATGTTCACCTATCAGACCCTCGGCCCTGCGGGTGAGGCTCAGCTCATGGCCGCGGATGCCGATCAAAACATCTGGCTTGTTGGCCCCCATTACGCCGTGCCCAGCGCCATCAACAGCTGCACCAAACCCGGTCGCCATGGCGATCCTATCCATCTCTCCGCCGACGGCGAGCGCTGGTGGGGCGAACAAGTCGGCAAAGTCATGCACCGCGTGCTGGATCATAGCGAAGACTGGCAGCCCCTGCGCCCACGCTCTACAAAAATCGCCCCAAGCCGCGACACCATCCTCATCGACTTCACCGTTCCCCGCCCACCCCTCGTCCTTGACACCACCTTCCTCGCGCGGCAGGAGATCGCCACAAACGGCGGCTTCACCTCACTCGCAGGCTTTCGTGTGCACGACAGCACTGGCAGGCCCCTCACACTCACCTCCGTCGAAGTCATCGCTCCCACGCAGGTGCGCCTTCGACTTTTGCAATCTCTACCTGCAGATAAAACCTGCCGCATCAGCTACGGCCATCCATATGCCGCACCCCTTGGCACCATCGCATCCTTGCGCGCAGGTCCAGATAAAAACGCGGAGCTCATTCGTGCCGTGAGCGAAATCAACGGCGTCACCGTGCTGCAATACGACCCCACCGAACTCCGCAACGGCGTCCCCTTCGAGCAAGGACAGTCCCTCGTCGCCCAGCGCTCCTTCAGCTACGGCAACCTCCGCGACTCCGATCCCGAGTCTTCCATTCATACCTTCACCGATACCACCTACGGCACCCGCGCAGGCCAGCCCTACCCCCTGTGGAACTGGTGAACTGGTGCATCCTCTTCTCGGATCTCAGCGTGGAATAGCGCTCCAGACAAAGTGCTCCCGAGCGTCAGATCGTTCTGGAAAGTCCTTGGCGCTCTTTATAGCCATGTTGGCCCATAACATCGCGCGGCGATAAAGCGAATCCCCTCTCCCCACCAATGATATGGCAACGTCCAGATCGTCCTTTGGGGAGAGGCTAGGGTGAGGGGCCATCCTCATCCTTGCTGGATATAGTGGAATGCACCTTGGAGAAAAATGAGTTTGTTTTCGTATGCCATGGAACATCTCTGGTCTGTCCACCGGACCAACGTTTTACACTCGCAAGCCCCTCGCCCGGCATCACAATTCACCCCATGAAGCTCACCCTTTGCATCCTTGCCTCTCTGACGCTCCATCTCCAGGCTGCCGAACAAGTCTTCTTCGCCTTCGACGATCACAATATCGCCTGGCAGCACAATCTCAAACTCACCCTGGAGACCGCGCAAAAACATCCGGGCAATCCCGTGCTCCGCAGCGGCCTCCCAGGCTCGCCCGATCACGGCCACGCCGTGCTCTACGGCACCGTGCTCAAACAGGGAGACTCCTTCCGCATGTGGTACCTCGGCATGCATGAGCCAAAGATCGAGAAAGGCCAGGCCCCCGGCTGGTGGCGACCCATGTGCTACGCGGAAAGCAAGGACGGCATCACCTGGACCAAGCCCGATCTCGGCCTCGTCGAGTTCAATGGCAGCAAGAAGAACAACATCTGCCAGATCGAAGGCGAGCCCTACTCCATGACCCGCGTGAATGATTTCCTCTCCGTGCTCTACGAGCCCGATGAGCCAGACGCCACAAAGCGCTACAAGTGCGCCTTCATCGCTCACATGCCCATCGATGACGTCAAAGGTGGCCGCAGCAAGATCGGACCCAATGAGAAACGCTGGGGCTCTTTTGTCACCGCCACCAGCGCAGACGGCCTGTCATGGAAATGCGTCGGCGACCGCCCCGCAAACGCAGGAGGCGAACGCTTTGAAGTCAGCGGCCTCTATCGCTTCGGCGACTTCTACTACGCCACCGGCCAGCTTCTCAGCCCATGGTCATGGCGCGCAGATGGCAGCGACATCGGGCGCGACATGCTCGCGTATCGCTCACCCGATTTCGTCACCTGGTCCAAGGCCAAAGCCTTCGCCTACGCGCGCCCCGGCCAGCTATCCAATCCTCCCGTCAAAGGCCAGCAGATGCACATGGGCGCGGGCTTGTGGAATCGCGGCAATGTCATGGTCGGTCTGCACGGCATGTGGCAGAATGCGGAGCAGCCACCACCCAAAGGCAAGAGCTGGAACTACGGCGTGCGCGTGGATCTCGGCCTCATGATCAGCAACGATGGCGTACACTATCGCGAACCCGTCCCCGGCTTCAAAGTCATCCCCCGGGGCAAAGAAGGCGAATGGGACGACATCGCGATCCTTCAGGGCCATGCCTTCGTGAATGAAGGAGACAAGACCATGATCTGGTATTCCCACTGGAACACCGGCGGTGAACTGGAGCACATGGACATCGGCCTCGCCACCCTGCGTCGCGATGGCTTCGGCTCGCTCTCTCGTAAAGTCGCGGACGAGGAAGGCCACTTCATCACAAGCCCTTTCACCGCCAAAGAGATCGCCCTGAATGTGGACGGAGCCACCCCCGAATCCCCCCTCACCGTGCAACTCCTTGACCCTCTTGACCACCCCCTTGACAGCTACGAAGTCAAGCTGACCACCAGTGGCGTCCACGTCCCCCTCACCTGGCCCAAGCCCTTGCCCTCCGGCAAAAAGCTCGCACTCCGCGTGAACTTCCCAGCCGGCAGCACCGCCAAGGTCTATGCCATCTACCTCAACGACTGACCACCATGCCGCTCAAACTCGTCACCGAACTCAACGACACAGATCGCAAGCTGCTGCATCGCGCCATTGACGGCTTCGTGCCGGACAAGATTTTCGATGTTCACACCCATCTCTTCCACTCACGTCATTTCGCGGAGGGGAAGCGCCCGGTGTTTCTGGATGAAGATCGCGGCTACGGCATGGCGGACTTTCAGGCTGCCATGCGCCTCTGGTTGCCGGGCCGTCAGGTGGAGGGCTTGTTCTTCGGTTATCCCAGCGCAAGAAATGACAGGGCAGGGGAGAATGCCTGGCTGCAGTCCCAGGTGAATGCCACGGGCAATTCACGCGCACTCGTCCTCACCGCACCCACGGATGACCCCGTCGAGGTCCGGCGTCTCCTCAGCACCGGCGTGTTCGTCGGCATCAAGCCATACCGTCTCTACGCAGAAGTGCCTGATACGAAGGAAGCGGAGATCGAATCCTTCGCCCCCGAGTGGATGTGGGAGCTCTGCCATGACAATGATGGCATCATGATGCTGCATATCATGCTCGCAGATGGCATCACCGATCCGCGCAATGTGTCTGCAATCCGGCGCCTGTGCCGCCGCTACCCGCGCTGCAAGCTCGTCCTCGCGCACGTGGCACGCTCGTTTAATTACCGCCACGCCCGCGAAGGCCTGCATCATCTCGTCGATTTGGACAACGTCGTCGTGGACACCTCCGCCGTCACACAAGCCGGAGCTTTCCGCGCCGCGCTGGAAATCCTCGGCGCCCGCCGCGTCCTCTGGGGCAGCGATTACATGGTCAGCGAACTCCGCGGCTCCTGCATCACTCAGGGCGATGGCTTCACCTGGATTCATCCGGAAATCACCGGAGACAAGCTGACCATCTTCGGCCAGTACACCACCGTGGGCATCGAGTCCCTCCTCTGTCTCCGCGAAGCCTGCGAAGACACCGGCATGACGCAGGGAGATCTGGAAGACATCTTCCGCGAGAATGCGCTGCGCCTTCTCAAACCCGCCCCGGCTGCTCCTTCTGGACCCCAGCTCTGGGAAGAGGCAAAAACCAAAATCTCCTGCGGCACCGGCCTCCTCTCCAAGCGCGCTCATCTCTTCGATCCCCAATCCTGGCCCTCCTATTTCTCCCGTGCCAAAGGCGCGCACATCTGGGATCTCGATGACAAACGCTACACCGACTTCACCGGCGGTGTCGGTGCCATTCTGCTCGGCCATGCCGACGATGAAGTGAATGCCGCCGTGAAGCGCCGCGTGAATCTCGGCAGCTACGCCACCCTGGCCTCCCCGGATGAAGTCAAACTCGCCGATGTCCTGCTCGACCTCCATCCATGGGCTGGCAAGGTCCGCTACGCACGCGGCGGTGGCGAGGCCCTCGGGCTCGCCGTGCGCATCGCACGCGCAGCCACCGGCAAAAGCGGCATCGCCTTCTGCGGCTACCACGGCTGGAGCGACTGGTATCTCGCCGCGAATCTCGGCGATGACGCCGCTCTCGATGGCCACCTTCTCCCCGGCCTGCAACCCCTCGGCGTGCCACGCGAGCTCGCAGGTACCGCCTTTCCCTTCCGCTTCAACGACCTCGCCTCCTTCAAGGCCGCCCTGCAAAAACTGGATGGCAAACTCGCCGCCGTGGTCATGGAGCCCATGCGCGCCCAACTGCCGGCGGATGATTTTCTGCTCAAGGTCAAGGCCCGCGCCGCCGCCGCCGGTGCGGTGCTGGTGGTGGATGAAG
>JAPLUN010000306.1 GCA_026397715.1 Verrucomicrobiota bacterium
CTGGGTTTGCTGATACCAGTTCCAAAGTTGTTCATCGGTCGGCGGGAAGGGCCCGGTCTTCCAAGGCCCAGCCGCCGTCGATTGTGAACAACTTTGCCGCTGCGCCTGGCGCGGCGATGCATACATTGTCCCCGTCGGCGCAAGCCGATGATGGCAGCGCCTCGGGTGTGGCACGGTCTGGGTTTGCTGATCTTCCGAAGATCACGGAAAGAACACCGGCCCGCCCGCAGGCTTCCACTTCAAGGTCTGATAGAACTAAGGCTCATGAAGCTCACCGTATCAGCTCGACCCATGGTGGAGGCAGGCCGCTGTCTGCCAGAACAACCTCAACCTCCAAACTTATGACTGCACAACCGCCCCCTCAGGCTCATGCAGACCTGACTCACTTTGCCGGCTTTGACTGGTCTCGCGATCATCACGATGTCATCGTGGTGGACGCCCAAGGACGCATCGTTGCCGACTTCCGCATTGAACACACCGCCTCCGGCTGGCAGCTCTGGAAAGACAAGATCAGCAGGTGGCCCGCGCTGGGCGTGGCCGTGGAGACGAGCTTTGGCTCTGCGGTGGAGCAGCTGCTGCACAGCGGTGTGGCGGTTTACCCCGTCAACCCGATGAACGCCAAGCGCTACCGGGAGCGCAAGATCAGCAGCGGCAACAAGACCGACCGGCATGACGCCTGGGCGCTGGCCGATGCGCTACGCATCGACGGCCAGGGCTGGCGCATGCTGGCTGCGCAGGATCCGCTGATTGCCGAACTGCGCATCCTGTGCCGGGACGAGGTGGCTCTCATTGAGGAGCGCACCGCGCTGGTCAACCAGCTCCAGCAAGCCCTGCATGAGTATTATCCCACGGCCCTGGAGTCCTTCGATGACTGGACCGTGCCCTATGTCTGGGCCTTTGTGGAGGCTTTCCCCAGCGCGGCTGCGCTGCAGAAGGCTGGCAGGCGCAAGTGGGAGAAGTTCCTCCACACTCACAAGCTGTGCCGTCCAAAGACCTACAACGAACGCATGGAGGCCTTTGAGAAGGCCGGGCAGTGGCATGCCAGCGAGGCGCTGGTGAAGGCCAAGAGCCTTTACGCGGTGGCACGCTGCCGGCAGCTGCGCGTGCTGCATGCACAGCTCAAGGAGTACCGCCAGCGCATCGAGGAGCTCTTTGCCAGCCATCCTGACAGCGGCATGTTTGGCTCGCTGCCGGGGGCAGGGCCCAAGCTGGCACCGCGGCTGCTCAGCGAGATCGGCAGCGACCGCAGCCTCTATGACAGCGCCGAGGGACTGCAGTGCATGGCGGGCACCGCACCGGTGAGCTACCAGTCAGGCAAAGTGCACAAGGTCCACCTGCGGCGCGCCTGCAACAGGAGCCTGCGCCACGCCATGTTCCTGTTTGCAGACAGGAGCAAGGCTAAGTGCGCCTGGGCGGCCACGTATTACGAGGAACTCATCAAGCGTGGCAAAAGCCACTCCCACGCCCTGCGCAGCCTGGGGCAGCGCTGGCTGAAGATAATCTGGAAGATGTGGCAAAGCCGCACCTGTTACAACGCGGAGCTGCACATGCGCAACCAGCTCGCCCATGGCTCATGGGTGCTCAAACTCACCACCGCTTAACTCCCTTTTTTATGCGAACAACTCTACGCAAATCATCACTTGCAACTGATAGAACATCTTGGAGGGAGCGGAGTGGCGAATGAGCGCGCGATTCCTGCAAGGAAATGGCGAGGTTCAGTTCTCATGGAACCAGCAAAAGCTACTTCCACTGATGGGCCATTTAACCAGACCCGTTTTCAGTTGTTCACGGTATCAGGTGCCGGCCTGGACGACCTTGGAGTGGCCGAGTTTGTTTTCAGGGGTCTTGAAGCCCATGGCGATGGCGAAGGTCACGATGGTGCCGAAGAGGATGCGCCAGGGGAACTCGATCTCGACCATCCAGTCAGGGCGTGGAATGCCGCCCTGCATGCCGAGGGAGGCCATGAGGCCTTTGTCGAGGCCGCTGAGGTAGCCGACGACGATGAAGCCAGCGAGCATGGCGATGCCATTGCCGAAGTCGTTGCCACGGGTGTTGGTGAAGAGTCCGACCATGAAGACACCGAGCAGGGAGCCGTAGGTGTAGCCGAAGACGCCGAGAATGATGGGGATGATGCGCAGGGAGGGATTGTGCGCCTTCACCCACGCGGTGCCGAGGGCGACGGAGATGAGCAGGACGGCAAACAGCACCGTGCTGAAGCGCAGAACGCGCACCTTGCCTTTTTCGGTGCCGGGTTCGCCAAACCAGCGGAAGTGGAAGTCGCGCACGTAGCTGGTGGCCAGGGAATTTAATGCGGTGCTGAGCGAGCCCATGGCGGTGGCGAGTACGCCGGCCACAACGAGGCCGCGGAGTCCGGTGGGCATGGAAGTGAGGATGAAAAACGGAAACACCTGGCTGCTGTCGGGTAAGCCCTTGGCGTTTTTTGGCAGGAGGATTTCGGGGTGCTGCTGGTAAAAGACGAAGAGGAGGATGCCGATGCTGAGCACCATGAAATTGACGGGGATATCTGCGATGCCGGAAAGAATGGTGGCGAATCCGCTCTGGCGTTTGTTCTTGGCGGTGAGCATGCGCTGCACCATGTCCTGGTCTGTGCCATGGGTGGCGAGCGTGACGAAGGTGGAGCCGAGAAAGGCCGTCCACATGGTGTACTCGGTTTCGAGGATGCCTTTGACCCAGCCCCATGCGCCGGGGTATGCCGGGTCGGGTCTGCCCCAGTCAATGAGGGCGGGTTTTAAAATGGCGGCGTTCAATGCGGGCCAGCCACCGGTGTGCGCGAGCAGGTGCCAGAGGGCAAAGCCGAGGGCAGAGAAGAGGATGACCACCTGGATGACATCCGTCCAGATGACGGCGCGAATGCCGCCGAGTGCGGTGTAGATGGAAGTGAGCACGGTGATGACGACCAAGGCGGCGGCATAGAGCCAGAACTCCTCCATGGGTGAGATGGCGGGATTGATAAACACCTTCCAGCCGAGGACGAGCAGTACGGTGGGTACCCAGAGACGGGCGCCGCTGGCCAGCAGGCGGGTGACGAGAAAGACGGCGGAGGCTCTGCGGCGTGTTTTGGGGCCGAAGCGGACCTCAAGGAATTCATAAACGCTGACCACGCCATGCCGGTAGTAGGCCGGGATGAAAATGGCGCTGACCACCACGCGGGCGAGCAGGTAGCCCGCCATGAGCTGGATGTAGGTGTAGTTGCGCAGGGCGTAGCCTTCGCCAGGAGCGCCGAAGAATGTGCCGGCGCTGATTTCCGCGGCGAGAATGGAGGCGAGCACGGCCCACCACGCGATCTGGCGATCGCCCAAGGTGAAACCTTCCATGCTGCCGCTTTTGCTGCGCTGCGACAAACCGATGCCGATGATCAGGGCGAAGTAACCGAGGATGACGATCGCGTCGAGGAGGTAAGGCATGGCGTGTGTGGTGCGAAGTCTCGCTGCAAAGCACCACACACGTCAAGAGAACAGCCAGCGGCTGTGGAAACTAACCATGGGAGGCGACCCGCCCATGCTGCGGGTTATTTGGAGACGACGTTGGTCTCCAGCTTGGGCAGCGCGCGTACGATGACGCGTTCTTCGACCGAGGTGCCGCGGGGTGACACGATGGTGATTTCCTCGTACACTTTGCCGATGTCCTTGTTGGTGAGCGGATGGTGGATCAGCCTGCGTGTGGCGACGGTGGTGTCACCCAAGGCTTGCACCGTGACGTTTCCTGTCGGAGTTGGCGTGGCGGCATGAGCACTTGCAGCCTGGGTTCCTGCGCGGGGGGCGGCGCACTGGGTCAGCAGGACCGTGGAAAGAGTGAGGGCGGAGAGACCGAGGGTTTTGAAGAAGGATTTCATGGTTGGATGGGGGTCTTAAGTTCAGCACGAAGCTGAGGCTGGATTGGACGCGACTGCGTGGAAGGCGTTCAAAGTTTGGGATGCCATCCTTTGCCCTGATCGTGGGGTAAGGGTGGCAGGTGTGGCATTTTAGTGTTGCCTCCCGGAGGCGGGCTACGCATTGTCCCATGTAGCAATGCCTAAAATGAGAATCCATTGGGTGTTATTTTTCGCGGGCCAGCTTTCATGGGCTGGCGTGAAAGCGCAGCCACCGCAGGCGGAGGTGTCATTTGAAACGGCACGGATGCAGGCGCTGCATCAGCATTACCAAAGCGTGGCGGCGCTCTCTGCCCAGGGGCGGCTTGTTGAGGCGGAGGCGGAGCTGCGGGTGATCGTGTCCACCTGCCGGGAGGTGTTTGGCAAGGAGCATCCGGACACGCTGACAAGCCGGAGTGATCTGGCGGCCACGCTGGCCGGGGAGGGCAAGTATGCCGAGGCGGAAAAAGAAAATCGCGCGGTGCTGGACGTTCGCCAGCGTGTGCTGGGCAAGGAGCACCCTGACACGCTGCTGAGCCGGAACAATCTGGCTGCGACGCTGCAGGAACAGGGGCGGCATGCCGAAGCGGTGCGCGAGTATCGTGCGGTGCTGGAGGTGAGGCAGCGTGTGCTGGGCGAAGAGCATTCGGACACGCTGGACAGCCGCAACAATCTGGCGACGGCGCTGAATGAGATGGGCAGGCATGCGGAGGCCGAGAAGGAGCACCGGGCGGTGCTGGAGCAGCGCGAACGGCAGCTGGGTGTGAAGCATCCCAAGACCCTGGCAAGCCGGAACAATCTGGCGGCGGTGCTGCAGGAGGAGGAGCGCCATGCCGAGGCGGAGCAGGAGCACCGCAAGGTGCTGGCGCTGCGCGAGAAGGTGCTGGGAGCGAAGCATGCGGATGTTTTCATGAGCTGTTTCAATCTGGCTTTGTGCCTTGAAGCGCAGGCCAAGCACAAGGAGGCGCTGGTTTTCATGGAGCGCGCGCAGGCGGGCTTTAAAAAAGGACTTGGTGAGCGCCATCCGTACACCCAAGCTGCAGAAGACTGCCAGAAGCGGATCGCGGCGGAGATCAAAAAATAATTGTCTTTCCTGAAGGCATTCTGCTGCAAAAGCTCTCGCGCCATGGCTGGTACTCGTTAACATCGGCCCTCAATGTCAGCCGTCACCTTCGTCAAAGAACTGCGTCATAACTGGAAGACCATCGGCGCGGTGGCGCCTTCCAGTACGGCGCTGGCGGAGCGCATGATGGAGTCTGCGGGCGTGTGGAAATCCAAACGCATTCTGGAGCTTGGCCCGGGAACGGGTGCTTTTACGGGAGCCATCGCAGATGCCATGCCGCATGATTCGGACTATGTGGGCATCGAGCTGATCGACACCTTTGTGCAGCAACTGCGGCCACGGTTTCCGAAGATGCGCTTTGAGTGTGCCGGTGCGCAGGAATTTGATTTCAGCCAGGTGCTGCCTGCCGGGGAGAAGTTTGACACGATCGTGAGCGGTCTGCCATGGACGGCGTTTCCGCGCGGTCTGCAGGAGGCCATTTTGAACAATGTGCTGCCGCACCTCGCGCCGGGCGGATGCTTTGCCACTTTTGCGTACTGGGGGTTTCACAAGCTGCCGGGCGGCAGGCAGTTTCGTGCGCTGCTGCATGAGATGACGCATGGCGTGGAAACCAGCCGCATCGTGTGGGGCAATGTGCCGCCGGCGTTTGTGTATCTGGCGCGTAAAAAGTGAGCGGGGTTACTCCGCTTTCTTCTTTTTGCCTTTGCCCTTTTTCTTGGGTGCTGCGGTGGTCTGCTGATCGTTCTTCGTGGGCATCGGGGCTTTGATGGCTTCGCGCCACGCGATCATTTTGGCGTGGAGTTCTTTGGTCTTTTCAGGCTGTTCGGTAGCGAGGTTCTTTTGTTCGCCGATGTCGTCCTTGAGGTTGTACAATTCGAGGCGGCCGTCTTCGAAGAACTCCATGAGCTTCCAGTCGCCTGCTTCGATCAGGCCGACGGGAGTGGTGCGCCAGGTGTTATCTCCGGCGCCGAGATAACCGGGGAAGTGCTGGTAGATGGCGTCGCGTTTCAGGCTGGCGGAGGCGTCGCGAAAGACGGGAACGAGGCTCTCGCCATCGAGGGGCTGATTGGCAGGTGGGGTTGCTTTGCCGATGTCGGCGAAGGTGGGGTATAGATCCACGTGGATGGTGGGAACATCGCTGCTGGAGCCGGGTTTGGTGACCCCGGGCCAGCGGACGATGAAGGGGACGCGGGTGCCGCCTTCATAGAGGCTGCCTTTGCCGCTGCGTAGCGGGGCGTTGTCGGTGATGTCGCCGCCTTTTTTGATGCCTTCGCGGGCGTAGCCGCCCACGCCGCCGTTGTCACTGGCGAAAATGAGCACGGTGTTGTCGGCCAGTTTGAGTTCGTCGAGGGTGGCCATGACGCGGCCGACGCTTTCGTCCACGCTGGCGATCATGGCTGCGTAGACCGGGCTGTGATGACCGCCGACGGGGGGCTTGTCTTTGAAGCGGGCGGTGATTTCATCTTTGGCGTCGTGCGGGGAATGGACACCGAAATGGGGCAGGTAGAGGAAGAAGGGCGCGTCCTTGTGGCGCTGGATGAAATCGACGGCTTTGTCGGTGAGGAAGTCGGCGAGGTATTCGCCTTTTGGGTATTCGACCGGTGGCTGAGTTTTGAACTCGAAGTGCTTGCCCATGGTCACGATGGCTTCGTCAAAGCCGCGCTGCCCGGGATGATAGGCGTCTTTTTCGCCGAGGTGCCATTTGCCGAACATGCCGGTGGCGTATCCGGCCTGCTTCATCGTTTGAGCGATGGTGATTTTTTCCAGAGGGAGTTGCTGTGCGTTGTCCACCGGGCGCAAAGGGCGCGACTCCCAACCAAAGCGGTCGATGCCGCCCACGGTGTAGATGCCGGTGCGTGGGGCATACTGGCCGCTCATCAGGGCGGCGCGTGTGGGCTGGCAGTTCTGGCAGTGGTGATGACGCGTGAGCTTCATGCCCTGGGCGGCCAGTTTGTCGATGTTCGGTGTCTCGTAGTATTTGGAGCCGAAGCAGGCGACGTCCGTGTAGCCGAGGTCATCTGCGAGAATGAAGACGATGTTGGGCGCGCGATCTGCGGCGCGCATGGAAAGGGTGAGGAGGAAGAGGCAGAGCAGGTGCTTCATGCGCCCGTGAACGGCTGGTGCAGCCGCGAGATTGCATGATTTCAGCATCGACAGCCGCAAAGGGAGCCGCTTTGATCGGCGCATGTCCCGGCTCCTCCTGATCCTTCCATTCCTGACCGCGCTTAGCTTCGCCGCCGATGTGGCGATCAAGCCCGGTGTGCGTTCGCCCATTTCCTTCAAAGTCTCGCCTCAGGTTTCTAACAATGAGCAGATCAAGATGCGCATGCATGCGGCGGAGACACCGCCGCCCTACGACGTGAGCATGGAGAAGTTCGACATCATCGTGCCGAAGAAGTACAAGAAGGGCGATCCACATGGACTCTTTATCTGGGTGAGTCCGAGTCCCGCACCTTCGATCTCGCCTGAATGGGAGGCTGTGCTGGCGGAGAAGAAACTCATCTTTGTGGGTGCGCATAATTCCGGCAACAACCGCGAAGTCTTCGCCCGCATGCGCATGGCTGTGGATGCGAACGACAACATGCGCGAGCTCTACGACATCGACGACAAGCGTGTCTATGTTTCCGGCTTCTCGGGTGGCGGTCGTGTGGCCAGCATGCTTGGCGTGACGTATGCGGACATGTTCACCGGGACCATCGCCTTCATGGGCACCAATTTTTACACCGACATCGTCACCCTGGATAAAAGTGAGGTCTTTGAGGCGCGGTACATTCCGCATGAGGAGATCGCAGCACTGGCGAAGGACCAGTGCCGTTATGTGCTCGTGACGGGAGAGAAGGATTTCAATCTCAAGAACACGAGCGCGGTGTTTGAAAACGGCTTCAAGAAAGAGGGGTTTAAGGCGGTGGAGCTGATGAACGTGCCGGGACAGGGGCACCAGCCGCCGAAGGCCGAATGGCTCAAGAAGGCGATCGAGTTTCTGGATGCGGGCAAGACGGTGAAGAAGTGATCATCGAGCGAAGCGTCCGCTTATCGCAGGCAGTCAGTTCACTCTTGTCGCGAGGCGTGTGAAAACGGCAGCTATCGCAACCACACTTCAAAGATCAACCGCCGCCCCCGAAGCTCCTCACCTCGGATCAGCCACACGCCCCAAAAACAAACAAGCCCCGCTCGCTGCATGCTGAATGGCAAACAGGAAAGGCCGGTCCGCTATGATCTCAATGGGTTTCGGTCTCTCGACTGCCGCACATCCACCCGCCACTGCGATGGCAGTGACCGCAGCGGCTTCGGTACCCTTCTCGTCGATTTCGATGAAGGTCTTGTGCAGCACACTGGAAATGAAGAGGTAGTCTTCGGCGCGTTTCGGAGCCATTGCACCAAAGTCTGCGCTGCCGGTCGGGCTGTCGAAGGCAGTGCCCATGCCCAGCATTCATAGCATCTCACTGAGATCAGCCGCAGGTGGAGCAATCTTGAATTTCGGCAGATGCAAAATGACATCCTGCCTTCTGGCTCTAGTGCATTCGGTCAGCAGATCAGGAGTGAGCTTTGTCTCAACTTCAGACAAACCATCAATGCTCTCAGGAACAAGAAGCAGAAAATGCAGACTCTCCCCTGCATACGGCAGCGTAATCGCCTGGAAGCCAGATGCCTGGTGGTAGCGCAGCCAGTCCATTTTTTGCATCGTCGGCACATCGGCGGTTTGCCTGCCACCATTCACATGAAACGGCTGTTGTGCGGTCACGTCATCTTGAAAATGGTTTGCCCAGGCTGCTTTGAAATAAACCGCGTTTGCCAGCACAATCTTTGTGTCATGGGACAACGTTCTTTGCGGGATCAAATCGCGTATTTTGTCCTGTGTCTGGTTCGCCGCCCAGTTGTTGATATCCCGCGTGGCCCCGGCAGGGTTCTCTCGAAAATTCATGGGCTGCAGCGGTGCTCCCAAATAGCTGTTTACCTCCGCAAGGAATGCTGGACGAAAATCATGACCCTCCTGCCCGAATATCTGGCTGGCCACCCGCAGCACCATCGCCTCACCACATCCGTCGTAGGATATCCATTCTTCAGGGATCTGCGCCAAGTACTCCTTGGCCTGCGCAACGCTGCGCTCCGAGTCCTTCTGGGCTTCATCCAGCACTTTCTCCAGAGCCGCAAAGGATGCGCCAAGGGCCTTCTTGTCCGTTGGAAAATACAGCGCCCTCGCCATCTCCTCCTGCGTGACACCGCTCGCCCCAAGGTACATCATCGCCAGCGCCGATTGAATCGAGTACGGCGAGAAACAAACATTTCCGTCCTTCGGCATCTGCCGGTGCAGGTCAAGGCCAAGGGCATTGATCGCGAGCGCAGCAGCTTTCGGCGTAGCGTTTGAAGAACTCGGATTGGGAACAAGGTCTTTCATGCCCGATACTTTGATCGAGCATGAGTTTGGCGGCCAGCCGAATTTAATCCTTCCGTTTGAGCTGCGGGAAGAGGATGACGTCGCGGATGCTTTCGGCGCCGGTGAGCATCATGATGAGGCGGTCGATGCCGATGCCGATGCCGCCGGCGGGGGGCATGCCGTGTTCGAGGGCGAGGATGAACTCTTCGTCGATCTTCTGGGTCTCTTCACCAGCCTGGTGCTCAAGGCGTTCGCGCTGAACGATGGGGTCGTTCAGTTCGGAGTAACCGGGGCTGATTTCCTGGCCGTTGATGATGAGTTCGTAGACGTCGACGATGGAGTCGTCTGTGGCGTTTTGTTTCGCCAGGGGGACGAGTTCTTTCGGGCAGTGGGTGACGTAGAGGGGATCGAACTGCTTGGCTTCGATGAGGCGTTCGAAGACGTGCTGGGTGACTTCGTAGTCTTCGAAGTTGGCTCCGATTTCGACGCCGAGTTCCTTGGCGCGGGCTTTGCGCTCTTCAGGCGTGTACTCGTACCATTTTGGATCGACGCCTTTGAGGAGATCGGTGTAGCGGGCACGGCGCCATGGACGGGAAAGGTCGATGGATTTGGTGACGGCGCCTTCTTCGTCCTTGTGCTCGATCTTGAGACCACCGCAGAAGTTTTCGGCGAGGTGGCAGATCATGCCTTCGACGAGGTCGGCCATCTTCTCGAAGTCGGCGTAGGCCCAGTAGGCCTCGAGCATGGTGAACTCGGGGTTGTGACGGCGGCTGAGGCCTTCGTTGCGGAAGTTGCGGTTGAGTTCAAAGATCTGGGTGAAGCCGGCGACGAGCAGGCGCTTCAAGTAGAGCTCTGGTGCGATGCGCAGGAACATCTGCTGATTCAGCGCGTGGAAGAAGGTTTCGAAGGGCTTGGCTGCGGCACCGCCGGGGACGTCCTGCATCATGGGGGTTTCGACTTCGAGGAAGCCGCGCTCCTGCATGTAGCTGCGGATGGCGGCGACCATCTTGCTGCGGGTCACGAAGATCTCGCGGCTGCGGTCATTGGAAATGAGGTCGAGGTAGCGCTGGCGGTACTTGATCTCCTTGTCGGTGACGCCGTGCCATTTGTCGGGCAGGGGGCGCAGGGCCTTAGAGAGGGGGGTGAGCTTTTTGACGTGGATGGAGTTTTCGCCGCGCTTGGTGACGAAGGTGAAACCTTCCACGCCGACGAAGTCGCCGATGTCGATGAGTTGATTGAACTGCACATAGGCCTCGTCGCCGACGTCGCCCTTGCTGAGGTAGCACTGCATGCGGCCGGTGATGTCGCCGATGTCAAAGAAGGTGGCTTTGCCCATTTCGCGGCGAGAGAGCACGCGGCCAGCGACTTGAACCTGAAGCTCTTCGAAATGGGACTTCATCTGCTCTTTCAGCGCGCCCGGCTGATGCGTGGTGTCAAAGCGGCCGCCGAAAGGGTCGAGTCCGGCCTTCACCAGTCCGTCGAGCTTTTCGCGGCGGAATTGGAGGAGTTCGGACTCGGAATGTTCTGGGGCTGCGGGCGTCGGTTGCATGGTCGTACGGATGAGTGGGCCGTGTTCATAGCCTTTTCCGGGCGCATTGCCACTGCAAAAGCCGGTCTTGAAGTCCCGGAGGGAAGGGCGTGTGTCCGGCAAATCGTTGGGCAATTGCCAATCCATGGCGGAACGCTATCATCCAAGCGCATGAAGATGTTGATCACGTTGTCCCTCGCCCTGGTGGCTTTTCCCGGTGCGCTGGCTGCCCAGGAGATTCAGAAATTTGCCTCGGACATCACGAACATCACGTGGGATCTGCGCGGCACCGCGAATCTCAAGCACCTGCGATTTGATGGAGAAAAATTCAGGTCGCTTAACCCTGAGGGAGAGCCGGTGAGCACCTTTGATCACACCTTGTACGATGCGGGTGTCTTTCGCTTCGACTATGGCAAAGGCAGGGCCGGCTGGTATTTGGTGACGGATGATCTGAAGCAAATCATGTCGGCCAATGTGATCCAAGAGGTCACTTTCAAACTGGAAAAAGGCGGTCAGGCCAAACGCGTGAAGGATTTCCCCGAGGACGTCAAGGGTGTGGTGTGGGTCGGGGAGCGTGACAACCTTCCTGCCAAGCTGCGCTGGAACGGGACCACGCTTGAGGTGGGCGTCAAAGACCCGCACTGGCAGGTGAGTTTTGTGCAGCCGGTGATCGCCAAC
Source organism: Verrucomicrobiota bacterium (assembly GCA_026397715.1). Classification (GTDB taxonomy): domain Bacteria; phylum Verrucomicrobiota; class Verrucomicrobiia; order Verrucomicrobiales; family Verrucomicrobiaceae; genus Prosthecobacter. Next base: position 11,513 of record JAPLUN010000306.1, read on the forward strand.
CGGCGGACCTTGGAGTTTCAACTCGACAACAAGACGACGATTTGGCTCGTCTTCTCTGCTGATGGCTCCAAGGCATGGTGGCTGACAATCACGGACGTTTTTGGCGGGCACCGGTCGGGACTGCAAACCGCTGACACCCAAACGCCCGGACTCAGCCCGCGGCAAAATGATCTGGCAAATCACGCTGAGGATCTGATGAAAGCGGAGCACCCTATGACTGCAGCGACGCTGGTGCGGGAGCTGGAGCGCAAAAGCGCAGGTAATGCAGAGGTGCTGGAGCAATTGAAAGCACGCTTTGCGCCTCTGAAGCGGTAGGAGGTTTGAGGCATGCTCTCACGGTTTCTGATGTCGCGTCATCCATGGGAAGAGAAGCCGGATCGCTTGAGCACTCATCGGTAAATGCTGCCGTGGCTTGGAGATTGCCAGAGCCGGTCTGGGGTGACAGAATCGGCCCCCATGAGACCGCTGTACGCCGTTTTTCTTTCTCTCTTCGCTTTCACCAGCTTTGCCCAGGGGCAGCAAAAGGAATGGCCTGAGGTGGAGAATTTTGCCAGCTCGATCACCAACGTGCTTTGGGATCTGCGGGGAACGAATTCGCTCAGGCACCTGCGTTACGATGGTGAAAGCATCTTTCCGGTGACTGGGAATGGCATGAATCAGAATCCGTACAAGGAGCATGCCTTCGTGGATGTGGGGGTGTTCCAGCTCGTTTTCAGCGACACCCGGGCCGCATGGTATTTTGTGAGCGACGACTTGAAGCTCATCACGCCGATCAACATCAGCGAGATGGTGGAGTTCAAGGCCGATGCCGGAACTGCCATCAAGCCCATCAAAAATTTCCCGCAGGACATTCAGAATGTCGTGTGGGTGGGAAGGAATGAGAAGGCCGAACTCAAGCTGCGCTGGAACGGTAAGGAGCTTGAGGTGGGTGCGAAGCAGGATGCGTGGATCGTGCAGAAGGTGGACGCGGTTGTGGCCAATCGCCGAGTCTTGGAAGCGGGCGGCGAAAACAATGTCTTGTTCTGGCTGGCCGTTTCTGAGGATGGCTCTGAAGCGACCTGGCTGAAGGTCGATAGCATTTTCGGCGGCCATGCCCGGGGGAATTCTGGCAAGGCATCCCAGACTGCCGCGACAACCAGCCTTTCTCCACAGCTCAATGATCTGGCCAACCATGCCGAGGATCTGATGAACGCGGGGGACAAGATGCGTGCCGCGACGCTTTTGCGTGAACTGGAACGCAAAAACGCTGCCAACAAGGATGCGCTCAAAAAGCTGCAAGTGCGCTTCAAGGCGCTGAAGTGATCCGAGATGCGCGGTCCTACTTCACCTCATAAAAAGGGAAGAGCTGTTTTATCTCGGCGGGGCTGGGGCGGCGGCCGTATTCACAGACTTCGAAGGTCTCGGCGTATTTCACGGCCCTGCCTTTTTCTTCGCCGTAGAGCTTGATGAGGAGGTCGCGGTACTTTTCGGCCTCGTTGCTCTGGCGGGCGCCCCAGCGGCGTTTGAGCCAGGCGCGGCGGGCCACTTCATCCGTGGCAGGAGGCACGTCTTTGGCGACGTATTCGGCGGAGCCGCTGGCACCGCCTTCGTAGGCCTGGGAGGTGAGTTCGTGGAGGCCGTCGAGTTTTTGGTCGAATGAATCGTCCACGCTGACGGCAATGTCCGGCGTGAAGGGGTAGGGCTTTTGAAAGCCGTCGCTGGAATAGAGGAAGACGGGGTTCTTTTTCAAAAACGGCACGTCAGGAACCATGAAGGGGACGGTGACCATGAAGGCGGCGTCCTGGATCAGCACGCCGACATAGCGGTGGTCGGGATGATAATCCCAGGGACGGTGCGCGATGACGATGTCCGCCTTCCACTCGCGAATGACGCGGGTGATGAGCTTGCGGTTTTCGAGAGAAGGGAGGAGCTCGCCGTCGTGGATGTCGAGGACCTGGGAGGTGACGCCGAGTTTTTTGGCGCAGGCTGCTGCTTCTGCGGCGCGGCGCTGGGCCAGCGGGCCGCCGGCTTCTTTCCAATGGCCGATGTCGCCATTCGTGACGGACACCAGCTTTACATGATGGCCCATGCGGGCCCATTTCACGGCTGTGCCTGCGGTCTTGTATTCGGCATCATCGGGGTGGGCTCCGAAGACGATGATGCGGAGCTTGCCGTCGTCTTTATCCTCCGCGTGAAGCGTGAAGGTGGCGAGGCAGATGGCTAGGGTGAGGAGAGAGCGAATCATGGCGGCAGGAGTACGCCGCCATGATATGAACTCTCTCGGCTCAGCCTTCTTCAGCCTTCGGTTCCGGGAGCATGAAGCCAACGACGAAGGCGATCACGGCCATGGCGGTGGCGATGTAACCGGCGGCCATGGCGACGTGCATGGGCTTCACGGCAAGCGCTCCGCCTGCGAGCATCGGCGCGAGCCAGCTGGTATTGAGGGTGGCCATGCAGGTGCCGATCATGCGACCGCCTACATTGGTGGCGAAGCTGCCGCCGGTGCCGCGCAGATGCATGGGGAACACTTTCGGGAGATACTCGCCGAAGTAGCTGAACTGAGCCACGGTGACGAGACCGCAGACGGCGTAGCCCCACATGAAGGCGTCTCCGCCGTCTTTGAAGAGGACGAAGTAGGTGACTGGAAGAATGACGAGCGCGGGGATTTGGAAGACCTTGAGCAGCTTCACGCGGCTGATGCCCCAGATGAGCAGACCGGCCAGCAGCACACGACCTGCGAGGCCGCCCATTTCCTGGTGGAACTGGAGCTTGTCGCTCATCGCCTTGATTTTGATGTTCACCGGCTTCTGTTTGTCGAAGTTGGCCTTCATTTCCGCTTTGAGCGCGGCCTTGGCGGCGTCATCGAGGCCGGGGGCTTTCAGTTTGGCGCTGATCTCCATGTCGGTTTTCTTCAAGGCGGCGAGTGCCATGCCTTCAGCCTTCAACTCTGGCAAGCCCGGTGTCACACGTGCCACGGTAACCTGCAGCGCACCAAAGGCGATGCCGTAGGCACAGGCGGAGAGAATCGTGGTCACGATCGTCACGCGGCGAAGTTCAGCCGAGAACAAGCCGGCGAAGCTGGGGCGTTTGAGGGTGCCGGCCAGTTTTTTGTCCTTCCACACTTTGGACTCAGGAACGAAGGGCAGCATGAGTGCGATGGGGATGGCAGGCAGGATGCCGGACATCAAGGTGTAACGCCATGCGCCGATACCGGTGCTGCCAGCTGGCAGGCCCCAATGAGGCAACGTGTCCAAGTTCTTGCTGATCCACACGCTAACCACCGTCACGAGCACGCCGCCGAGGGAGGCGCAGGCCTGGGTAATGCCCAGCCACTTTTCCTTTTGATGCTTGTCAGTAAACACTTCCGCGAGCCAGGTGATGGCGGCGACGAACTCCACGCAGACGCCGATGAACGTGGTGCAGCGGAAGAAAATGAACATGGGCAGTGAAGTGGCGAAGGCGGCGCAGAACGGCGAGAACGAGTACACAAAGATACTCGCGGCCATGATGGTCTTGCGGCCAAATTTATCGACGAGCCAGCCACCGAGCAGGCCAAACACGCCGCCGCAGACTGCTGCGATCCAGAGGAGCTTGCCAACCCATTCCGTGACGGAAGGATCGCTGGGGAGCACTTTCAGAAGTTCGGCAATGGCCGGTGCCGCCACGAGGGGCGTCATCAGCAGCTCATAGGTATCAAACAAGAAGCCAATGCTGGCGATGAGGATGATGAGCCAGTGGGTGGTGGTGAATTTGGGTGCGGGAGTGGACATGGCGGGGCGATGCTGTCAGGAGATGGGAGGCAAGTCAACGGGCGGCGTGGGCGGAATTCATCAACGGGATTGCCTGTGGGAAGACATCCTACATATGTCGGAGTTTGGGCTCGACAAATCCGACATTTGTCGGCAAACTCGCGAAATATGGCTAAAAAATCACTGCCCCCACTGTCTGCCGCCGAGCAGGCGCTGATGGATATCCTTTGGAAAAAGCATCCGTCCAGCGTGCTGGAACTGCTGGAGGCGGTGAACCAGGGGCGAAGTGAACCCGTGACGCGGAACACGCTGCAGACGCAGCTGACGCGACTGGAGGCGAAGGGGTGGATCAGCCGGGATGACTCGAGCCGCAGCCATGCCTATGAGCCTGCCGTGCCGGAGCAGCGCGGCCGCACAAGTGTGCTGGCGGATTTGAAGCAGCGGTTTTTTGGCGGGAGCAATCTGGCGCTCGTGCGCTGCCTGGTGGAGAGCGGTGACATCAGCGAGGAGGAGCTGGGGGAACTGCGCAAATACGTACGCAACAGTACAGCGAAGAAGGGGGAGGAGCCATGAATGCGGACACCATCGGCGTGCTGAATTTCGTGATTCACAGTCTTGTGATCGGTGCGGCGGCGTGGCTGCTGGTGCGGTTTGTCATTCGCGATGCGTTGCAGCGCTGCATTCTGGCGAACCTAGCGGTGCTGATGTGTTTGTACAGTCCGTTTCATATTTCGATGGAGGACTTGTTTCCGCAGCAGAAGGAGGTGCCGGTGTGGACGCCGATTCGGGAGACATTCAAGGCGGACTGGCGTGTCAGCGTGACGCCGGCTGCGGTGGCGAAGGTGAAACTGACCCGAGAAGAGGGGAGCTGGAGTGTGGATGAGGTGGTGAGGGGGATGCGGTGGGGGGCGTGGATGGTTGCCGCTGTGTTGTTGATCAGGCTGCTGGTGCAATGCGTGCGGGTGCAGCGCTGGGCATGGGGGCTGCGGCGGCTTGCGCAGGGGGAGGCGGACAAACTGCCGCGCGATGCGTGCTTCAGGCGGCTGCGTGTCTTTGAGACTGAGGGGACGCCGTGTGTGGCCGGGTGGTTTTTCCCGGTGCTTGCCGTGCCTGCCGGTGCCTTTCAAAAACTGACGGAACGGCAGTGGGGCTGGGTTTTGCGGCATGAGGCGGAGCACCTGCGTCTGCATGACACTGTGGTGGTGCTGCTGCAAAACATGGTGCGAGCTTTCCTGTGGTGGAACCCATTTGCGTATGGACTCATCGAGGAATATGCCCGGGCACGCGAAGAGGCGTGTGATGCGGCGGCTGTGGGTGAGGGGCGCGATCATACGGCCTATGCGGATTTTCTACTGGCGTGGGCTGACCGATCTGCCCCGCAGCTTGAGTGTGTGATGGCCATTGCTTATTCACGACCTGCGAAGCGGCTGAAGGTGCGGCTGGTGGCGCTGATGGAGGCACGGGGTGTGAGGAAGAAGCTGGGGGCGCTGTTTGTGCTTGGGTGTCTTGCGTTTGCTGTCGTGGCGCCGTTGATCGCGGCGTCGTTTGGCATCGCCACCGCAGCAGCGCAGGAGACAATCAAATCGAAGGCTGACGATGGTGCCATGTACACACGGGAGTACAAGGTGGCTCCCCATTTTCTGAGTGGTGGAGCATCGTTGTCCGACCCGATGGCGCCAGGGGCAATCAAGGCGAACTCTTTTGACAGGAAAACCGCTCGCCAACTGCTGGAGCAACATGGGGTGTCATTTCCGACGGGTGCGTCTGCCATCTATAATCCGGCGACTTCGCGGCTTATTGTGAGGAATACAAAATCCAACATTGAGATGATGGAGCGAGTCATCGACACAATCAACCAACGTTCAAAGATGGTGCATTTCAACTGCAAGCTCGTCGCGAGTGATCAGTTCTTTGGCACACATGGGAGCATTCTGTCAGCCGATGAGTTTCAAACGCTCTTCCGCGGCCTTTCGCGAATGAAGGGCATTGATGTGATGAGTTCACCGAATGTGACAACCAGGTTCGATCAAAATGCAATCGCGGAGGTGGCGCGTGAAGTCCCGCCGAAGAAGCTGCAGGATGGAACATTGAGTGGTGATCCAAAGTTCGTAGGGCTGAGCATCGAAATGAACGCCAAAGCACCTGTGAAGGGGAAATTCACCCTTGAAACGAAGGTCAATCTTGGGCTCGATCCAGATTCAGAGACTCCGTGGCTTCTGAAGAATGAAGACGCGGCGGATTGGGACAAGGTGTGCATTTACAGCGTTGCTGGGAGGGCAGAGCTTGCGAGTGGCGAGACGTTGCTGCTGCATCTACCGACTTCAAAAGGGCCCGTTACTGCACTCGTTACCGCCACCCTCATCGCGAAACTTGTTGCTGCCGAAGTGGCCACAGAAATGCAAAAACATGATCAAGTGCAACTCACTGTGCAGATGATGGAAGTGTCTGCAGAGGGAGGCAAAGCGCTGGGGGCATGGGATCCCGGGAAACTGACGTGGAGGCGCGATGCAGCAGCAAGCGAAGTGCCTATCAGTGAGGCGCCGCCGGAGATACGCCACGTGTTCAATCTCTGTGGCATCTTGACGGAGGCCCAGTTTCAGACGTTGGCTGCCACCCTCAAGCAGAAGAAGGGGATGGATCTGGTTTCATTGCCAGAAGCAAAGGCGAAGACGGGCCAAAGCACTGTGTTTGATGTGCCGGCAGCGTTGGGTGGCAAACAACTCCGCATCAAGCCGCTCATCGAGCCTGACGGCGGAAGGATCCGTCTCACCTTTCAGCTCCCAGACCTTGTTCCTGCGCAGAAGCATTTGATGGTGACCGAGGTGACCCTCTGGGATGGGCAGACATTGGTGCTCAGCGGCATTCCTGCGGATAAAGCTGGCATCACACGGATGATTTTTGTCTCTGCCAAAGTAATCGGGCCTGAGGGCAAAGAGGTGAAGAAATGAGCTGATCCTTTTTCGGCATTTGTCATTTCGGATTCGTCATTCATGGTGGAGCACCATGTCTCACGATCTTACCTCCGCCCCTGTCACTGATCCGCTCAGCATCTATCGTTATCGCGACTGTCTCTATGGGGCTGACATGGTCACGGCGGCACTGAGTGTGGATTTCTTTACTTGGCTGTCGGCGAATCCGTCCACGCTGGCGGGTATTTGTGAGCACTTTGGATTCACGGAGCGGCCGACGGATACGATGATGACATTGTTTGCGGCGAATGGCTGGGTGCAGAATGTGGGCGGGGTGTTTCAGGTGACGGAGGTGACGCGTGAATTTTTGTGCGCGGGGCCGGTGTGGGAAGTGAGGCCGTATTTTGCCTCGCTGCATGACCGGCCCATTGCGCGGGATTTTTTGGAAGTGCTCAAGACGGACAAGCCGGCGGGGTGGAGTGGGGACAAGGCGGCGTTTGACTGGCACAAGGCGATGGAGCAGGAGGACTTTGCGCGGAAGTTCACGGCGGCGATGGACTGCCGCGGGGTGCTGCTTTCGCAGGCTTTGGCGAAGAAGCTGGATCTCACCGGACGCTCCTGCTTGCTCGACATTGGTGCGGGTTCAGGAATCTATGCGTGTGCGATCACGGCGCAGCACGCGCACATGAAGGCCATCGTTTATGATCAGGCGCCGGTGGATCGCATTGCGGGCAAATTGATCGAAGAGCGCGGGTGTGCGGAGCGCGTGAGCGTGGCGACGGGCAACATGTTCGATGGAATGCCTGCGGGCTGTGACGTGCATCTTTTCTCCAACGTGCTGCATGACTGGGGCGTGCCGGAAGTGAAGAAGCTGCTGGCGGTTTCACATGCGGCGCTGCCAGCCGGTGGACTGCTGATCATTCATGATGCGTTCATCAATGCGGACAAAACGGGGCCGCTGCATGTGGCGGAATATTCATGCCTGCTGATGCATGCCACGCAGGGGAAATGCTACAGCACGGGAGAGTATGCGGAGATGCTTGAAGAGGCGGGATTCACGCCGGGTGAGTATCATGACACCATCATTGCGCGCGGATTCATGACGGCGATTCGGCGTTAAAAATTAAATTGTGCAAATAAACCGAGTTGTCGTATCGTCTTAGAGTTCGCTTATGAAATTATTCACTCTGCTTTCCATCCTCGCTCTCACTGCATCTGTTAATGCTGAGACCACACTCACCATGACGGGCGTGCACAACTGCTGCAAGAGCTGCACCAACGGCATCATCAAAGCGGCTTCTTCGTTGAGCGACGTGACCGTCACTCCTGAAGGCAAGACGGTGACCATCGTTTCCAAGAAGAAGGGCGATGCGAAGAAGGCCGCTGAGGCGATCATCGCAGCGGGCTACTATGGAAAAATCGAAGGCGAGGAGTCCAACGCGAAGACCGCCAGCAAGCCTGCGGCTGCCGCGAAACCCGAAGCCAAGATGACGAAGGCCACCGTTTCCGGCGTGCACCTCTGCTGCAAGAAGTGCGAAGTCGCCGCTGCTGATGCGGTGAAGACTGTCCCTGGCATCACAAAGAGCGACATCGTCGCGAAGGCCACCTCATTCACTGTCGAAGGCGAGTTCACCAAGTCTGAACTGGCGACCGCCCTCAATGACGCTGGCTTCGCCGGCGACATCAAATAACTACCGCAACCAACAACGAGCGGGGCCGGGGTTTGCGAAAGCAGCCCCGGCTTTCTTTTTGTCTGTGAAAGAGGAGTGGGGAGGGCAACCGGGACGGTTGCGCTACAGCTTCAGGTTTCTGTTACTGCCAGAGTCGTCTGTCATTCATTTTGCAACCTGTGGGAACGGCATGAATCGCGGAAGGATGGAGCGAAAGCACCTGTTCCCGTGCCCATTCAGGGCGCTT
>JAPLUN010000021.1 GCA_026397715.1 Verrucomicrobiota bacterium
GCAGCGGGATGCGCTGATCGACAAGCTGCTCGCCGCACCGGATTATGCGGTGCGCATGCGCGAGCTGTGGGACAATTTTTTGATGGGCCGCCTCACGCGCGGGAATCCGGATGGACGGCGCAAGGGCTCGGGCTGGTGGACTTTTCTGGAGAAGGCTTTCAAGGACAACCGCCCATGGAACGAGGTGGTGTATGATGTGCTGTGCGCGAAGCCAGACAAGGCACCTGACCGCAAGGGCGCCTCGTGGTTTTTGTTTGAGCGGAAGAACGACCATCAGAAGATCGCCGAGGCGGTGGCGCCGGTGGTGTATGGGACGAAGATCGACTGCGCGCAGTGCCATGACCACCCGCTGGCGCGTGAGATCAAGCAGGCACACTACTGGGGTCTGGTGGCCGCGTTTAACCGCAGCAAGAACGTGGACGCCAGCACGGCCGTGGCGGAGAGCGCGGTGGGCGGCTTCATGAATTTCACCAATCTGAAAAAGGAATCCCAGCCGGCCGTGGTGACGCTGCTGACCGGTCGCACGTTGCCGGAAGTGTGGCCCGGCGGCGAGACGAAGGAGAAGGACGGGCCGGAGCTGTATGAGGATGCGAAGGCGGCGGTGCAAGTGCCGAAGTACTCGCGGCGCGAGGCTTTTGCGGAAGCGGCTACGCAGGACAATCCGCTGCTGGCGCGCGCGTTTGTGAATCGCATGTGGGCGGCGTTCATCGGTCGCGGCATCGTGAATCCGCCGGATGAAATCAACGAGCGCAACACGCCGAGCCATCCCGAACTGCTGGAGTGGCTGGCGCAGGATTTTGCCTCGTACAAGTATGACACCCGCCGCGTGGTGCGGGAGATCGTGCGCAGCCGTGTGTATGCGCTGGGGGCTTCGGATGCCGCACCAGAGTTGTTTGCGGGGATGAAGGAGCGCCCGCTGACGGCGGAGCAGCTCGCACGATCCTGGCGCATCGCGCTGAGCCTGCCGCCGGACGAGGAGGAGTTTCGCAGGCAGGTGATCACGGCGATGCCGGATGTGCTGCCAAAGGAGTATAATGCGACGTTTCAGCAGGCGCAGTTTTTGACGGGATCACCCACGATGAACGCGCTGCTGCAGGCGGCGCAGGGGGGAGTCATCACCAAGCTGACGGCGCTGCCGGATGTGAATGCGCGGGTGCGTGAGGCGTGGCAGGCGGTGTATGGTCGTGCGCCGGGGGCGGATGAGGCGGCGCAGGCGACGGCGTTTGTGACTGCGAATGCGGGGCACCCTGCTGAGGCGACGCGGGACCTGCTGTGGGCGCTGCTGACGAGCGCGGAGTTTCTGGCGATGCCGTGAGGTGGGGCGCTGGGTGGCTAGGCTGGGATGGGAAGAGATCCCGGAATAGGACAAATAGGACCCATGGGGACGATTTGAGCGGAGGCTTGGTGATGCGAATGCTAAGTAGCTTTACTCGTGTTCAGGACAACTCGAAAATTTGTCAAAAATTTGCATGCTGACCCCATTTTGGGGCGGTCCGAACCCGGATTCTGCAGAGGAGTGAGGGGAGTCATACTCGACTGGCATGGCTTCACGCCATCAGGTGGTAGAAAAACATGCCGATGGCCACAAACCACGCCGCATGCACTGCCAGCAGCAGCAGGCATCCCACCACGATGAGCTTGTCTCCTTTTGTCTGGGGTTTTCCCTCGGTCTTCTCGGTAAAATCGTAGCCACCGATTTCAAGGATAGACCGGAATACCGGTGTCATGGGAATGGGCAGGAGGTTGAGGGCCACATTCACTGCTGCGGCCACTCCTAGTCCGAACCCGAAGGAATGCTGTGCCAGCACCGCAAAACTTCTCACGCAATCCACCCCTGTCGTCGTGGGATGCAACGTTCCAGGAGCCAGATGCACCAGCGTGCGCTGCACGTAGTGCAGGAACTCCGGACCGCCCAGCAGCAGCCAGCCCAGGCATGCCGTCCCCAGCAGGCCTGACAGCGACATCAGCACCCGCATCCCGAGGTTGCGTGTCATGAGCATCTCCTGGTCATGCTCCACAAATCCCCCGATGGGCAGCAGTCTCAGCGACACCTCGCACCCGCCTACATGCCAACAGGCCAGCTTTGGTCCTCGGAAAATCACAAACTTCTTCACTCTCACTCGCATCAAGCTGTAGGTCATTGCCGAGCACGCGTTGAAGATCAGCGTTTGGATCCCGACAAACGCGATGAACAGACCTAGCAGATTCATGTGGGAGTGACGTGAGGACTTGTGGAAAAGCTATGTCTAGAGAGAGCTGCAACGGCGGCTCTTTGGAAGGGAGTCGACCCGGGACGGGGGCGGACGGCTATTGCTTTTTTTCGCTGATGAGCCGCAGTTCGGTGAGGACGTTCTGCCCGAGGCCAAAGAGGTGGGTGTACTTGCTGGTGCCGTTTTCGATGGAGGAGAGTTCGACGTCGATGCTGCGAACGCCTTCGAAGGTGAGCAGGTAGAAGCGCACGTGGTCGGCGGGAGTGTAGGGGAATTCTTTGGAGGGGGTGGCGGTGTCAAAAATCTCACCGGCAGCGCGGGTGAAAGTCACTGCGGCAGCGCGCACCTGGGCATGCCCTTCACCACCGATGATGCCAAATTTGCTCGTGGTGTAGAGGCTGGCTGTTCCAGTGGCGTTGGCCAAAACGGTGGCTGTCTGCCCGTGGCCCATGGGCAAGTCCATCAGCACGCCGTAAACGTGCGGGAATTCCGGGGTGGGTTTCAAGCCGATTTCGGCGGGCGGCATGGTCAGCATCATCTGACGCAAAGCGCGGCCGACGTCCTCAGGTTTGGGCTTTGTGGCAGGTGGTTCGGCGGAAGCGGGGGAACCGAAGAGGAATGAAAACAAGCCCATGAGGAGAGCGAGGCAGGTGCGTGTCATGAAAGAGTGTCGAGGTGGCTGACGGATGGCAAGCTAAGCTGAGACCGTTATTACTCAAACCGAATGCAGTCTGTGCGTGATTCGCATGGCTTCACTGTCCCGGATCAGCAGGAGCAGCGCATTGCAAAGGATGAGTCCTCTGCGGCTTATGGGGCCTGTCTTTGCGGCCCGACTCCGCACCGGCCTGCAAAGAAGCAGCGCAGAGTCGAAAATCGCTGCTAAAAATCCCTGGCAAACGGTGTAACTTTAATGCGCCCAAAACGCCCCTTTTTTACCTGATGAATCTCCGTGATCCCCACCCTCGCTGCCCGACTCAAGAGCACACGCTGCATCGGCGGCTGTTTTTGAAGGGACTGACGGGTGGGGCGCTGGCGAGCACGGCGAGTTTTACGGGGCTGTTTCAGAATCCGGTGTTTGCGGAGGAGACGAAGAAGGCGCAGAAGCACTGCATCCTGCTGTGGCTGTGCGGGGCGCCGAGCCAGTTTGAGACGTGGTATCCGAAGCCGGGCAGTCCGGGGAACGGGCCCTTTGGCAGCATGCCGACGAAGATTCCGGGGATTCATTTTTCATCGCTCATGCCGAAGTGCGCGGGGATCGCGGACAAGCTGAATCTGGTGCGCAGCATGAAGACGAACCAGCCGGAGCATCTGCAGGCGATCAATCTGCTGCAGCGTGGCAGCCCGGAGCGTGCGGGCTTCACGCGGCCGACGCTGGGCAGCAGTCTGGCGCAGGCGATGGGGCAGATGGATGCGAAGCTTCCGAATTTTATTTTTCTCGATCCGGTGCCCGGCGGCAACGAATTCGAGGGCTTCAAGGCGGGCAACTGGGCGGGCTGGCTCGGCGCGGAGTACGCACCGGTGCGGCTGGGCGGGGACTACACGCAGTTCCTGCAAAAAGAAGGCGCGAGCATCCCGCAGCATGACAAGGAATCGCGCGAGACCTTGCGCAAGTTTCTCACCTCCAAGTATGAGCGGGATCGCAGCAGCGCGGTGGCGCGCAGCCAGAATGCGGCCTTTGAGCGCATGAAGGGCCTGAGCGCGAGCGCGGATCTGTTTGACGTGAACAAACTGCCTGCCAAGGACCGCGAGCGCTACGGCCCGGGGAGTTTTGCTCAGCATGCGCTGATGTCGCGGCACCTCGTTGAAAACGGTGCGCCGTTTGTGATGGTGGCCAATGGTATGAACTGGGACAACCATGTGTTCAACCACGAGATCCATCAGATGCTTGTGCCGGAGCTGGATCACGTGGTTTTCAATCTGGTCAACGACCTCGAAGAACGCGGGCTGCTGGACTCCACGCTGGTGATTGCCATGGGCGAGTTTGGCCGCAGTCCATGGATGAATGCGGCGCGCGGTCGCGAGCACTACCCGAACGCCTGGAGCATGATGATGACCGGCTGCGGCCTGAAGCGCGGCGTGGCCACGGGCGCGACGGATGTGGACGGCGTGGACGTGATCGAAAAACCGTACAGCGAGCAGAATCTCTTTGCCACCATCTTCACGGCGCTGGGCATTGATCCCTATGCGGAGTATGACCTGCCCGGCATGCCCACCTTCCACCGCGTGGAAAACAAGGCGGAGCCGATCCGCGACATCCTCGCCTGAGACCGCCAATGAAACTGACCCGCACTAAACAATACGAGATGCCTTTTGCCGTCCTGGGACTGGCGACCACGCCGGATGGCGCGCAGGCCTACGCCGCCTGCATGGACGGCAGCGTGCATGCCGTGGAAACCGCGACTGGGAAGAAGGAGGTCTTTGAAAAGAAGCACAGCTCCTACGCCAGCGGCTGCGTGCTGCTGCCGTATGGCAAGACGCTCATCTCCGCCGGGTATGACGGCATGCTGCTGTGGCATGACGTGGCCACGCGGAAGTGTGTGCGTGAGGTGAAGGCGCACTCGTTTTGGAGCTGGCAGATGGCGCTGTCGCCGGATGGCACGCGGGTGGCGAGTGTGACGGGGCAGTACATCGCCGGGGGCTGGAAGTATGAGCCTGCGGCGGAGAGCGAGCCGTCTGTGCGCGTGTATGATACGGCCAGCGGTGCGCTGGTGGCGAGCTACAACCATACGCCGCCGGTGCTGAGCTGTGCGTTCAGTCCGGACAGCAAACATCTCGCTGCGGCAAACATGATGGGCGAGGTGCGGGTGTGGGATGTGCAGTCGAAGGATGGCAAGCCGGTGTCTCAGTGGACCTCGCCGGATTTCACCTCGTGGGGCACCACCAAATCCCATCACTATTCCGGCGGCATTTACAGCCTCGTCTTTTCACCGGATGGCAATGCCCTGCTAGGTTGTGGTATGGGACCGATGGGAGATCCGATGGCGGGCAACGGCAAGATGACCTGGCAGCGCTGGGACTGGCGCGCGGGCAAGAAGTTGGATCAGATCAAGGACGGTCAGCATGGCTCCGGCCTCATGGAGACGCTGGCCTTTCATCCCGATGGCCAGCACTTCTTCATGGCGGGCCGTCAGGCGCAGGGGACGTGGAATGCGGCGCTCTTCAGCGCGGCGGATGGCAGTCTGGTTTCATCCATGGACACCAAGTCCCGCATGACGCGCGCACGCTTCACGGCGGATGGGAAGAGCATGATCGCCACGGTGATCACCGGCCCCGGAAAAGTGAAGCCGGGGAAGTGGGAGGCGATGGGGCGGGTGCAGGTATATAGCGTGGAGGCGTGAAGACGGCTGCAACTGGACCTGAGTGTGGCTCGTGAGCCTTAGCCCTGATGCTCCAAATACTTGATCACGGCCTCGGTGCGGGAGCGGACGTGGAGTTTGGAGTAAACGGCCTTGATGTATTCGCGCACGGTCTCGTAGCTGATGCCGAGATCGTAGGCGAGTTCTTTGGGGACCATGCCCTGGGCGAGACGCTCCAGGACCTGACTTTCGCGCGGGGTGAGGCAGGGGATTTCCTTTTTCTGCGGTGTGGCCGGAGTCTGGAAGGATTTGATGAGCAGGCGTGCGATGTCCTGGCTTAGCGGCGCGCCGCCTTCACTGGCCTGGCGGATGCCGGCGGCGATCTCGTTGGGCTTGGCGGATTTGAGAAGGTAGCCGTTCGCACCAGCACGGAGTGCCTCAAAGACTTTGTCCGGATTGTCATGGATGGTGAGCACCACAAAGGCGGTCTCGATCAGGCGCGGTGAAAGCTGGCGGATGAGTTCGATGCCGGAGATCTTGGGCAGTTCGAGATCGACGATGACCACGTGCGGGCGGCTGTCGATGATGGGCTTCACGGCTTCCTCCGCCGAGGCCCATAAACTGGCGGCCCAAATATTCAACAATCAGGTGGACATTGCCGTCACCGCAATCTTCATGATTCTCGTGTTACTGATCGTAGGGGCAAGCCTGCATCTGTGGATCCGGCTGTTTACCGGGAAGACACCCCGAAAACTCTGCGAGGATCCGGCTGTTCCGCATCCTGATCTCGTCGTGATGGAGGGATGATCATCCTGTCTTTTGAAAAATCCTAACCGTGGAGAGAGAGCATGAAAATCAAGGCGTTTAAAGCATGGTGTGCCCGACCCGATCTGGCTTCACAAGTGGCCGCTGTTCCTTATGATGTGGTGGATACCGCCGAGGCACGGGCTCTGGCGGCCGGGAATCCGTATAGCTTTCTTCATGTATCCCGTGCTGAAATCGACATGGATCCCGGGATCAACCCGTATTCCGATACGGTTTACGGACGGGGCCGTGACACGTTGATCCGATTTCAAAAGGAGGGGGTGCTTCAACAGGAATC
>JAPLUN010000363.1 GCA_026397715.1 Verrucomicrobiota bacterium
ATCATCATGATCGGTGAAATCGGTGGCAACGCCGAAGTCGAAGCGGGTCTCTGGGCCAAGGACAACTGTAAGAAGCCAATCGCCGCCTTCATTGCTGGAGCCACAGCGCCTCCCGGACGCCGCATGGGCCACGCCGGTGCCATCATTGGCGGTGCAGACGACACTGCTGCCGCCAAGAAGAAGATCCTCGCGGAGTGCGGGATTGCAGTTTCCGACTCACCTGCTGACATGGCTTCCACGCTGCTGAAGCGCTGGGGCAAGGCATGATCTGAGATCAGAAGTCATGTGATGCGTCCCCGACAGTGGTGACGCACGAAAAGCAAAGCCATCAGCGTGAGCTGATGGCTGTTGTTTTTGTCATGGTCACGCTGGGATCTGTCAGCGGATAGAACCTCGTCGTCTCTTTAGTGAGGGTGGCCGTTTTAGGCCTTTCCTCATGATCGTCGACTGAGATGCAGGCGCAGGCTGCCAGTGATATGAAGACAGCAATAGCTTCCAAGATTGGATGTGATTTCATAACACCTCTTCTTCGTTGGCATTGGGCCAGTCGCGTGTATCCAAAATCGGCCTGCTGCCACGCTGCTGACTTCAAGCAACCGCCGGCGCCTAATTCACGAATTGCACCAGGAGCCGGCATGAGACCGTATCCCATGCCGGTCCGAGGAGGTTGTTAGCGGCAATCGCAGTCGCTGTCGCCGTTTTCCTTCATGTAGCGTTTGATCGCTTCCTGAGATTCTCCGGTGCGTTTCTGGATGCGGCCGATGAGTTCGTCTGACTTTCCTTCTGCAAACTGGAGGTCGTCATCTGTCAGATTGGCCCATTTTTGCTTGAGCTTGCCCTTCAGGATGTTCCAGTTGCCTTTGGTTTCTGTCGCAGTCATAACATTTTTGGGTTGGTGTTTTGACCGCCTTGTGGCGGCAACTGGAGTTCGTTTTCACGCGCATACTTCAGCGTCAGGGCGATGGCCCATGCGCGAGTAAGGGACGGAATTGAAGAGTATTCCGGATCAACGGCGGAGCCGCTTCAGGCTACGGAAAACCACCGTAAACGAGCGCCAGCCAGTGCTGTTTTTATGAGGACGCAGCCTCAGCCCCAAAAATGGAACCACTGGTTCAGCCATCCAACAACGGCGGCGATGGAGCCAAGGACAAGCATGCCTTCGGTGAGCATGCGCAGGCGTTCGCTGCGACGTGCGCGCTGCCTGGCGATAGGGACACGGCGATGCCGTGGGGCTGGGGATGCCAGCTCCATGGGAGGCACCATGTTCACGTTTGCCAGACGGCGCTGGCGCTCAATGCGTGGAGCTGCGGTGATGAAACATTCCAGGCGATGAATCTGACTGTTCAGTTCATCCGAGCGTTTGGTCAGATTGCGTGATTTGCGCTGGGGCGATGCCTCTTCCTTCAATGCCTGGACAGGCTTTGCGCGACGTGAGCGGACTTTGCGATTGCCAGAAAACAGAGCCATAAGGATGAGAAGTGAGGGGTTCGCGAAATCAGAACATCAGGCGGATCAGGACGATGGCGACGATCACCGTGCCCATGAGCGGGAGGGTGAAGGCGAAGCCGCGGCGCATCCAAGTCTTCAGGTCATCGGCATGGGAGCCGAAAGAGGGCATCATAGGCGCGCTGGCGTCGTCGATATTGATCGGTCCACCAGCGGACACGCCTTCCTGTGGGCCCATGGCGTGCAGACGGCGGATGCCTTTGGCGTAGTCGCCTTCGGCGTCATCAATGGCGGCCAAGGCGCCATCGAGTTCTTCGCTCACCTGGGAGCGATGCCATTTTTCCGGCTGGAGGGACTTCAAAATTTCCTGATGGCGACGGAATTCGTCGTGAATGGCGGCGAGATCCTCAACGCGCTTCTGGGCATCATAGAGTTCACGCTCGACCAAGCTTGCGGACCGGGTGATTTTTTCGACGAGATCACGCTTTCCGGCGACGAAGCGTTCCTGCTTGATGCGCAGGGCTTCGAGGTGCTGCTTCTGGCGTTCGATCTCTTCCTGCTGGCGCCGAAGTTCCTGCAACTGCTCCTGAGCGGCTTTTACTTTGGAATCGACATTCTCAAGGGATGAGGCAACAGCGTGGCCGTCCATGAATTCGGGAGCATCTTCAAAAACGAGGAGATTATCCTCGTTGTAGCCGTTGGCAGTGGCGAGAGCGGGTGCTTTGCGGGTGATCATGGGAGTACTGGAAATTATTTCCAGTATCCAAATACTACAGATGTCTTAAATATTCCAGATTTTTCGTCTGCCGTTTTGCAAAAAAATAGGGAATGCCTCCAAAAGCCACGGTTAGCACAGCCAGTCCAGCCAGAGAAGCCAGTTCGATTTTACCATTATAGCCCACCATGGCCACGGCATCCTGTCTGATATTCTGCCAGGAAGGGATCAGCAGCAGGACCATTCCGCCTACGATGTATACAAAGCTGGCGATCAGGCAAACGGTGCCACCAAAGCCTGAGACAATGCGGGCGGGATTGGACTCCCGGAAATTGGGAACCAGAGCGCCAAGGCAAAGCGCCAGCGAGGTCAGGCCATAGCTCAGCATCAAAATCGATGCGCTGAAAAAGAGAATGCGCTGCCCCGGCAGGCCAAGTGAAATGCCCGAGACCACGACCAGAGTCACCATAATGAGTGCCAGCACGCTGGCGCTGAGGCGGAGTTTCAAGGCCAGCACACGGTGCAGAGGCAGAGGTGAGAGCCCCAAAATCCACAGCCGCTGCCCCTCCAGGCTGAATTGCGGGTAAATGAAGCGGGTCGTGAGTGTGGACAGTGCGAGGCAGCAGACCAGCAGGTTTAAGTGACTCACAATGGTGATCCAAAAAGGACTCTGCAGGTCGTAGCCCAGCTTGCGCAGGTTCATGGAATAGATCAGGAGCAGGCCGAAGATGATCGAGGATTGCCCCCACTGCACCGGTTCACGCAGGAACGTGCGGACTTCCTTCACGAGCAACGCATAGGAGGCGCGATCAAGCCCCAGAATACGACGCAGCCAATGGCTCATGCGTCCACGCCTGGCACGAGACGTGGGGGTTTTGGCTTTGCTGACGACTCCGGGGGCCTCACTCATGATGCGATTCCATGCGGGATAATAGAAGGCGCTCGCGATCCGAGTGGTGATCAGGATGCTCATCAGGGCATTGGCCAGGAGGACAAGGTTGAAGAACATGGTGCGCTCAAAGGTACCGCGTCCGGCGGCTTGAATCGTTTCCGCCACCCATGAGCTGGGCAAAAGAGGATGCATACAGATCTCCGTGTGCCGCAGGATTTGGTTCAAGCTCGCGCTGAGATCACCTGAGTTCAGGGACTCGACGCTGGAATGCCAGATGGGCAGGGTGCGGATCAGCAGCAGAATGACGACTGCGAGCAGGGGCTTCCACATCCAACGTTTGGCCCAAAGCACGAGGGCGATCAGCAACCAAGTGGAAACATTGGCTGCGATGGTCACCAAAGCCAGCACCGCAGGCAGCACCACAAGCATGAATTTGGCATCCGCCTTGTAGGTCTGGGCCAGAGCCAGCAGGATTGGGGTGGTAAGCAGCAGCAGCCCCCAGCTTGCGAGCAGCATGCCTTCCAGAGTCTTCCACAACACGAGGCTGCGCGGGGGCAGGGGCAGTGCAATCTGCCATTCCATGTCCTTTCGCCGAAACAAGCTCATGCCGGTGATGGTGGCATTGGAGATGACCAGCATCACGAAGAAGAAAAAGAAGAGCAGAAACACCAGGCGCTCCGTGAGCAGCGGGCCGATGAGGGGCAGCTTCATCATGAATTCCAGTCCACGGCCCACCAGCAGGTAGGCTGCGAGGCTGTAAAGCCCGAGGAACGCGCCAACCGTCACGCTGAGAAGGCGGTTTTCGCGCATGCCAAAGCGCAGCTTGTGCCGCAGCATGCGCCCGTGGGTGCGGGCCAGCAGCCATGTGGCGGATGAGGTGGTCATGCCTCGATGTCCACGTTAATTGTTTCCGAGGACATTCTGCTCAATCACATTGTCTTTGCCGCCGACAATGCTCAGAGAGGGCTCCTTGCTGCGCTGTTCTCCTTCACGGTCATCGCGGATGATGTTTCCGGCGACCATGCTGTTGGTCACCTGCTCCAGGCGGAGTCCCGTGCCATCAGAATCCAGAATGCTGTTGTGGGAGATCTGCAGCCGGTTGCAGGATTCGATGTCCACAGCGGCACGCTGCTTCCAGACGCCGCTGATGACGTTGTTGCTAAAAATGCTGTCGGTGCAGCGCTGGAAGACGATGCCGTTTTTCTCCGCGTTGTCGTTGCCGTTTACGAGGTAGCGCGGATTGCGGTCAAAGTTGTTTCCGGTGACGACGATGTTGTCACTGTCCGTTATGACAAGATCGTGCTGGAAGCCTTCCCAGAAGGTGTTGCCGGTGATCGTGACACCACGTGAGTGCTGGATCTCCACATTAACCTGCACATCGCTGAACACATTGCCGGTGATGGTCACATTGCCTTCGCGAGTGTGTTCGCGACCGGCGCGGCGCAGGAGGGATGGATCCGTGCCGGAACCGATGATGCGGATGTTGGCTGAATTCGGGGACTTGTGCGTGTGCTGCAGGGTGCAGCCGGTGATGGCGACCTCGCCGATGGAACCGCCGCGTGAGTCGAGCATCACATTGGCGCTGGGCGGTCCGTCTTTGGCGTGATTGCCTTCGATGTCGCAGGTGCCGATGTGCAGATTGCGAACGTTGCCTCCCACGGAAACGACACCGCCGCCGCCGTTGTAACTGATGTGGCTGCCCACGATGTTGGACTGGTGCAGGTTCACATTGTCGTAAAAAACACCGATGCCGGTGTTGTGATAGAAGTGACACGCTGAGATCAGCACGTTGCGGTTGCGTGTGGAAAG
>JAPLUN010000103.1 GCA_026397715.1 Verrucomicrobiota bacterium
CCATGTTCCACCGGTGGCTGAAGGCTCCATGGCGAGGTCAGAAATGAATCGGTTCAGCTCAAAGACATTCGCCTGATGGTCGGCACGAATGCGTTCCAGCGCCGTGTCGGTGGCCTCGGGGTCATATTGGTCAATCACCTGGCTGTAGGTCTCAACGGCGGCGTTCTCCAGGATCAGCAGCGCGTTGCACATTTCAAAGGTCTGTTCAGTGGCACTCATGGAATGTCAGGGTGTGGTATTGGGGGTTTAGTGGCCTGCTGTCGCAGCGCCGGAAACAAAAGAGCTGTGACAGCCGGGCGGGGGGTCGCCTCAACTGCCACAGCTTGTTGCGGTGCAAGGTGCGTCAGGAAATCAGACAAGCCGGTTTCCTGCCCCTTTGGCGCAAATTACTTGGCGGCAAGTTCTTCGGCCTTGGCAAGGTGCGCCTTGAGAGTTGGCAGCATCTTTTCAGCCCAGCCCTTCACGTCGCTGTCCTTGGAATCCTTGGCGGCTTCTTCGAACTTGCTCACGCACTTCTTGTGGCCGCTGACAATGTCGGAGAGGAATTCCTTGTCGAAATCAGCCTTGGTGGCCTTTTCGAGCTTCTGGAATTCTTCAGCATGTTTTGGGCTGATCACAGCGGAGACTTCCACGCCTTTGGTGGTGGCCAGACCAGCAAGATCCTTGTTCGCCTGGGTGTGGTCGGTGACCAGCATTTCAGCGAAGGCCTTGACGTCCGCACGCTCAGCTTTTTGCACGCCCAGTCCGGCGATTTTAACCAGAGCAGTGCCGGCGGCGGATTCGCTTTTGACGAACTTGACGTCAGCAGCATCGAGGGTGTCCTTCGGTGCGGCGCTGCTGTTGGAAGTGAAAAGCATCGCTGCGCAGAGTGCGAGCGTGGATGCGGAGAACAGGGTGGTTGTTTTGGATTTCATGGTCGTTGTGTTTTTGGTTGTGAGGACGCTGTTGTTGCTGTCATCGGACGCATGCTAGAGTTCCCGTGCTGCATTCACCATGGGGTGAAACCCCACTCTTTTTTTATTTCGCGCACTTGTTGTAGTGCCGCGGCACCACCACACGAAAAGTCGAACCAGCACCCGGGCTGGTCTCCAGTTCCAGACTCGCATCCAGCAGCTCGCACAGACGTTTAACAATTGAAAGCCCCACGCCCTCTCCGGGCAGCTGGCTGGCCGGCAGCGTGCTTGACTGCGCAGGCACCGTGGGTGCATTGGCCAGATCTCCCGCCGTGCGCTCTTGCGCATGAATGTCATCCGCCGCATGCGCCGTTTGCGTGGCTTCATAAAGCTGCCGCGCCAGCGGTGCCCCCGGGCCCGCATCCAGTCCGGGGCCAGTGTCCTGCACACAAAACATCCAGTCATTCGTTTCACTGCCCTGGCCAGGCCCCCAGATCACCGTGACCCCGCCGCTCTGCGTGTACTTGAGCGCGTTGAGCAGCAGGTTTTGCAGGATGCGCTGGATCTTGGCACGGTCGCCATGCACCCGCATGGAGTCCGGTCCCAGCATCTTCAGATACAGCCCGCGCGCCTGCGCCAGTGGCGTGGATGTCAGGCAGAAATCCGCCAGCAGCACCCCCGCATCAAACGGCACCACCTTGCGAGTTTCCAGTCCTGCATCCAGCCTCGCCAGACTCATCAGGTCCTTCAACATGTCATTCAGAGATGACACGCCCTTCTGCAGCAAACTGGCAAACTCATGGCGAATCGGTTCCGTCACATTTTTGCGGTCCAGCACTGAAGTCGCCCCGGACACCACGCTCAGGCTGCCCTGCAGATCATGCGTGGCTTCACGCCACGCGGCCGCACGCGCCCGGTCCAGATCATTCAGCGTGGCCAGCGCCTGCTCCAGCTCACGCACATGCCCGTTCGCCTCCGCTTGGTGCAGCCGCCAGTACTGCGTGGCGCTGTCGCTGATGCCTTCCCAGCACAGCTGCGCCCACGCACGCCGCGCCGCCGGCAGGACGGGAGGCTCCAAATGGGGATGCGCTGGCCCATAGGCCTCCAGTTCCTCCATCACCGCCATCTGCAGCTGGCCCCACTCCTGGGTCAGCTCGCGCAGCTGGTAGCCCTGCTGCCAGCGTTGCAGACCATGCTCGATCACCTGGTTCTTTTCATTCTGCTGCGCCTGCGAGCTCTCCACATGCGGCCAGGCGCGCAGCCTCAGGGCCAATGAATCCAGCACGCCGGGAATGTGGTCGTTGAACTGCAGGCGCGTCAATGATGACGCGATGTTCAGTTCCGCCACATTCTCCGTCGCAGTGCGCCAGCGTTGCAGGATCACTTCCCGCTGCTCACCCAGATGGGCGGCCAGCGCGCTCAGCTGCTCACGAGTTCGTGCCATTGCCTTGGCCGCAGTTACCATTTGATGCGCCCCTGGTGAATCTGATCCTGCATGCTCAGCTGCGACCACAGGTACTCCTCCGTGGCATCGATCATCATCTCATCAATGAAACGATGCATGGTCGCGGAGATGAACAGCGCGGACGTCGCGCCAAACTCCGGATGCAGGCCTTCAAACTGACGCAGGTGGTAGATCAAAATGGCGCGCAGGTGCATCAGCTCACGCAGCATTTCAGGCAGTTCATACCCCTGCCGCAACCGTGTGGCACCGTGCTCCTCCGCATCTTTCAGCGACTTCTCCGCCACGACATCGCTACCGTAATATCGCAGCGTCTTGGCCAAATTTTCAAAAATCTCAGGCAGGTGGTTTTTGAGCGCCACAGTGTTCAGGTTTTCGCTTGCGATGATGGCAGCGTCGCCATGCACTCGCACCATCCATTCATTGATGATCACCTCCTTCTGTGTGCCGAGATAGTCGGACAGCTGGGCATTGACACTTGCAGGAGGAGCTTCAGGGGTTGGTATCGTGGGTGCAATCATGGGGGTTGGGGTCATCACGGGGTTGAAAAAATCTTGGCGGCAAAAAAAACGCCCTTGGAAGCTGAAGCTGGAATTCAGTCGATGGCTTGGTGGATAGCCTTGAGAACGTCTGTTTTTTTGGCGGCTGCGTCCGCTGCGGCCTCGCTGTCCCCCACATCCAGCGCCTCATCGTTGCTGCGGGTCTGCGCCAGTTCCGTGAGTGCATTGTTGGCCGACTTCTCCTCGTTGAGGATTTCTTGCAGCAAGTCCGCCGCCTTCTTGTTGCCAAGCCTCTCGGCCCATTCCAGCAGGCAGCCATACGATGCGATCTCATAGTGCTCCACCTTCTGCGCCGCCGCGATGAGCGCCGCATTGATGGCCGAAGATCCCGCGTATTCCTCCGCGATTTCAGCGGCTTCCGCCAGCAGGCCCACAGTGGCCTGGCAGGTTTTCCCTCGGGCCTTGTGGCCAAAGGCTTCGAACACCAGCTCCAGCTTTTTCACATGCCCCTCGGTTTCTTCCAAATGGTCCAGCAGCGCATTCTGCAAATGCGTGCAGGTCGCCGCCTTGGCCATCTTCGGCAGGGCTTTGACGAGGCGGTGCTCGGCATCCAGGATGTCTGCCAGTTCGCCAAGGAATAAATGTTGCAGTGTTTTCATCGGTCTAGGGATGCAGCTCAGCGCTTGCCTGGGCTGTTTCAAAAACTAGGTTGAGCGCAAACCATCCGCCATGGGGTATAACCCGCATCACTGCGTGACTATGCGGGATGCTGGAGGTCTCAAGATTACCCCTTGTCCGGGCCTTTCCTGCCTGGAGCAATCGGATAACTGACGATCTCCGTGGCTGGCTCATCCTCTGTATCCTCATCTGCTTTCTGGGTGCAGATCCCCTGCCCTCCCGCGTGGGCAAAGATGACTTCGGCCCGGGTGATTTCGGAAGAGTTCTCAGCGTGCACGGAGATGAGGATGCTGCCGTCGTCCTGAAGCAGGGAGGAGTCATATCGGTCTTCTCGTTCCTGGATGCTCCTGCCGATCCATCCACCGCATATTCCGCCAAGGATGGCACCGATCGCCGAGCCCGTCAGCGCCGCCAGAATGGGACTCGCATCAATGAATCCCGCAAATCCCGGAATCGCAAGAACACCGATCCCAGCAATCCAGCCCAATGCACCGCCAATGCCCAGCCCGGCCACGACTCCTTCAGGCGCCTTGGTGTGCTTCACCTGCGCGGAGCCCTGCAGTGCGGAGATGTCGTTGCTGGAGAATCTCGCAGCCTTGAGCTGATCAACGATGTAACCCGCTTGGGCACGTGAGGTGGCAAAACAAAAGACAGAGGTTTGAGGCATGGTGGTTGGGCTTGAAAGGGTTGATGTCAGCAGTGAATTCGCTGCAGGGCTTGCTGGCGGTCGGATCCGAATGCGCCACACAACATGGCTCACCATGCGCCACCCCTCTCAGCACCGCCATGGAGTGTTCACCCCATTGGCCGCAGCAGCAGATGCGCTAGTCTTTCCCCATGAGTTCCACCACACCCCGACGCTCCAGATCCACCGGCTGCCTCCTCACGCTGCTTCAGCTCCTCGCCGTCTATCTGCTGAGCCACGGCCCGGTGATGGCCCTGTATTCCAGCCAGCGCATCGCAGGCCCCGTCCCCCATTTGGTCACCACATTCTACCAGCCCCTCACATGGCTTTATGAGCACACCCCGCTCGGCACCCCGCTGACCGCCTACGACACATGGTGGAAGCATCTGCTGAAGAAGTCCTGAGCCCTTTCAACAAAAAGGAGGAAGCGGTCGCCCGCTTCCCCCCTGGAGGTCTTTAAATTCTGCCGCAGCTGTTAGAAGCGGAACTTCACGCCCAGACGTGCCACGGTGAAGTCAGCGTTCGTGCCGGAGGCAAAGTAGTAGTTGCCGTCCACAAACACGCCCATGCAGTCGAGGCTCGCAAAGCGGGCTTCAAGACCACCACCCACATGGAAGTCACCGCGCGTCGTCGCATTGGTGCCCACGCCGCCGCCTGCCATCACATACGGGGCGATGCAGAGGCTCTTGATCGGAGCACGCAGAACGATGCTGCCATCCATCTGGTGATGTTCGCTGTTCGTGGCATACACGCCGTAGCTGCCCTGAAAGCCCAGGTACTCGCTCACGAAATATTCGGCCAGCACACCACCGCCGGCGACACCTGAGCCGCCATGATTGGGAAAGAAGGCACCGCCAAAGGCACCCATGGCAAAGCCAGGGGCAAAGCAGTCACAGCCTTGTGCGGCGGCGATCGTGGGTTGCACGGTTTTGGAGTTGTCCGTGGTACCAGCGAAGACGCTGGTAGCCAGGGTGAGAGACAGGAGGAGTGAGGTTATTTTCTTCATGGGATGCTTTGCGTTTGTTTTTTTGATGCAGCATTTGGAGCAGGACCCCAAAAGCGGCGCCTCTCTAGAGGGTTGTGGCATTTTCTACCATGGGGTGAAACCCTACCCCTGCGCCGCTCATGCAAAGTAGGGTTTCACCCCATCGCAGGTGCTTGCCCTGCAAACGAGTCTGCTCACAAGACATGAATCCCCCTCCTTCCCTTCCCATCACCGAACAACCCTTCAAGTTCAGTGTCGAGGCCGCACGCCAGCTGCTCGAGGAGGCGCTCGAAGCCGAGAAATCTGTTAACGACGCCGAGGCTGAGCTCGCCCACAAGCGCGCCATCAATGCCTACACCGGCGCCTCCGCCCTGATGCCTCCCGAAGTCATCACTACAGCAGCCACCGCGGCCCCAGAGCAGAAACAGGCGGGTTGAACGAATCTCCGCCGGTAGGGTTTCACCCCATGGTTTGTCTGCCACTGCTGGCGGATAACTGACGTTCAACAGTCATTCCTGCCAGGGATCATGCCTCGATGCCCTGGGTGCTGTCCTTCCAGTACAAGCATGAGTGTATCCCTGTTGAGCCAATTGTCCGCCCACTATCTGGCGGCATTGCGCACCCATTTGGAACAAGGTCGCCAGGCGAGCCTCCTGCCCGCCCATGCACTGGGCACTGAGGCGGTGCACGTCGGTCTTGAGACGCTGGATCTCGCCAAAGTACACCATCAGGCCCTGGAGTCGCTCATTCTTCCAGACTGCTCACCCGTCACGCGCGCGGAGATGACCATGCGTGCGGAGGTGTTCTTCACCGAAGCCATCGTCCCCATCGAAAAGACCCACCGCTTCGCACGCGAATCCGGTGCCGACTTGCAGCAGCTCCAGGAGCGCCTCGGACAGCGCACGATGGATCTCGCAGATTCTCATCGTGACCTTCAGCAGGGCAACACCGAACGCATTTCCGCCGAGGCCGCACTGGAGGACAGCGAGCGCATCTCCAGCCAGCTGCTCCTCGAATCCCGCCAGCTTGAGCAGCAGCTCAAGGACATGACGCACAAGATCATGTCCGCAGACGAGGTGGAGCGCAAAAAGATGAGTCTGCATCTCCATGACGACATCGGTCAGTCACTGCTCGGCATCCACATGCGGCTGCTCTCCTTGAAAAAACAGATGGTCGTCAGGCATGAAGGCATCACCCAGGAAATCGCCACCACGCAGCGGCTGGTGGAGGACGCCGTGAAAACCATCAATCAGTTCGCCCACGAGTTCGGCATTCCCCATGAAACATAAGCGCACGGAACTTTCGCGTCTCTACCACGCAGCTTTACAGCACTTCTTAAAGGAAGGCTCGGCGGCCAGCATGGTGCCCGCCCATAAGCTCGGACACCGGGCCATCACCCTCGGGCTGGAGACTCTGGATCTCGCGCGCATGCATGAGGTCGCCCTCGTCTCTCTCGTGCTGCCTGGTTACTCCTCCAGCACCAGTGATGGTTTGATGGGACGCGCTGGCTTGTTTTTTGCCGAAGCCATCACCCCTCTAGAGGAGACTCATCGCGGCGCGCGTGAGGCGAACATTCACCTCAATCAAATGGTGCAGACTCTCAGCCTGCGCACTCATGAACTGGCCTCCTCCGTGGAGGAGCTCAAGCAGGAAGTCGCCCAGCGCAGGGCCATGGAAGAGTCCCTCCGCATCAGCCAGCAAACCTCCAGCGACCTGCTGAAAAAATCCCGCGAATTGCAGGAGGAGCTCCGCCAGCTCTCACGCCAGCTCCTCTCAGCTCAGGAGGAGGAGCGCAAAAAAATCAGCCGCGAGCTCCATGACGTCATCGCCCAGACTCTCACAGGCATCAATGTCCGCCTCGCAGCCTTGAAGACGGATTCCTCAGTCAGCAACAAGACACTGCAGGGCAAGATCGCCAGCACGCAGGAGCTCGTGGAAAAGTCCGTCGACATCGTCCACCGCTTCGCGCGCGAGCTTCGCCCCTCCGTCCTCGATGATCTAGGCCTCATCCCCGCCCTGCAGTCCTTCATGACCGGCTACATGCAGGACACCGGCATCCGCGTGACCTTGAAATCCTTCGCCGGCATTGAGCAGGCGGATGGCACCACACGCACCGTCCTCTACCGCATCGCCCAGGAGGCCCTCACCAATGTTGCCCGCCATGCGCAGGCCACTCAGGCAGACCTCAGCATTCAGAATCCTGACGGCGGCATCTGCATGGAAATCACCGACAATGGCTGCGGCTTTGCCGTGGAAGGAAAAGGCAGCGCCAAGAAGAACAACCGCCTCGGCCTCCTCGGCATGCGTGAGCGCGTCGAGATGATCGGCGGCACCTTTTGCGTGGAGTCCTCCCCCGGTCAGGGCACCACCATCCGCGTGGAAATTCCATCCCAAGGTGACACCGACAAACAACAGCCAGTCAAACAGTCCTGCGACACCGCCTCCCTCGAATGCCTATGATCCCAACGCCTGATTCTCCCGCTCAAGACACTCCTGCGGCCGAAGCCCTGCGCGCCAGTGAAGCACGCTACCGCACCTTGTTTGAGCTGGGGCCCATGGCCGTCTATTGCTGCGATGCCTCAGGTGTGATTCAGGAATACAACCACCGTGCTGCCGAGTTGTGGGGGCGCAGCCCCTCGCCCGGTGACACCGACCAAAAATTCTGCGGCGCCCTCAAGCTGCTCCGCCCGGATGGCACCATCATGCCGCACGATCAGTCCCCCATCACCGATGTCTTGCGCGGCGCACTGGCCTCCGTGTGCGATGCCGAGGTCGTCATCGAGCGCCCTGACGGCACTCAGGTGGCAGTCATCGTCAACATCCGGCCGCAAAAGAACGACAACGGAGAAATCACCGGCGTCATCAATTGCTTCTACGACATCAGCGAGCGCAAGCAAACCCTCGCAGCCCTGCAGTTGGCAAACACCGCCATGGAGGCTGCCGCAAATGCCATCTTCATCACCGATCATGACGGCATCATTCAATACATCAATCCAGCCTTCACCGCACTGACCGGTTATCAATCCTCAGAAGCCCTCGGGAGGAAGGCCAGCCTGGTTCGCTCAGATTCCCACGGCCAGGCATTTTATCAAAACCTCTGGCAGACCATCCTCGCCGGCAAAGTCTGGAGCGGCCAGATCACCAATCGTCACAAAAGCGGAAGCCTCTATGTTTCCGATCAAACCATCGCTCCCGTCAAAAACGCCAAGGGCGACATCATCCACTTTGTCAGCATCCAGGAGGACATCACCGCACGCAAGCACGCCGAGGACGTGCTGCACCGCGCTGAGGTGCTCGCCGCCTCCAATCAGAAGCTGGAGCTCGAAATCCTTCATCGCAAAACCGTGGAGGATGCCCTCCTCACCAGCCAGGCGACTTCCAATGAGCTCCTTGAAAATTCACGGCAGATGCAGGAGCAGCTGAGGCTTCTGTCACACCACGCCTTGCTGGCACAGGAGGAGGAGCGCAAGCGCATCAGCCGTGAGCTCCATGACGTCATCGCCCAGACCTTGACCGGCATCAACGTACGCCTGTCACTCCTGCAAAAAGAAAACTGCGCAAGCACGCAGGAGCTTCGTGAAAAAATCGCCCAGACACAGCAGCTCGTCGCGCAGTCCGTGGACACCGTGCACCGCTTCGCCCGTGATCTCCGTCCCGCCATGCTCGATGACCTGGGCCTGATCCCCGCGCTCGAGACCTACCTGAAAGACTTCTCCCAGAAGACCGGCCTTGAGGTGAACCTGACCATGGATGCCAGCATCGAAGAACTGGGCAGCATCGGCCGCACCGTCCTCTACCGCGTCGCTCTGGAGGCCCTCACCAATGTGGTCCGCCATGCCAGGGCCACCCGCGTGGACGTGAGCCTTCAGAAGAACAACGGCATCCACTGCATGGTCATCACGGACAACGGCCAGGGCTTTGCAGGAGACGACGCCACCATCGCAAAAAGCTCCAGCCGCCTTGGTCTTCTCGGCATGCGTGAGCGCGTCGAGATCATCGGCGGCACCTTCTGCGTGGTCTCCTCCCCCGTCCAGCACACCACCATTCTGGTGGAGATCCCCGCAGATAAAAAGGAAGTCATGAATTCCCTCTCATCATGATCCCCATCACCATCCTGCTGGCTGAAGATCACCGCATCATCCGCGAAGGCCTGCGCCAGCTGCTGCTTTCTGAAACCGACCTCAAGGTCATCGGCGAAGCCGAAAACGGCCGCCAGGCCGTGTCGCTCACCAGCCAGCTCTGTCCAGACATCGTCATCATGGATGTCTCCATGCCGCTCATCAATGGCATCGAAGCCACCCGGCAGATCATGCAGTCCACCTTCAAAACCAAGGTGATCGTCTTTTCCTCCCACTCCGACGACGTTTACATAGAGCAGGCCATGGCCTTCGGCGCTTCGGGTTACCTCGTCAAACAAACCGACACCATGTGTCTGCCAGACGCCATTCGCGGCGCGTATCACGGCAGCCCGTTCATCTGCCCCAGCAGACTCTCCCCCCCTTCATGCCCATGAATCTCATCACCGTCCTGCTCGCAGATGATCACACCATCGTCCGTGAAGGACTTCGCGCTCTGCTTGCATTAGAAACTGACATAAAAGTGGTCGGTGAAGCCGCCAACGGCCATCAGGCCGTCGCCTTCGCCAACAAACTCGCCCCGGATATTGTGGTCTTGGATCTCGCAATGCCCCTGCTCAATGGGCTCGATGCCCTCTCACGCATTCGCGAGTGCACCCCGGCCTCCACCAAAATACTGGTACTATCTTCCTATGACGAGGACAGCTATGTTCAGCAGGCCAGGGCGCTGGGAGCCTCGGGATACCTGGTCAAGCAAAGCGACGCACACGTCCTCGCCAGGGCCATCCGCGAGATTCACCAAGGCCACGACTTCTTCAAGCCTATCCATCACTCGTCCGTGCAAACCCCATGACCCGTCCCAGAGCCAAACACACTGGCAAAAAACGCGCCACCACCGCACCGACACTGCTGCCCAAGTGCCCCACCGGCATCCAGGGTCTCGATGAAATCACTGGCGGCGGCCTGCCTCGCGGCCGCCCCACCCTGGTCTGCGGCGGCGCTGGCTGCGGCAAGACCCTCCTCGCCGCCGAGTTCCTCGTACGCGGTGCGGCTCAGTTCGGTGAACCCGGCGTGCTCATGGCCTTTGAGGAAACGGAAAAAGAGCTCAAGGCCAATGTCGCCTCCCTCGGTTTTGATCTGGAGGGCCTCGTCCGCCGTGGCAAAATCGTGGTCGATTACGTCCACATCGAGCGCAGCGAATTCCAGGAAAGCGGCGAGTATGATCTCGAGGGAATTTTTGTCCGCCTCGGCCACGCCATTGATTCCATCGGTGCCAAACGCGTCGTCCTCGACACCCTGGAAGTACTCTTCGCCAGCCTGCCCAATGAGGCCGCGCTTAGCAGCGAGCTCCGCCGCCTCTTCCGCTGGCTCAAGGACAAGGGCGTCACCGCCGTCATCACCGCCGAGCGCGGCCGCGAACAGCTCACGCGCCACGGTCTCGAAGAGTACGTGTCAGACTGCGTCATCGTCCTCGACCATCGCGTCAACGATCAGATCGCCACACGCCACCTGCGCGTGGTCAAATATCGCGGCGCCATGCACGGCACCAACGAGTTTCCCTTTCTCATCGGTGATGAAGGCATCAGCGTGCTGCCGATCACGTCGCTGTCGCTGAATCACAAGGTGTCGAACGAGCGGATTGCCACCGGGATTCAACGGCTGGATGTGATGCTGGGCGGGAAGGGATTTTTTCGTGGCAGCAGCATTCTGCTCACGGGCACGCCCGGCACGGGCAAGACCATCATTTCCTGCAACTTTGCACAAGCCGCCGCCCGGCGCGGGGAGCGTGTGCTGTACTTTTCGTTTGAAGAATCGCCCGACCAGATCATGCGCAACATGCATTCCATCGGGCTGCGTCTGGAGCCGCTGGTGAAAAAGGGCCTGCTGCGGTATCTGTCGGCGCGGCCCTCGCTCTACGGGCTGGAAATGCATCTGGCCACGATGTTCAAGGAGATCGCGACGTTCAAGCCGCACGTCGTCATCATTGATCCCATCACCAGCCTGATGGACTCCGGCTCTGACTCCGAAACCAAAGGAATGGTGACGCGATTGATTGATTATCTGAAGGCCGGGCAGATCACCTCCCTGTTCACCAGCCTGACGCAGGGAGGGCATGCGCTGGAGCAAAGCGAAGCCGCTATGTCCTCGCTCATGGACTCCTGGATCCTCCTGCAGGACTTCGAGGGCAACGGTGAACGCAACCGCGTGCTGTATGTACTCAAGGCGCGCGGCATGAAGCACTCGAACCAAGTCCGCGAATTCTTGATTTCGGATCATGGCATTGATGTGGTGGACGCCTATATCGGTGCCAGTGGTGTGCTGACCGGATCGGCCCGCGCCGCGCAAGAAGCGCTGGAAAAAGCCGCCGTCCTCGCCGGCCAGCAGGAGGCCGCACAGCTCAAGCGCGAAGTCGAACGCAAGCGCAAGGCTCTTGACCGCCAGATCAGCGATCTGCGTTCCGATTACGAAGGTGAAGCCCTTGAGCTGCGGCGCATTGCCGAGCAGGTCGGCACACGCACCCTCATGCTCACCACCGAGCGCAACGCCCTGGGCATCCTGCGCCAGGCAGACGCCAAGGTGGTCGTCAGCACACAGATCAAACCCAAACCCGTGAGGAAAAACGGATGAAACCCGTATCCAAACCGGTGAAAGCCAAAAAAGTCAGCACCACCAAGCTGGCCGCCAAAAAAAAGTCCCCGGCTCCGCGTTCTGCGAGCCAGTACATCCTGAGGCTGTTCGTGGCAGGAGCCAGCGCACGCTCGCACCAGGCCGTCCTGCGCGTCCGTGAACTGTGCTCAACGGTACTGGAGGACAACTGCACACTTGAAGTGATTGATATTTATCAGCAGCCCGCGCTCGCGCGCACCAACCAGATCGTCGCCACACCGACCCTCATCATCGAACTCCCGGCTCCAGCACGCCGCTTCATCGGCAATCTGACCAACATCAACGGCCTCGTCATCGAATTGAACTTGAGCACCAAAGTGAAAATCGCCCCATGAAAGCTGCCCTCACGAAAATCCTCACCGAAGATCTCGCCGCAATACGCCTGCGTCTTAACGAGGCGGAGGAAACACTGCGCGCCATCCGTGATGGCGAAGTGGATGCGCTGATTGGAACCGGGAAAAAGGGGAAGCAGGTTTTCACGCTGGCAGGTGCTGAACGCGCCTACCGCATGCTCATCGAAGCCATGAACGAAGGCGCGCTGACACTCACGACGGAGAAGATGATTCTTTATGCCAACCAGTGCTTTGCCCGCATGGTCAAATGTCCGCTGGAGCAGGTCACCGGCAGCTCCTTCCGCCGTTTCTTATCCGCCGCAGACGGTGCCACACTCCGCGCCCACATGAAGCAGGCCGCGCAAACCGGCGTCAAAATCCAGCTCCTGCTGCATGCATGTGATGGCTCCAAACTGCCCGTGCAAATCTCCATCCGCCCGCTCGCCAAAGAAGGTGGTAAAAACCTCATCATCGGCATGGTAGTCACGGACCTCACTGAGTCACGCCGCACCGAGGAAATGCTGCGCGCCTTGACCCAGCGCGTGGTGCAGGTGCAGGAGGCGGAGCGCGGCCAGGTCGCGCTGGAACTCCACGACAACATCACCCAGCTCCTCTGCGCCATCCTCGTCCGCAGCCAGACACTCGCGGACCAACTTTCCACGCATGACGGCCCGGCGCAGCAGGAAGCACTCAAACTCCGTGATTTGCTAGGCCACACCGCCGAAGAAGTGGAGTGCATCACGCGCAATCTTCGCCCCGGAGTCCTGGAGCTCCTCGGGCTGGATGCCGTGCTCCGTGCTGCCAGCACTGAGTTCACCGCGCGCACCGGCGTGGTCGTCACACTCACCGGCGTGGAATTGACCGAACGGCTGCCCGGACAAACTGAGCTGGCTTTGTATCGGATTCTGCAAGAGGCGCTGAAAAACGTGCACAAACATGCCCGTGCTCAGCAGGTCAGCGTCCATCTGGCACGTCTTGGAAATACGGTGCAATTGCTGATCAAGGACGACGGCGTCGGCTTCAACACCGAACGCCCACCCGTCAAACGCAAAGGCAGCAGCCGCCTCGGCCTGCTCGGCATGCAAGAGCGCGCCGCCTATGTGGGCGGCACCCTCACCATCAAATCCGTGCGCCGCACCGGCACAGAAATCGAGGTGAGAATTCTCCTTTCGCCAGGCAATCCCACTGTAAACTGATCTCAATTATGAACTCCATCAACGTCCTGCTCGCCGAAGACCACCAGATCGTCCGCGAAGGCCTGCGCGCCATGCTCAATCTGGAACCTGACATCAAGGTCGTGGCCGAAGCAGAGAACGGCCGCCAGGCAGTGGAACTCGTCACCAAGGTGCGCCCGGACGTCGTCGTCATGGACATCGCCATGCCCCTGCTCAATGGCATGGAGGCCAGCCGCCAGATCCTCCAGTCCTTCCCTGGCACCAAGATTCTCATTCTCTCCGCCCACAGCGATGACGCCTACGTCGCCATGGTCATGGCCATCGGCGCCTCCGGTTATCTCATCAAGCAAACCGCCGCCCATGTCCTCCCGGAGGCCATTCGCGCCGTCCATCAGGGCAAGACCTACTTCAGCCCCATCATCGCCAAACGCCGCAACCATCAAAAGCAGAAGGACCGTGATCAGGGAGAGCTCCCCGGCAAGGCCGCCCCCACCCTCAGTGCACGCGAGATGGAAGTCCTGCAGCTCATCGCCGAAGGCAAGGCCAACAAGGAAACCGCCGACGAGCTGAACATCAGCGTCAAGACCGTCGAGAAACACCGCCAGAGCCTCATGGACAAGCTCAACATCCATGACACCGCCGGCCTCACCCGCTACGCCATCTCCATGGGCATCATTGAGAACAGCGTGCAGGTGACGATTGTCTGAACTGGTGGCATTGTCTTGGGGTGAAGACCCCATGGTGAACCCGTTGTCTGCATTGGATGATGGTAGACCATGACATTCAGCCCCGCACACACCGCGCATCTCCACCCGGCCGCCAGTCACGCACAGTCACCGCAGGAAGACTTCGTCCCCTCCGCCGAAGCGGTCGCACGCCGCGCCCACCTGCTCTTTGAAAACCACGGCGAAGCCAAAGGCCGCG
Source organism: Verrucomicrobiota bacterium (assembly GCA_026397715.1). GTDB lineage: Bacteria > Verrucomicrobiota > Verrucomicrobiia > Verrucomicrobiales > Verrucomicrobiaceae > Prosthecobacter. The sequence goes on from JAPLUN010000103.1 coordinate 14,378, forward strand.
ATGTGCAGGACTGGCTCCAGGCCGAGGCAGAACTGACCGCCGAGTCGCAGTGCAGCGGTAAATGAACCCCGCCCTCCGAGACTCATGGCCGTCCCTCCCTGCACACCCGCCCTGAGCGTCATTGCCATGGCCGCCTCCGCCGGTGGCCTGAATGCACTCTCGGTCATTCTCGGCGGACTCCCCGCAGACTTCCCTGCGGCCATCGCCATCGTCATGCACCTTTCTCCCGTGCACAAAAGCCTGCTCGCCGAGATCCTGAGCAGCCGCTCACAGTTGGAAGTACGGCAGGCACAAACCGGTGACATCCTCTGCCACTCCAGCGTCTTTGTCGCACCGCCCAATCATCACATGTCCGTCGTCAAAGGCGGCCGCATTGCACTGTCCTCAGACGAGGCGGAAAAAGTCTATTTCGGAGTGCAGATCATCAAAGATCGCGGCGGCAGAGTCATCGCCCAAGACCGCCCCACCTCGCAGGATTTCAGCATGCCTCAGACTTCCATCGCCACTGGCGATGTCGACTTCATTCTGCCGCTGACCGAGATCGCCCCCATGCTCATCGAGTTGATCGTGCCTCGCGAAGCTTAAGACCATGCGCAGTCGTGCAGATGTGAACGGGTAGTACACCCCATGGCTCTTGCCCCCGGAGCAGGCACCTTGCCTCCTCCATGAATTCTCCTAATGAAGCAGCCACACGGCCCCCAGAGCCTGATCCCGCCTTGCGCGCCTCAGAGCTCAGTTACCGGCGGCTGTTTGAAGCCGCGCGCGATGGCATCCTCATCCTGGAAGAGAACACAGGACGCATCACCGATGTGAACCCCTATCTGACCGACCTGCTCGGCTTTACACACGCGGAGATGGGCGGAAAAACCGTCGGCGAGCTCAGTCCCTTCAAAGACATCGAGTCCAATCAGGCCATGCTCACGCGGCTGCAGGAATACGGCTACGCCCGCTATGAAAACCTGCCCTTGGAAACGCGCGATGGCCGCCACATCGCCGTGGAGTTCGTCAGCAATGTCTATCAGGCCGGCGACCACAAGGTCATCCAGTGCAATGTCCGCGACATCACCGAGCGCAAACAAGCGGAAGATGAAATCCGCCGCCTCAATGCCGAGCTAGAGCAGCGCGTCACCGAACGCACCGCACAGCTCCAGGCCGCCAATCGCGAACTCGAAGCCTTCAGCTACTCCGTCTCCCATGACCTCCGCGCCCCGCTGCGGCACATCATGGGTTTTGTCGAGCTCCTGCAGCAGGACGCCGGCCCAACCCTCTCTGAGAGCAGTCTCCGCCACCTCAGCACGGTCACACAGGCAGCCAAGCGCATGGGCGCTTTGATCGATGACCTGCTCGCCTTCTCACGCATCGGACAGGCAGGCATGGAAAAGGTGGAGTGCAGTCTCGATGACCTCGTGCGCGAGACCTTGGGGGATTTCCACAAAGAAACCATCCGGCGAAACATCAACTGGGTCATTCATCCTCTGCCCGTCGTCTGGGGAAACTGCGCCCTGCTACGCCAGGTCATGGTCAATCTCATTTCCAATGCCGTGAAGTTCACCAGTGAATGCGCAGAAACCCGCATCGAAATCGGTGGCTCCAAGGTCGGTGAAGATGAAACCGTGATCTTCGTCCGCGACAACGGCGCCGGCTTTGATCCCCGTTACGCCGCCAAGCTCTTCGGCGTGTTTCAGCGCCTCCACAGCCAGGACAAGTTTGAAGGCACCGGCATCGGCCTCGCCAATGTCCAGCGCATCATCCTCCGCCATGGCGGCCGCGTCTGGGCGGACGGCGCGGTGGACGGCGGCGCCACCTTTTATTTCTCCCTTCCCACCCAACCACGCTCCCAAGAATGACCGCACCTGAAACCCTCAAGAGCATTCTGCTGGTGGAGGACGACCTTCAGGATGTGCAGCTCATGCTGGCGGCGCTGGAGCAGCACCATCTCGCAGACAGGGTGTTCGTGGTGCACGATGGTGCCGAGGCACTGGACTATTTGTACTACCGGGGCGAGTACACTCAACGCTCCCGCGACTACCCGGTCCTGGTGCTGCTGGATCTCAAGATGCCCAAGGTCGACGGGCTTGAAGTCCTCAAGATCATCAAATCCGACGCGCAGTTGAAGTCCATCCCCGTCGTCGTCCTCTCCTCCTCACGCGAAACCTCCGACCTCGCCGAATGCTACCGCCACGGCGTGAACGGTTATGTCGTCAAAGCCGTGGACTACCAGGGCTTCATGACCTCCGTCCGCCAGATCGGCGCCTTCTGGGGAAAGCTCAATGAACCGCCACCCTCCTTATTAGCAGGCGGCACCTGAACTGGGAAAGCATCCCAGGCAGCACCACCTTCACCATCCACAGTGCGCCCGGCGTGGGCACAACGTTCAAAATTCACCTCCCTTCCGCCCTCGCGAAAAAGCTGCGGAAGGTGCTGGACCTCCCCCCGCCCGTGCCGCCCCCACCTCCCCGGCGGAATTCTCACTTGATGGGGCAAACACCCCATAACATTTTTACCACATATCACCGAGGATGCGCCGCGACATCTGCCAGTGGGATGTCCGCACGGAATCACCATGACAATACCCTCAAGGCCCCTGCCGGCCCACGATTTGCCTGCGCCCCCTCCCCCTGCAAGCGTCACCGAACGCCTGCACAATGACGCCTTCCTCAAGACCGGAGCACTGCAGGACGCCATCCTCAACAGCGCCAACTTTTCCAGCATCGCCACCGACGAAAAAGGCGTCATTCAAATCTTCAACGTCGGTGCAGAGCGCATGCTCGGCTACGCCGCCGCCGATGTGCTCAACAAAATCACCCCGGCTGAAATCTCCGATCCGCAGGAGGTGGTCGCCCGCGCCGCAGCACTGAGCCTGGAACTCGGCACCACCATCGCCCCCGGTTTCGAGGCTCTCGTCTTTAAAGCCTCACGCGGCATCGAGGACATCTATGAGCTCACCTACATCCGCAAGGACGGCAGCCGCTTTCCCGCCGTGGTGTCCGTCACCGCTTTGCGTGACGTGCATGATCACGGCGGCATCATCGGCTATCTCCTGATCGGCACGGACAACACTGTGCGCAAACAGGCCGAGGCCGAGCAGGAAAAGCTCGATCAGCTCCTGCGTGATCAGCAGTTCTACACCCGCTCGTTGATTGAATCCAACATCGACGCGCTGATGACCACCGATCCCTCCGGCATCATCACCGACGTGAACAATCAGATGGAGACTCTCACCGGGCACTCGCGTGAAGAACTCATCGGCGCCGCGTTCAAAAACTACTTCACCGATCCCGACCACGCCGAGGCCGCCATCAAGCGCGTGCTCAGTGAGGGCAAAGTCACCGACTATGAACTCACCGCCCGCGCCAAGGACGGCACCGAAACCCACGTCTCCTACAACGCCACCACCTTTCATGATCGCGATGGCATCCTGAAGGGTGTGTTTGCCGCAGCACGTGACATCACCGAGCGCAAGCGCTGGGACAAGGTGCTGCAGGAAAAAACCATCGAACTTCAAAAGGCCAAGGCCGTCGCGGAGAAGGCCAATCTCGCGAAGTCCGACTTCCTTTCCAGCATGAGCCATGAGCTGCGGTCCCCGCTCAATGCCATCCTCGGATTCACCCAGCTCATCGAGTCGGACGTACCGCCACCCACAGCCTCGCAGAAAGCCAGCATCGATCAGATTCTCCACGCAGGCTGGTTTCTCCTGGAACTCATCAATGACATCCTCGACCTCGCCGTCGTTGAGTCCGGCCGCCTCTCCCTCTCACTGGAGGCCGTCTCGCTGCCTGAAGTCCTCATCGAATGCCAGGCCATGATCGAGCCTACGGCGCAGAAGCGCGGCATCAGCATGTCCTTCCCTAAATTTGAAGCCCCCTGCTTCATCAAGGCCGACCGCACCCGCCTCAAGCAGGTCCTCATCAATCTCCTTTCCAACGCCATCAAATACAACCGCGCCGGCGGCACCGTCGTGGTGGACTGTGATCTCACCCAGCCCGGACGCCTCCGCATTGGCGTCAGAGACACCGGTGCCGGGCTTTCACCAGAGCTCTTGGCGCAGCTCTTCCAGGCCTTCAATCGTCTTGGCAAAGAAGCCACCGGCGAGGAAGGCACCGGCATCGGACTCGTCGTCAGCAAACGACTTGTGGAGCTCATGGAGGGCACCATCGGCGCGCACAGCACCGTGGGCACCGGCAGCGTGTTCTGGATCGAGCTGGGAGCGGCCGTGGATCCGCACATTGATTTCATCAAATCCGTGACTACCACGCTCACCGCCATCCCCGAGGGCGCGGGCAAACGCACCCGTCTGATTCTCTACGTTGAGGACAATCCCGCGAACCTCAAACTCATCGAGCAGCTCATCGCCCGCCGTTCAGATCTCCGGCTCCTCACCGCCCAGAATGGCACGGACGGCATCAGCCTCGCCCACGGCTACCTGCCGGATGTCATCCTCATGGACATCAATCTCCCCGGCATCAGCGGCATCGAGGCCATGAAGATCATCCGCCTTGATCCCACCACCGCGCACATCCCCATCGTGGCACTCAGCGCCAATGCCATCCCGCGCGACATTGAAAAAGGCATCGAGGCCGGATTCTTCCGCTACCTCACGAAGCCCATCAAAGTAAACGAATTCATGGAGACGCTCAATGAGACGCTGACATTCGCGGAGAACGGAGCCGTCCCTGCCGCCTGAGAATTTGGGGTGAACACCCCATGGCAGCAGTGAAGCCAGCTTTGGAACATGGGCCACCCCATGAAAACCAACAAGAGCACCACGACCGCGAAAGTCACTCCCGTGACCAAAGGTTCCAAGAATCTGAAAGCTGCACCCAGCGCCAAAGCTGTCCCGGCATCCAAGCCCAAGCCGGCCAAGGTCATGCCGCTGGTTGCTCCCGCACCCCAGGACAGCGCCACGCCGCCGCCCGCCCACTCACCGGATGAAGTCGCCCTCCGGGCCTATCACAACTTCCAAAAACGCGGCTCGGCAGACGGCGATCATCATGGCGACTGGCTGCAAGCCGAAGCAGAACTCACCGCTGAGCGGAGTCTCGTACGCGCCTGACCTTCACCTGATTTCACCCCCATGAACAGCCGCCGCCCCAAGCCTGACTGCACCATGACATGCCCACTTCGCAACAATGCCCAGTGCGTGTGCAATCTCATCTCCGTGTCCGGCGAAAAATCGCCCATCTCGCACGGCCTCCGCATCGGCCTCGGGCACTACTATGGCGGTCGTTCTCTGCCTCCCTGCGTGCGTGGCACGCTCGGCTCGTCCTACTGGTCCACTGCGGCGCACAGCAGCGTCGCCATTCCGGCCTGATCTCCCCGCAGCACAGCCGGACGGCAGGCCGCATTCGTTGCACAGGCATGCGCATGCCTGCCGAATGCTATGACCAGCATTGTTGACATCTTCGTGGGTCTGCTGCTGGCCGTCGTCATTCTGGCGCTGGTCGCACGCAGGCTTTCCCTTCCCTATCCCATCTTCTTTGTCCTCGGCGGTCTGGCGCTCAGCTTGATCCCGAAGCTCCTCGAGGTGCGGCTGGATCCCCAGCTCGTGTTTGAGTTTTTCCTGCCACCGCTGCTCTTTCCCGCCGCGCTCTTCACCTCATGGCGGGACTTCCGGGCCAATCTGCGGCCCATCACGCTCCTCGCCGTCGGGCTCGTCCTCTTCACCACCGGCGCCGTCGCCTTGCTCGCACATTACTTCATGGGCCTGCCGCTCGCCGCAGGCTGGTCGCCTACCGCTTCGCCGTGCTTGCCGTCATCACCGGCTCTTTTTCACTCCCGCAGGCAGGCGGCCATTTTGTCATCATGAGTCTTGGCGGCATTGCCATCGGCCTGCTCGTCGGCTGGCTCGCCGAGCAGTTTCACAAGCACGTGGATGACGCCCCCATCGAAGTCACCGTTTCACTGCTCACCCCCTTCGTCGCCTATCTGCTCGCGGAAAAGCTGGACCTCTCCGGCGTGCTCGCCGTCGTCATTGCCGGACTGTACCTCGGCTGGCGCATGCCCGAACTGCTGAACTTCAAAACGCGCCTTCAGGGCGGCCCAGTCTGGGAGATGGTCGAGTTCCTCCTCAATGGCTTCGTCTTCATCCTCATCGGCCTGCAGCTCCCTGAAGTCATTGAGGCCCTTTCAGCCCAGGCCATCCCCACCTACCGGCTCATATTGTATGCGCTGACGACCAGCCTCGCCGTCATCCTCGTTCGCTTTCTCTGGGTCTTCCCGGCCATCTATCTGCCACACTGGTTTTTGCAGAGCCACTCCAAGCACAATCCCCTGCCTCGTTGGCGGCATGTCATGATCATTGCCTGGACCGGCATGCGCGGCGTGCTCTCTCTCGCCGCCGCACTCGCCCTGCCCATCACCCGGCAGGATGGCACCCCGTTTCCCGGCCGTGATTTGATCCTCTTCCTCACCTTCACCGTCATCATCGTCACCCTCGTCATGCAGGGCCTCAGCCTGCCCCCGCTCATTCGCTGGCTCGGTGTCAAAGAAGACAGCTCATCCGCCGTTGAAGAACGCAAAGCACGCCTGAAGGCCAATCAAGAAGCCTTCGCCAGCCTCAACGAGATCGATGAAAAAGATCCCGCCAAAGCGGATGCCCTGCAGCGTCTCCGCATGGAATACGAAGACCACATTCGCCAGGTGGAAGGCGCCGCCTCCGCCAATGCTGGCACCCCACTGCGCCGCTTCTCCACCGAATACGAGCACCTCTCACTCGCCTCACTTCTGCAGGAGCGCCAGACCATCCTCCACCTGCGCAATGAAAACGTCATCAGTGATGAAGTCCTACGCCGCATCCAACTCGACATCGATCTCGCCGAAGCACGTCTGGGCCACCACCAGTGACGCGCAGAGTAGGTGTACACCCCATCGCACGCCCCACCCTCCAGTGCCTAGTATTGTCGCTATGAAAGACCCCGTCTACAAAACCATCGAACTCACCGGCACCTCCTCCACCACCATTGAAGACGCCGTCAACAAAGCCCTCAAGCGCGCCCACAAAACCATCAAGGGCCTCCGCTGGTTCCAGGTGACTGAGACACGCGGCAGCATCGACAAAGGCCAGGTGCATCAATGGCAGGTCTCCCTCAAAGTCGGATTCGAAATCGAGGACAAATGAAGGTCTAACAAGGTGCTTCCTTCATCTGAACATGCGCAAGAAGCCCTCCGGCTGCGGACGCTCATGCTCATCACCGCCATCGCTGCAGGCATCGTCCTCTGCTACTTGCTGGCGCAGCCATTTTTGCCCGCACTGACCTGGGCCATTGCCCTCGCCGTTCTCTTCTCACCATTTCAGGGATGGCTTGAGTCAAAGCTCAGGCATCCTGGTCTGGCCGCCATCGTCGCGGTGATCGTGATCGCCTTTATCGTCGTCGTTCCGGTGATCTTTGTCGGTCAGCACCTCATCGGCCAGGCCGCTCAGGGAGCACAGCTCATCGAAACCAAGGTCGCCACCGGCGAATGGCGGCGTGCTATTGACGCGCAGCCGCGTCTCGCTTCGATGGCCGTGACGATCGAGAATGAACTCGATCTGCCGGCCACGGTGAAATCTCTCGCGACTTGGTTCAGCACCACTGCTGGGTCCTTCGTCAGCGGCTCCATGTTTCAGGTCATCAGCTTTGTCCTCATCTTCTACCTGCTTTTCTTCATTTTGCGGGATCGCCGCGGGGCAATCGCCTCCCTGCACCACCTGTCACCGCTTTCCAGGGAAGAAACGGAGACACTCCTTCTCCGCGTCCGTGATACCATTCAGGCCACCGTCTACGGCACGCTGGTCGTTTCCATCATTCAGGGGCTTCTGGCCGGCCTCATGTTTTGGTGGCTGGGTTTGCCCGCTCCTCTCTTGTGGGGCGTGGTGATGGCCCTTCTCTCCGTGGTGCCCATGCTCGGCGCTTTTGTGGTCTGGATTCCCGCCGCGCTTTTCCTGGCTCTGGAAGGCAGCTGGGGAAAGTCGCTCATCCTGGTCCTTTGGGGCATGCTCGTCGTGGGAACGATCGACAATCTCCTGCGCCCCGTCCTCGTCGGAAATCTGCTCAAGCTGCACACCGTCCTCGCCTTCATTTCCGTCGTGGGTGGATTGATGCTCTTCGGCCCCGAGTCCTGCTTCACGAGTATCCCCAGCTTAACTCTCTCTCATGGCCGAATCTCCTCCCTCCCTGCTTTCGTCACTCTGGCGGCGCAAATCCACGATCATCGCCGCGCTCGCCCTCCTCGGCATCGTCACGCACCTCGTGCTGCGCTTTGCATCCAAGGCATCGCTGAATGCGCAGCACCTGCCGCTGCTCATCACACTCATCGTCGGCGGGCTGCCCATGCTCTACGATCTGCTGCGCAAGCTGCTGCGGCGCGAGTTCGGCTCCGATCTCCTCGGTGGCGTCTCCATCATCACATCGCTCCTGCTTGGCGAATATCTCGCGGGCTCCATCATCGTGCTCATGCTCGCAGGCGGCGAAGCCTTGGAGAGCTACGCCCTGCGCAGCGCTTCGTCCGTACTCGCAGCCTTGGCAAAGCGCATGCCCTCCATCGCTCATCGCAAAGCGGGTGCCGGGATCACCGATGTCGCTTTGGCGGACATCGCCGTCGGCGACACCCTCGTGATCTATCCGCACGAGATATGCCCGGCCGACGGCATCGTCACCGAAGGCCACGGTGTCATGGATGAATCCTACCTCACCGGCGAGCCTTTCCAGATCACCAAGACCACTGGCTCCACCGTCATCTCCGGTGCAGTCAATGGCGAAGCCGCCCTGACCATCCGCACCACCCAAGTCGCCGCCGATTCACGCTACGCGAAAATCATGGAAGTCATGCGGGAGTCCGAGAGCAAACGACCGCAGCTCCAGCGCCTTGGCGACCAGCTCGGTGCCATCTACACGCCCGTCGCCCTCGTTGTCGCACTGCTCGCCTGGTTCCTCAGTGGAGACCCACTTCGCTTCCTCGCCGTCCTCGTCATCGCCACTCCCTGCCCTCTTTTGCTTGGCATCCCCATCGCCATTGTCAGCTCCATCTCACTTTGCGCACGCCGTGCCATCATCGTCAAAAGCCCCGTCGTGCTCGAACAGATCGCCGGATGCCGCACCGCCATCTTTGACAAGACCGGCACACTCACCTACGGCGAGCCCAAGCTCACCGAGCAGCTCCTCGCCACGGGCTTGGATCAAAAAGAAGTGCTCACACTCGTTGCCAGTCTGGAGCGCTACTCAAAGCATCCCCTCTCGCGCGCCATCATTGCCGCCGCCAAGGAGCAAGACATCACCCTGCCCGAAGCCAGCGAGGTCAGCGAGGAGCCCGGCCACGGACTGCGCGGCACCGTCGCCGGCCATCAGCTCCAGATCACCAGCCGCAACAAACTCATCCCGCAAAATCTCCCCGGCACCGATCAAATGCCTGCCATCTCTGGCGGGCTCGAATGCGTCGTCGTTCTCGACGGCCATTACGCCGCCACCCTGCGCTTCCGCGATGCCCCCCGCGCCGAGAGCCGCAGTTTCGTCAACCACCTCGGACCGAAACATCACTTCGATCGCGTCATGATCATCTCCTCGGCATCTCTGAGATCCACGCGCAAAAAAGCCCCGAGGAAAAACTCACCATCGTCCGCGCCGAAACCGCCAGGGCCAAAACCCTCTATGTGGGCGACGGCATCAATGATGCTCCCGCCATGATGGCAGCCACCGTCGGCATGGCCATCGGCCAAAACAGCGACGTCACTGCTGAGGCCGCCGGGGTCGTCATCATGGACAACTCGCTCAAAAAAGTCGACGAGTTCATGCACATCAGCCGCCGCATGCGCGTCATCGCCCTGCAAAGCGCCGTTGGCGGCATGGCTCTCAGCCTCATCGGCATGGCCTTCGCCGCCACCGGCCATCTACCGCCCGTCAGCGGAGCCATTGCGCAGGAAATCATTGATGTGCTCGCCGTGCTCAATGCCCTCCGTGCGGCTTTTCCACCGAAGATCATCCATGATCTGTAGCCGCATGACCTGTCATTTCGGCTTGTGAAACACGGTCGCTCAGTTTGGGGTCTCGACCCCATGGTGAAGACGCGCTGCGGGTCCTAGCCTTCGCCACATGAAGCCACCAAGCCTCATGCGACAAACCAAACAACACCCGCCAACCTCATGAAAAAACGTTCCACCACATTCCTGTCCTCCTTCACGCTCGCCCTGTGCGGCATGCTTCTCCTCACCCCGGCCAGCCAGGCCGAAAACAAGAAGAGCCTGATCTCGAACACCGAATCCACGTTCATCCAAAATGCTGCCATCTCCAGTCATGCGGACACAGAGTTCGCGGAGCTGGGCGTCAAGAAAGCTGAGAACGCCAGCGTGAAAGCTTTTGCCGAAACGCTCGTCACCGATCACAAGGCGCTGAGCAAGGAATTCAAGAAACTCGCGGACGCACAGAGTGTGGAGCTCTCCAAGGAGATCACCCCGGAGCAAACCGCCACTCTCCAAAAGCTTGAAAGAGCCACCGGCGCAGAGTTTGACAAAGAGTTCCTCGCTGCTTTCGCAGACGGCCATAAGTCACAGATCAGCAGCTACGAAGAAGCTTCCAAAGACCAGAACGACAAGGAGCTGAAGGTGATCGTGGACAAGACGATCCCTGTCCTCAAGGCGCACCAGGCCACGGCCACCGCACTCGCCGCGAAATAATTCCCTGTTTCACCACGGCGGATGCCATTCATCATGGCATCCGCTTTTTTGTGCCCATGAAAAATGGCCGAAAATTAGACAGGGAGACATGCAAAAGCATGACAGCTTGAACACCGCGCACCCGCCCTCTCCTCAGCCGTTCCGCGTCGTCTCGCAAATCACGCTGCCTCTCTTCGGCATGATCAGGCCGAATACGCAGGCCCCTACGGCGCTCAGCCCGCCGCCCATGAGGCCGCCTTCCACCGCGCCCATCATCCAGCCGACCATCGGGTCCGCCACCATCAGCGGTCCCGCCCCTTCGTATTGAAAAAACGTGGAGCCCACCAGCCAGCCCCACACCCCGCCCCAGAAAGCTCCCAGGCCTCCCCAGCACTTCACGCGGCCCACCGTGCTGAAGCCGCCCACCACAGTCTCACCCACGCTGCGTTCACACCCCACAAAGGAGAGCTGCTTCATCTCACAGACGCAGCGCTGAAAATCCCGCGTGCTGGCCTCGGCCACCACAGCAGGCTTTGAAGCTTTCAGGTCGGCTTGGAGTGGGGGTGATGCATTCATCCGTATAGCAGGGTAGTTTGAGGGTCTGCCCACAATTTGCGAAGCATGCGCGCGAATTGCGATGGGGTGTTCTCCCTATGGTCAAACACTCTGAATAGCCCCACTGTGCCAACCGATTGCAGTGCGCAGAGCGACTGACCGGATCGGGCATCCCTATGAAGCAGCCAATTTCCGCGCCACCTGAACACCAGGAGTCCATGGCCTGCTCACCGCCTTGCCTCATCCTCGCCACCGCACTGCTCATGCTCGCCGCATGCGCCGGCAAAGGCCCGCATGAGCTCGCGGAAGATTCCGTGCCCGTGCCCGGAAAGTGGCAGCATGGATCCTCCACCATCCGGCCGCTCGACACCGCCGCGCTCCCCACCTGGTGGCGGCGCTTTCATGATCCCGTGCTCGATGCCCTCATCACCGATGCCCTCCGGTCCAGCACCACCGTGCGCTCGGCCTTGGAAAAAATCACCGAGTTCCGTGCCCGGCGGAATGTGGAGGCGGCCAATCTCTTCCCTAGCCTCACCGCCAATCAATCCGGCGCAGGCACCCGCACGGACAGCCGCATCACCGGCACCACCTTCAACACCGAATCCTACAAGGCATCCTTCAACACCAGCTGGCAGGTCGATCTCTTTGGCAAACAGTACCAAAACCTCAAGGCTGCCGGCGCAGACCTCGAAAAAGTCAGCGAAAACTACTACGGCGCGCAGGTCACGCTCGCCTCAGATGTCGCCACCGCCTACGTCGCCTTGCGTTCCGCAGAGGGCCAGCTCCACGTGGTGGAGCACAGCCTCATAACACGCCGCGAGACCGTACAGCTCACAGAATGGCTGGAGCAGGCCGGTACAGGCGATGCCCTCGATACCCAGCGCTCCATCACCACGCTCGAGCAGGCCCGCGCCACCATGCCTGCGCTTCGGCTCAGCATCGAGCAGGCGCGCAATCAGCTCGCGCTTCTCTCCGGCCGCACGCCCGGTTCTTTGGATGCTCAGCTCGCGCACCCGCGCAGCGTGCCGGAGATGCCCGCAGGCATGGCCACCGGCATCCCCGCAGACACCCTGCGCCAGCGGCCGGATGTGCGTGCTGCGGAGCGCGCGCTGGAGGCCGCCTTTTTCCGCACCCAGAACGCACGGCGTCAGCGCCTGCCCTCTCTCACCCTCACGGGTTCCATCGGCATGGAAGCCTTGAAGCAGGGCCACATCTTCTCGCCCGAGTCCATGCTCGCCAGCATCATCGCCGGATTCGCCACCCCCGTCATCGATGCCGGACGCCTACGCCAAAACGTCCGCATTCTCACCTCTCAGCAGCGGCAGGCCCTCATCGCCTACGAGTCCACCGTGCTCAATGCCTTCACCGAGGTGGAAAACGCCCTCGCCGCCGTGCAGCGTTACAACGAGCAGCTCCACATCCTCAATCACGCCCTCAGCGCCGCGCGTGAGGCCGCCAAGCTCTCCGCGCTGCAATACGCCGCCGGTCAGGTGGACCTCCTCGTCTCACTCGATGCCCAGCGTACCCTGCTCACCTTTGAGCAGCAGCAGGTCACCACCACCGCCCAGTGCGCCAACGCCAGCATCCAGCTTTACAAGGCCCTCGGCGGCGGCTGGACGCACCTCTGACATGAAGACTTCCACACCATTGGCCCCCGCAGATCTCGCCGCCACCATCCAGGCCGGCGCATCCGTCAGCCATTTCAAACGAAACGCCATCCTCCTCCTCATCGCCACCCTTCTCGGCGGCGGTGCTTGGTTCTGGTATGCCGGCATTCAAAAGGCCCGCAATGCCCTGCCCGCCTACGTCACCGAGCCCCTCGTGCGCGGAGACATCAGCCTCACCATCACCGCCACCGGCAATCTCCAGCCCACCAATTCCGTCACCGTCGGCAGCGAGCTCTCCGGCATCACGCTCGAAGTCCTCGCAGACATCAATGACCGCGTCACCAAAGGTCAGCCCCTCGTTAAGCTAGACACCAGCAAACTCACGCAGCAGACCGAGAGCAATCGCGCCGCCGTCAAAGCCGCACAGGCCAATGTCATCCTCGCCAAAGCCACCGTCACCGAGACCGAGGCGCTCCTCGCACGTCAGATCGAGCTCAAGCGCATCAGCGGCGGCAAAGTTCCCTCCGGCTCCGTCATCGACAGCGCCTACGCCACCGCGCAGCGCGCCAGCGCGAATCTCGCCGCCACCCAGGCCGCCGTGGCCACCGCCGAGGCGCAGGTCCGCATCAATGAAAACGACCTCAACAAAGCCGTCATCAAATCCCCCATCGACGGCATCGTCCTCACCCGCAGCATTGAGCCCGGCCAGACCGTCGCCGCCAGCTTCACCGCGCCGCAGTTGTTCGTCATCGCGGAAAAGCTGGAACGTATGATCCTGAAAGTCACCATCGCCGAGGCAGACATCGGCCACGTCACCAAAGGGCAGAAATCCACCTTCACCGTCGATGCCTGGCCGGACCGCTCCTACACCGCCACCGTCTCCGTCGTTTCCTACGGCTCAGCCGTCACCCAAAACGTCGTCACTTATGAGGCCGATCTCGATGTCACCAATGACGATCTCAGCCTGCGTCCCGGCATGACCGCCACCGCAGACATCCGCGTTCAGGAGAGCAAGGGCGTCTTCCTCGTGCCCACCGCCGCGCTCCGCTTCAATCCTGAGGCCGCCGTCAAGTCCTCAGGCACCGCCAAGAAATCCTTCGTGCAAAGCCTCATCCCCATGCCCACGCGCAATCGCTCCCGCCCAGACTCCACCGAGTCCGCAGACAAGACCAAACCCTCCGCCCGCATCTTCATCCTGCGTGATGGCAAAGCCGAACCCATCGCCATCAAGACCGGCATCACGGATGGCCGCCGCACCGAGGTCTCCGGCCCCGGCTTGACCGAGGGCATGCTCGTCATCACCCGCAACGCCACGCCCGCCTCATGAGTGCCTCACCGCTCATCGAGCTCCGCGGGCTCACCAAAACGTATGGCAAGGGAGACGCCGCGTTTCAGGCGCTCAAAGGCATCGACCTCACCATTCAAAAAGGCGAATTTGTCGCCATCATGGGCCCCAGCGGTTCCGGGAAGTCCACCCTCATGAACGTGCTCGGCTGCCTTGATACCCTCACCACCGGCAGCTACAGGTACGAAGGCATCGCCGTCGAAAATCTCGCCACCGATCAGCGCTCCCTGCTGCGCCGCTACGCCCTCGGCTTCATCTTCCAGGGCTTCAATCTCCTCGCCCGCACCAGCTCGCTGGAAAACGTGGAGCTGCCGATGCTCTATCGTGGTATGTCACGCAAGGATCGCCATGAGAAGGCCGTGGCTGCCCTCAATTCCGTCGGCCTCACCACCAAGCTCAATCGCACCCCCGGCGAGCTCTCCGGCGGCCAGCAGCAGCGCGTCGCCATCGCCCGAGCCATCGTCACCGAGCCCAGCACCCTCTTTGCCGACGAGCCCACCGGCAACCTCGACTCCGTCACCACCGGCGACATCATGGAGCTGCTCAAACGCCTCAATGAAGACCGTGGCATCACCGTCCTCATGGTCACGCATGACGACCACGTCGCCACCGTCGCCAAGCGCAGAGTCGTCATCAAAGACGGCCTCGTGGAGTCAGACATCACCGCACCGCCATGATCTGGAACGCCCTCGCCATCGCGCTGCGTGAGATCAGCCGGAATCTCACCCGCGCCTTCCTCACCGTCCTTGGCATCTTCATCGGCGTCGCCGCCATCATCACCATGGTCACCCTCGGTCAGGGTGCCACCCTCGCGGTCAAGGCGCAGATCTCCAGCCTCGGCAGCAATCTCCTCACCCTGCGCCCCGGTGCCGGTTTTGGTTCACGCGGCTCCTCCGCCGGCGTGCCCAATTTCACCGAAAAAGATGCCGAGATCCTTGGCGAGCAAATCGCCGCCATCGCCGCC
>JAPLUN010000509.1 GCA_026397715.1 Verrucomicrobiota bacterium
TGAGAATCTGCCCTTGTTTGATACCGAAGCGGATGATTTTGGCGGCTCAATGTTTGGGACGCTAAACAGCAAAGACAGCCGGTTGCATGTGCTGATCGGTTCGCGCAAATTCACCGAAGGCTGGAGCAGTTGGCGTGTGTCCACCATGGGTTTACTGAACATGGGCAAGGGCGAAGGTTCACAAATTATCCAGTTATTCGGGCGTGGCGTGCGCTTAAAGGGCAAGGAATATTCTCTCAAACGCAGTACGCCTGCCCAACGGCCAAAAGGGGTACATCTGGAGAGGTTGGAAACGCTGAATATCTTCGGCGTAAATGCGGGCTATATGGCCACCTTCAAAGAGTATCTTAAAGAAGAAGGCATCACACCAACAGATGAAATGATCGAGCTTAATTTTGAAACACGCCCCAATATGCCCAAGAGCAAGCTCAAGACGCTGGCACTTGCGCCGCAGCAGGGCAGCAAGAATTCACCGGCGGCGATCGGCAAGAAATTCAAACTCGAAGGCAACGCGCTCGGCCTCAACACCGCTGCATTCAGTTTTGGTGAAGGGGCCTGCACCTTCTCCGCCGACGATCATACGATCACCTGCGGGCTTGAGTCCTGGCAGCGTGGCGAAGCGACCTTCCCTGGAACGCCGCCGCGTCTCATCTCTGGCGGGATGCCGAAGAAGCCGCTGCCTTCCAAGATTGCCGCGAGCGCGGCGTGGATGGATGACAAAACGCTGGTCATGCAGTGGCGCTACTATGAGACACCGCACAGCGACGTGGTGACGTGTGTGTTTGACGGGGATAGTGTGACGATCAGCTTCCTCAACAGCATCACGGCGATGAATCCGAAGGCGAAGGACGCCAGGGCACCGCTGGTGGGACGTGTCGTTGCGTGACCCCTTATTGCGGCACGTCCAGTCGACGGCACTCGATGCCTTTGATCCAGGATTCGCCCATGGGAAAACAGTGAAATGCGCCAAGATCACGGTGTGGAAAAATCATGAGTGACATCTAGAGTGGTGATCATCTTTCTCGCGAAGAAAAATTCAAAACAAGACGGAACTGCTTTTTCACATCCGCGCAAAGAAGCAGGGCCGATGAACCTTCGCATGACAATTGCCCCATTCGCGTCGAGGAGAGACCCACTTTAATGCAACGATTTACCTGTGAATGCGGCAATGTGCTTTTCTTCGGCAGCTCACGCTGTTTGAAGTGCAGCAGCGATGTGGGTTATGATCCGCAACGGGGTGCGATGCAACGTGTGCGGCCCGACAGCACGATGAAGCGCTGCCAGAACGGCGTGAAGCACAACGTGTGCAACTGGCTGCTGCCGGCCAGCGCCACGGCGGTGCTCTGCGTGGCCTGCCGCATGAACCGCATGATCCCCGATCTGAGCGCGGAACGGAACCGCATGCTGTGGGCGCGGATGGAGATGGCTAAACGGAGGCTGATCTACACCCTGCTGCGCCTGGGGATCGGCCTGCCATCGAAAAAGGACGATCCCAAAAACGGGCTGGCTTTTGACATCGTGAGCACGCTGTCCAACCCCACGGTGACCACGGGCCATCTCAATGGGGTGATCACGGTGAACCTGGAAGAGGCGGATGACACGTACCGCCAGTTCAACCGGCAGCAGCTCGGCGAAAGCAGCCGCACTTTGCTGGGACACTTTCGGCATGAAAGTGCGCACTACCTGTGGCAGCGGAATTTGTCGGAGCTGGCGTGGGATGACCCGCTGCGGCTGGCGTTTCGCGAACGCTTCGGAGATGAGTGGATCGACTACGCATCTGCGCTCGGCACTTATTATCAAAACGGTGCTCCAGGGGACTGGGGGCAGAACTACATCACCGCTTATGCCTCCTCACATCCGTGGGAAGACTGGGCGGAGACGTGGGCGCATTATTTGCAAATCATCGACGGACAGGAGACCTGTGAGAGCCTGGGCATCCAGGTGCAGTTCATCGCGCTGCCGCTGGTGATACTGCCGGTGGAATCGGGAGAACTCCCGGCCATGCTGCCTGCCATGCCTGCAGAGGATGGTGAATTTCTTGCCTGGCTGCAGCGCTGGATGTGCCTGTCCTCGGTGCTCAACGAAATCTCCTTCAGCCTTGGCGAGCCGGCGCTGTATCCCTTCGTCATTTCGGTGAAAGCAGCGCAGAAGCTGCGCCTGGCGCATCATTATGCCCAAGCATGGGGCCTGGGTGGCAGGAAAACGGGCGAGGCTTGAGGAGCGATGTTATTGAGGTTTGCCTAAAATCCAGCTTCAACGGCGCGGCAGCAGCCATGGCGGCTTCCTAAAATGTTGGCAGTCGCATCTTGCAAGCGCCAACGGCTCAGCCACATTCCCAGTGCGCCCAACAACACGCATATCATTATGGCCAAAGGCAACAACGCTCACAAAAAGGAAGTCAAAAAGCCGAAGAAGGAAAAGCCCAAGCCAGCGCCTGCAGGCCGCAAGAGCTAGGACTGGCAGCCTGATGAGCAGCGGATGATGTGCTGCTCGGTTTTGTGATGAATATCGAATCGTTGCCTGACAGGCAATGAAGGTTTTTTGTGCATGGGCGTATCCATCCAGAAGCTCATGAAGTGTGGAAGCTGATGACAAAAAAAGAGCGGCCATTGCAGGCCGAACGAGTGCTGCTGCCGAAGCAATTGAATCCGCCTGTTTTTTTGACCATCACACCCCAGATAAGGAACGATGAAATTCAACAATCCACCTGCGCAAAACCCGCTCCCCCTGCCCCGCTTGATTCTCCGGCTGGGTGGCCTCGGAAACCGCAGTTTTGGACAGGAAAATGGTATCGCCGAATCGTCCGATGCCCTTTTTAAGCAGGCTGGGAAAGCCTGCGAAGAGGTGTTGCAAGAGATTGAGAAAGTGATGCTGGAAATCCATAAGGATGAGCCGCCTCACAACGGACTGCATCACTGGCCGGAACAGCCGTCCTGGTGGAAAACCCACGCGCTCGCACTCCTCTTCGGAAAGACCGACCGCTGGGGCTGGGAGAAACGTTGCGGCCTGCCAGCCCGTGTTTTTTCCGATGTGCCGCCGCTGGTGACGGTACTCACGGGTGGGGCGGATGGAGGCGATTCCCTTATTCGAGATGCCTCGCTGGCCCGTCCCGCGGTGAACGGCAAAACAGTGACCTTTGAACATCTTAGGATCGTTCCAGAAGCTCCTGCCAAAGTGTCCGACGGACTGGGTATCGGAGATCCTGCAGCGAAGAGGCAGGATTTGACGGCTAAAGTGGAGGCCAAGAAGGCATTGACGCGGGAGGAAGCCCATTCACTGGCAAAGAGCGTCCGTAAACGTGCCTTTGCCTACCGTGCTCAATCGGAGGCACTGCGCCATCACAGCGATATCCTGCTCGCGATCTGGGACCCCGATACTGAAGGCAAAGCCGGGGGCACTTCGGAAAGCGTGGTGGTGGCGCTCCGTGAGCGCATCCCGGTCATTGCCATCCGTCTGGTGTCACCAGAATCAGCGGAAATTCACGTCTTGGAAACCGAGCGGCAACTTCAGGCACTGCAAGGACACGGGTCCGGGCGCCCGAACCCTGACTGGCGGACGGTGCTCAAACAGGCTTTGGCCTGGCGTTTGTGCTTCCCAGACCCAGCGCCTCCCAAGCCGAACACTCCCCATCCCTTGGAACCGGCCAGCGCCTATCAGCCACGGACTGCCTTTGCCGCTTTTCGGGAAGATGAACCGCTGCGGTCCATCTGGACCGGGCGCTTTTGGAAGGCCTTTGATGCCTTCGCCAAATATCTCGCCTCCCGCCAAGCTGTGAAGGATGAGCACGACGAGCAGAAAAAGCGTGCACTGCTGGACGTGCAGATGAAGGCAAGAGAAGCTTTTTGGAAGAGCTTCAAGGAAGCTCTGATTCCAAAGTTCGCCAAAGTCTCCCCCATGCCATCTATGCCGCTGGGCGAAGATGGCAATCCACCAGCTGAAGACAGCTTTGAGCACTGCTACGCCAGAGTCAGAGACCGTGCCTCCAGCAGCGGCATGAGCGGGGTGTTTGGGGATGCTCACCGCGGCGGCATCGTCGCCTCCTATTTCTTCGCGACCATCGCTGTGCTGCTGGCCTTGATCGGCGGCATTTTACACGCTCTCCACATGCCTGCCGTGGCGCTGGCGGTCGTCGCCTTTGCGGAACTGGGCATCATCCTCCTAATGTATGCGCTCTCCGTTTGCTCCGCCACGGAAGACTGGAATGCGGCGTACACAGACACCCGCATTCTCGCTGAGGCGCTGGGCGTCATGCGCTTCCTCGGGCCTCTAGGCGTGCATACGCCCATTCCCCGATTGCCCTACTACCTCCAGAAAAGCGACAGCGTTGCCAATCCAGACCGCCTTTGGACCATCTGGTATTTCCGCGCTCTCGTCCGAATGGCGCCCCTACGGCTGGGTCACGATGATCTGAAAACCTGCTGGGACCGCCTGGGAACACTCAGCCGGATTCAAATTGATTACCACCAGCGTAACGCCTCCAAACAGCAGTCCCTCCACCACACGATCGAAGGCATCGTGCCGAAGCTTTTCGCTCTCGTGGGTGTCTGCGCACTGATGCATTTTCTGGACATCATCATGCACTGGCACTCAACGATGATTTTCACCGTCAGCCTGCTCTGCTGCGTTGGCGGCCCGGCCCTCATTGCGGCTCTGCATGGGTTCGCCTCACAAATCGAAACCACCCGCCTGAATCTGCGCTCCTCCAGCATGGTCCGACTGCTTGACGAACGCTCCAGCGCCCTGCAATCGCTCGATCTCACCACCGACCCCGATGGAGCTGAAACGGTCTGGGGCCTGACTACTGAAGCCCTCACCACGGCGGCCCTGCTCATGGATGAAACCGCCAGCTGGTCGATGCTGTATCGCGATGCCGACATCCATGCCGGTTAAGATCCCACCTACCCCCTAATTCTGCATCCGACAACTATCGAGGTCCATGACGATGTGACTGAGTTTTAAGCCTTCGGGTGAGCTCCACGTTTTTCCGGTCAGCGAGTTTTGTTTTGCGTGGTGAAGTGGAGCGCTAAGACACAAAAACGCGGCCGGTCTTTCGACCGTCCGCGCTTTGTGGTTTTGGGGTGGGTAAGTGTTGTTGCGCCAGTTGCGGCGCAACCGGGCTACTTTAGTAGCGGTAGTGATCGGTCTTGTAAGGGCCTTCGACGGGGACGCCGATGTAGTCGGCCTGGTCCTTGGAGAGGACGGTGAGCTTCACACCGATCTTGGCGAGGTGGAGGCGGGCGACTTCTTCATCGAGCTTCTTCGGAAGCACGGTCACGCCGACTGGGCGGGTGTCCTTGGTTTCCCAGAGTTCGATCTGCGCGAGGGTCTGGTTGGTGAAGCTGTTGCTCATCACGAAGCTCGGATGGCCGGTGGCGCAACCGAGGTTCACGAGGCGGCCTTCTGCCAGCATGAAGATGCTGTTGCCAGCCGGGAAGGTGTACTTGTCCACCTGGGGCTTGATGTTGAGGCGCTTGACGTCCGTGCGGGCGTTGAGCTTGTCGACCTGGATCTCGTTGTCGAAGTGGCCGATGTTACAAACGATGGCCTGGTCCTTCATCTTCTCCATGTGCTCAAGGGTAATGATGTCCTTGTTGCCGGTGGTGGTGACGTAGATGTCGCCGTAGCCGAGGGTGTCTTCGATCGGCATGACGCGATGGCCTTCCATGGCGGCCTGAAGGGCACACACAGGGTCGATTTCGGTGACGATGACCTGAGCACCCATGCCGCGAAGAGCAGCGGCACAGCCTTTGCCCACGTCGCCGTAGCCGCAAACGACGCCGACTTTGCCGGCGATCATGACGTCCGTGGCACGCTTGATGCCGTCGAGGAGGGATTCGCGGCAGCCGTAGAGGTTGTCGAACTTGGACTTGGTGACGCTGTCGTTCACGTTGATGGCAGGGAAGAGCAGCTTGCCGGCCTTGGCCATTTCATAGAGGCGATGCACGCCGGTGGTGGTCTCTTCGGAGACGCCCTTCAGATCTTTGACGATCGTGTGGAAAATGCCGGGCTGGTTCTTGGCGATGTCCTTGAGGAGATCCTTGATGACCTTCACTTCGTGGTTGTCGGAAGGGGAATCGACCCAAGTGTCGCCGTTTTCCATCTCATAACCTTTGTGGATGAGGAGGGTCACGTCGCCACCGTCATCGACGATGAGCTCCGGACCTTTGTCTCCTGGGAAGATGATGGCCTTCCAGGTACACCACCAGTATTCTTCGAGGGTCTCGCCCTTCCAGGCGAAGACAGGGGTGCCGGTGGCGGCGATGCCAGCAGCAGCGTGGTCCTGAGTGGAGAAGATGTTGCAGGAGGCCCAGCGGACATCAGCACCAAGTTCCTTGAGCGTCT
>JAPLUN010000697.1 GCA_026397715.1 Verrucomicrobiota bacterium
AGACGCGGTGGTTCGCGGCCATGTTTCTGGAGCGCGGCCCCTGCCCCTACCACACCATGCTGCTCTTCTTCTGGGCGCTGGCGTTGCTGCTGCTCAAATGGCGCAAGCTGGTCTTCCAGCGCAGGGTCTTCGGTCTGCCCCTCATGCCTCAGGAGCCTGAATTTGTGCTGACCTCCGCCACGGCACGTGAGGTGCGCGAGCGCATGTGCACGCTGGTGGACAACCCGCAAAACTTCGTCCTCTTCAACCGCATCGATCTCGCGCTCGCCAATCTGCACAACATCGGCCACACCGCGGATGTGGCCGCCATTCTCAAGGTGCAGGCGGAAAACGACGAAGCCCAGATCGCCTCCAGCTATGGGATCATTCAGGGCTTCATGTGGGGCATTCCGGTCCTGGGTTTCATCGGCACCGTCCTCGGCCTGAGCCAGGCCATCGGCGCCTTCACTGACACCCTGCAGGCAGGCGGTGACCTGACTGCCATTCGCGCCTCACTGAAGACGGTCACCGGCGGACTTGCCACCGCCTTCGAAACCACCCTCGTCGCCCTGGTCTGCGCGTTCATCCTGCAGCTCATCGTCAGCTTCATGCAGTCCCTGGAATCTCAATTTTTGGACAACTGCAATGACGTCTGCAGCAGGCAGGTCGCTGGAAAACTCCGTTTGCAGGAAACCTGACCACCATTGCGATGAGAGGCCGGTTCCAAAAATCCCATGGCAGCGCGGTGAGTTTCTTCGCGTTCCAGGACGTGATCACGGGCACCACCGGCTTTCTCGTCATCATCACCATTTTTCTCGCGCTCAATCTCGACGAGGTCATCAGTGTCAGCAGCGATGCAGATCCTCATTCGGCTCTGACTGTCACCCTCAAAGACACACTCGCCGAAATCGTGAAGCTCAAGCAGAAGGGCGTCATGGCCGCACTGAGCCCGAACGAAACGGAAGAAACCATCAGACGCATGATCGAGGAATTGAAGCGCTCCATTGAGCGGCTCACTCCCTCCACGCAGCCGGATGCCACCCTGAAGACCACCGAGGAGTCGCCCCTGCAAAGGGAGGTGCGCATTGAAAAGCAGAAGCTGCTGACCACCATTGAATCGCTCAAAAAACTCCTTCCTGAAACCACGGAGAAGGCAGCGAAGGCGGAGTCTGAAGTGGCCGCGCGGGAGAGCGAGGTCAAAAAAATCCAGAGCCTGCTGCAAATGAGCTATGACCAGCAGAACGTCCTGCGCCTCATTCCAGAAAAGAGCACCACCAACAAAGATCCCGTGCTCGTCGTGGTCGATAAGACCGGCTTTCGCATCCAACTTTTTGACGGCTCAAAATCGAAGTCCGCCAACTCGCTGGAGGAGCTGATGCAGACTTTGACCTCCTTCCCTTCCGTACAGTACTACATCGTGCAGGTTTTGTTATCGGCTACGATCTCATCCCCGAACATATCCAGCTGGAGCCTGCTGGGCCAACCAAGTAACAGGCCATGAGAAAACTGCGCCCCAACTCTGAAGAGAGCCTCGATCTGCTGCTCGACACCCTGTGCAATGTGTTTGGCGGCATCATCCTCATCTCCTGCCTGCTGGCGCTTCTGACCAATCAAAAGACTCCCATTCCAGGCGACCCCAATGGCATCTCAGGCACTCAGGGCCGGCTGCTGGCAGAGCGGATCGAAGCCGCCAAAAGCGAACTCGCGGGACTCCTAAAGATCAGCGAAAAAAGGAAGTCCAAAGGGCAGGACGAGTTGCAGACACTGATCAGTGAGCGCAACGAACTCCAGGCCACCATGGACCGGCTGAGAAAACTGCAGCCCACGAACTCAGACACCACCGTTTCCAAAGATCCGGTGGGAGACCTCACGGTGCTCCGCTCCGAGGTCAAGGCCCTCGACCAGCGCCTCGCGGATGCCAAAGCCAGAAAGGAAGCGGCGGAGAAAAAGGCGCGCGACCTCGCCGCCCAAATCCAAAGCCTCCGCAGCAAGATCACCGCCGAGGATGAAAAACGCATCGAGCATGTGCGCTTCCCCAAGGAGCGGCAGATCACAAAATCGGCCACGAACATCATCTTGAAGTACGGCGCTGTGTACCCGCTGCAGGACTCCACAGGCGCCAACTATTCCGGCATCACACGTGTCATGAAGGGCGCGGAAGACTACGAAGCCATCCCCAAAAAATCCGAAGGCATCCCCATGACGGACCTTGCCACTTTGCGCAGACTCCTGGCCAGCTACAAGCGCGGGGGCGTTTACGTCAGCTTGTGCGTCTATCCCGATTCATTTGAAACCTTCCGCGCCATCAAGGTGCTGGTCCTTGAAGCAGGCCTGGATTACGGCTTCGACGTGTTTCCTGAACACTTCATCATCACCTTCAGCCCCAAAGGCACCTCCCCCGCTCCGCTTTGATGGATGAAACCGGGGCGGCGAATGACACATCACCCGCCACCTCAACCTGCAAGCCATCTCACTTCACCGGCCGCAGGTCAAAGCACACCAGCTTGTCTTTCTGCCGCACGATCAGCCTGCCGTTGGCGATGGCAGGCGAAGAGCAGCCCATGGCATCTGTTTTAGCACGGCCCAGTTGTTCATAGGCGGCGTTGGTGGCCTTCACCATGCGCAAATGCGTGCCGTTGTTTTCATAAACCAGCAGCTTGCCGTCAGCGAGCAGCGGAGAGGTAATCGTGCTGTTCACCTCGTTCACCACCCACTTCTCCGCACCCGTTTCAAGGTCGATGCACTGGTGCTTTTCACCGCAGCAGAGATAGACACTGCCTTCGTAAATGATCGGGCTGCCAGCGTAGCGGCGGGTCACCCAGAAATGTGACCACGCAGTCTTCGGCGTGCCATCCGCCTGCATTTTGTATGCACGCAGGCCCACTCCTTCTGTGCCGCTGTAAAGCACCAGCCAGTCGCCGCTGCTCACCGGCGTGCTCTGGCTGCCACCTTCGGCCTTCCATTTCACGCTGCCTGTTTCAGGATCGAGACCGTAGAGCGCACTATTGCCGTTGATGACAAGCACAGGCTTGCCGCTGCTCGGCGCCCACCACGTGGGGCTGGCGATCAATCCCTTGGCTTCCTTTTGCTCCCACAGCAGCTTGCCATCGGCTTTCGAGAAAGCGCAGGTCACGCCGGTGGCCATGTAAACGCGATCCCCCATGACGAGCGGTGATGCCGCAGGTCCCTTGGCGGAAAGCGGTGCCGACCACACGAGTTTGCCGTCGGCCTCATTCACGCAAAGCAATTCAGAGCTGCACGCTGCATAGACCTTGCCATCCACCACCGCGCACGTGCTGGAGGACTGGCGGCCACTCGGCTTTCCTGGCTGCGCGTATTTCCAGATCTGCTTCCCGGTGGCCAGATCCAGGCAGAGAATCACATCCTGCGCGGTCTTCACAGTGTTCGGCACCAGCGCGATCATCTTCTCCTTCACGTCCGCTGGGAAGCCTTCATCATCCAGCCACTTGCTGAACACCGCCGCACTGGCAAACGGCTTGCCCTGGCGGCTGTTCATCTTGTCCAGCCACTCCAGAGCGATGGCATTTTTGCCCGCCTTGAACCGGCTGGCCACCCAGGTGCCGATGTTGATCTCCTCTTTCTCGTTCAGGTTGTCCTTGCGCCACTGCGTCACCCATTCATCGAACTTCGCACCGCGCAGCGTGGGCAGGTTGAGGCGGGTTTCCTCCAGCTTCTTCGCGAGCTCCGGTGAAGTGCCGCGATAGTTCAGCGACTGCATCACCTCCGTGTCGATCTCACGCGTTTCAGAGGGCACACGCTCATGCCACACCACGCTGAGAAACACCTTCTCCCCGCTGACCACCGGGCTGCCATGGCCACCGTACTCATTGCTGGGGATGAACTCGCTCTCCCAGACCTTTTTGAGCCCCTCCGTTGGAAAAGCATCCGCGATCGGGCTCGTGTCCTGTGAAACCCCGTTGCGATCCGGCCCACGCCATTGATTCCAATCACCTGCCCATGCAGAAGAGGCGAAGAGCAAGACCTGAGCAGCAGCAAAAGCGTTTTTCATGAGCAGCCGTAAACGGCTTCGCGACGCCTTTAGTTTCACCAGTCATCACAGCTTGATGCATTGTGATGAATGGTACGCAGGGAGGGGATCGAACCCTCGACCAATTGGGTAAAAGCCAACTGCTCTACCGCTGAGCTACCTGCGCATTCCCGAAGCGGGGGCGGGTATGTATTCATAAGACAGCTCAGTGCAAGCCTGAATATGCCCCAGCGCGGACTTTCTTCACCAGCACGTCGAGTCCGTTTTCAGGTCGCTTCACGTGGAAAGCATGAATTCCGCTGCTCTGCGCTCCGCCCAGATCACACTTTTTGTCATCGCCGATGTGCAGCGCCTCCTGGGGAAGGCAGCCTGCGGCGGCCAGCGCAGCCTCAAACATGCGCGGGTGCGGCTTGGGCGCTCCGACCTCGCTGGAGATGATGACCTGCTCAAAAAAGCGCAGCAGATCATGCCCGGCCAGGATGCTGCACAGCCGGCGGTCGAAATTCGACAGCACCAGCAGCCGGTGATCACGCGAGAGGTCCTCCAGCGCTGGCACCACGTCGTCAAACACACTCCAGGCCTGCGGCAGCGCGTAGTGCAGATAAAGCTCGCTAAAAAGGCCATCCAGTACGGTTTCCGCCAGCGGCACACCCATTACGCGGCCAAATACATCTCTCACCAAGTCACGCCACCAGCCACGGTCATCATCTGCGGGCGGCTGACCCACCGCATGCAGCGGCGGCGCGGTCTCCTTCCAGGCCATGCGGAAGGCCTGCATGATGGCCTCCGGCTCCGCCACGATGCCATGCCGTAGGGCATGCTGCGAATAGGTCAGCCCCACCGGCTCTGCGGGCCGGATCAGCGTACCTGCCGCATCAAAAAACAACGTTTGCAGCGGCATGAGGCTAAAAAACAAAAAACGGGAGCGACCTTGCAGTCGCTCCCGTGAGGAAATCAGATGAAATTACTTGGAAGCAGTGACCGGATTCTTCGGGTTCTTGCCGTAGGTCTGCTCCTGCTCAGGCTCCACAGGGAGCTGTGGCAGGCGGCAATGGTGGCCGGAACCTGGGAGGAGGTAGCCACCGTTCAGATCGTTCAGGCTGCCCACCATGTAGGACTTGGGCTCTGGGGGAGTGATGACGTCCACAGCACCAAAGAGGCCACGGCTGACGGT
Organism: Verrucomicrobiota bacterium; assembly: GCA_026397715.1. Lineage (GTDB taxonomy): Bacteria > Verrucomicrobiota > Verrucomicrobiia > Verrucomicrobiales > Verrucomicrobiaceae > Prosthecobacter. The sequence goes on from JAPLUN010000697.1 coordinate 5,163, forward strand.
TTCACCGTAGGTGTAGAGCGCGCTCTGGTACACTTTCTTGGTGGAAACAAAGCCACGCTGCATCACGCCAGTGACGACCCCGGGCCAGCGGCGGATCGCGCGGGCACCAAAGCTGGCGCCATCATCAACGGTGTCCATGCCGTAGTCGGCGTAGCGGTTGGTTTCACGGAAAGCGATGTCGTCAGTGCGATACACGGCATCCACGCCGATGTTGGTGTAGTCACGGGCCTGGCGATCACTCACCTTGCCGACGAAATTGCTGCCGTCGTCGACGATGTCCATCGTGCTGGTTTCAGCCTGACCGACGCCCTGGCTCGCATAGCCGAGGCCTCTGTTCACGATGCCTGCATCACGGCAAGGCAGCACTGAAGAAGGACGCGGGTTGTTCACGAGGTTCCTCGTAGCAGTGCAGGAAGCGAGTGTGGAGAGTAGAACAAGGGGCAGGAGCAATTTCATAGATTAATGCGTGATTCTGTCGGAAAGGACCATGGATTGTCAAAGCTAAAATCCGCCAATCTCCGACAAATGCACGCTCGAATGTCGCAGAAAGTGAAAGACCCCTTCCAGCAGGGCGTTTTCGCGCGATCTCCATCTGTATGTTCATGAAGCTGAATCCTCTCTGCGCCGTTATTGCATCGCTCGCCACGTCGGCCCTGGTGGCCCATGCAGCCCCCGATCTGAAGGCCACCGCCGCCAAAATTGACGAACTCGTCAACGCCAAGCTCGCGAAGGAGAAGATCCAGCCCAACAAGCCCGCCAGCGATGAAATCTTCGTCCGCCGCGTCTATCTCGATGTCGCAGGCCGCATCCCCACCCTGCAGGAGACCAGTGAGTTCCTCAAAAACAGCGACGCAGACAAACGGGCGAAGTTGATCGACAAGCTCCTCGCCGGTGACGGCTACGTTCAGAACTTCTACAATTACTGGGCCGACATCCTGCGCATGAAAAGCCAGATGGTCGGCGGTGGCCAAAGCCTGCCCGCCTTCTACGGCTACTCCAAATGGCTCAAGGACAGCCTGCGCGACAACAAGCCCTACGATGAAATGGTGCGCGAAGTCGTCACTGCCAACGGCAAGAGCTACGAAAACGGAGCCATCGGTTTCTACATTCGCGATTACAACATGCCGCTGGACAACATGGCCGTGACCACCCAGATCTTTCTGGGCACCAGCATGGTCTGCGCCCAGTGCCACAACCATCCGTTCGATAAATGGACGCAGATGGACTACTACCAGATGGCGTCTCACACCTACGGCATGACCGCCAGCAACGGCGTCACCAACCCGCTGCTCGCCCAGGCCATCTATGGCGGCGGCCCGGCCAAGAACAAGGCCAACCGTTACGGCGGCGCCGTTACCAAATTTGACCTTCCCCAAGGCATCGAGCGCAAGGACGTCGGTCGCGCCATGACCGAAATCCTCCGCCCGCTGCGCTACAACACCGTGCTGGATCAGACGGACAAAAAGCCCCTCCTGCTGCCGCACGACTACCAGTACCCCGACGCCAAGCCCAAGCAGAAGATCGAGCCAGTCATCCCCGCCGCCTTCAGCAAGGACGGCAAGATCGTGAAGGAAGGGGTGAAACCCGACGCCTCCTACGCCTCATGGATGACGAGCAAGGAGAACCCGCGCTTCACCACCGTCATCGCCAACCGGCTGGGGAAAATGCTCATGGGCCAGGGCATCATCGAACCCGTCGACGAGATCACCTACAGCACCGTGCCGAGCAATCCGCAGCTCATGACCTTCCTCGAGGAAACGATGAAGTCCGCCAACTACGACATGAAGGCCGTCCTGCGCGCCATCCTGAACTCGCAAGCCTACCAGCGCGAAGCCTACACCAAGGACGTCGAACTCGGTGAGGTGTACAACTTCCCCGGCCCCCTCCTCCGCCGCATGAGCGCCGAGCAGATCTGGGACAGCATGGTCGCCCTTTACAAGCCCTCTGCAGACAATCCCAGCATCGCCACCAAGATCGATGGCGAGATCGCCCTGCGCCGCATCGAGTGGCTGGATCGTGCACTGAACAGCCTCACTCCTCAGCAGCTCCAGGCCTGCACCATCGCAGTCGCTCAAAAGCAGAAGGAGCTGGCCGCCGAAGTGCGCGCCGCCCAGGAAACCATGGATGCCGCCTCCAAGGCCAAGGACGAGGCCGCCATCCGCGCCGCCCGCAAGGCCATCCAGAGCCAGCGCAAGCGCATCGACGAAGCCGTGGACGCCGTGGTCTATGACGTCGGGTTCAAGCGCTTTGCCGAGCTCGCCCGCGAAGGCAAGCTGGATGAATTCTCCAAGGACGAAGAGTTTGCCAAGGAAGTGGCTGCAGCTCTCAAACTCAAAAAAGACGGCGAAGACCTCAGCATGGATGAGGCCCTGGACATTCTGGCCAAGCAGCGCCGCGCCAAGCTCAATGCGCAGGCCAAAGCCCGCTTCGAGGCGGACGCCGGACGCTTTGCCGCAGACGAAAAAAATGAAAAAGCCTCCCTCATCGCCTGGGAAAACTTCCGCGACACCTACATGCTGCGCGCCGCCGATCTGCGCAGCCCTGCACCCAACGGCCACTTCCTGCGCGAATTCGGCCAGAGTGACCGCGAACTCGTCGAAAACTCCAACGACGATGCCAGCGTGAGCCAGGCGCTCATGCTGCTGAACGGCAAGATCTTCAGCAATCTCATGAACCGCTACACCGTCATCGCCCGTGCGATGGACAAGGCCAGAAAAGAAGGCTCCGAAGCCGTCATCGACACCGTCTATCTCAGCCTCCTCAGCCGCAAGGCCACCCCCGAGGAAAAGGAACTGCTCAAGCCCATCGCCGACAACGCCGACACCACCGACCGCGGCGACGTCCTCTGGACCGTGCTGAACACGAGACAGTTCTTCTTCATTCAGTAAAGTTGCCCTGTTCCTGTGGAACAGGGATTCCTTGTTG
>JAPLUN010000365.1 GCA_026397715.1 Verrucomicrobiota bacterium
CTCGTCTTTTCAATCGGTGTGCTTACTGCTTGGCGAAGGCTTCGTAGGCTTCGGCAACCTTGCCTTCCTTCTCATCGCCCTTGTGAAAGAGGAAGAGATGGCGCAGGAGGGTGTATTCGCCCTTCTTGAGTTCATAGGCGCCATCAGGGGCGTCTTTGTCGAGCGACTTGGTGCCGAAGGGATTGGCGGTGAAGAGGCCGTAGGTGCGGACGTGCCACGGGGTGGGGAAACGGAAGCTGGAAGGATGATTCAGCATGGCGACACCGAGTTTTTCACCACCGACTGTGCCGTAGTAATCGCACCATTTGGCGCGTTTGCCCCAGGCAGCGGCGTCGGTGAGGCCTTCGCTGTTGATGATGTGGCCGCTGCCTTTTTGATTCTTACCCATCTCGACAGCCATCTCAGTGGGAACGCGGATGCTGAGACCTGCGTCTTTTTTGTCTTCAAATTTGGCGGTGCCTTCCGTGGCAAGCAGGATCTGTTTCATCTCGATGCTGCGGGAGCCTTCGTCAGCGCGGAAGATCATGGTGCGCTCTTCTTCGAGATATTTTTTTCCATCGGGATCAAGGTAGTCGATGATGGAGACGAGCACGGCGGAATCGGGTTTGGCCTCAAGGGTCTTGAACTCACGGTGTTTCTCGCTGCCCAGCTTGCTGAGACGTTCCGGGGTCTTGGATGTATCCCCAAAGGTGAGACGTTCGGCCCAGGATTCGATGCCATTGATGCCTTCATGGCCAAAGCAGATGCCACGGTGGTGCGGATGATCGTGCTGCTCGCCTTCGACGGTCTTCATCGGGTAGTTGCGCGTCATCTGTTTGCCGGTCGGGCCGAAGACGGGTGCGAGGTAGGGCTTGTTGGCCTGATCGACGATGTATTCAGCGAAGACCTGCCCATCGACCTTCACGATGGCTCCACCAGTGGCGGTTTTTTCGACGGTGAATTGGGCGGCGCTGGCCATGGAGGCGAGCAGGAGAGATGCGGCGAGGAGCAGTTTCATGGTTGTGGCAGTGAACGTAGGTGAAATTGGAATGCTTTCGGCTGAGATCAATCCCAGCCGTGGAAGAATTGGAGTGCGGTCTGAGTCGTGACTGTGGCGACTTTCTCGACGGCTTCGCCGCGCAGGGCGGCGATGGCGCGAGCGGTGTCCGCCACGTAGGCGGCTTCGCAGCGTTTGCCACGATGGGGAACCGGAGCGAGGTAGGGCGCATCGGTTTCGATCATGTAGCTGCCCGCAGGCACGAGGCGTGCGGTTTCGGCGATGATGCCGGCGTTTTTAAAGCTGACGATGCCGGTGAACGAGATGAGATGGCCACGCTCCAGCAGCGGCTGCGCCTGCTCCAGGGTGCCGGTGAAGCAGTGGAACACACCGCGAAGGCGATCGCTAAATGGCAGCACGAGTGCGGTGAGATCGTCCCAGCTCTCGCGATTGTGCAGGATCACGTTGAGTTTCAGCTCTGCCGCGAGTTCGAGCTGTGCGGTGAGCACACGGGCCTGATGCGTTTTCCAATCTTCGAGGGTGAAGCCCTCAGGCGGGGCATGGAAGTAATCGAGGCCGATTTCGCCGATGGAGCAGACTTTGGGGTGGCTGGCGAGTTCATGCAGCTCGTGGATCCAACTGTCTCCGCTGACCGAATCTGAATCGCAGGGATGGATGCCGACCGCGACGCGCACGTCAGGCTCGTGCTCGGCGATGGCGAGGAGCTTGCGGGCGTTTTCGAGATCCGTGGCCGGAGCCACCATGCGTGTGACGCCGGCTGCGCGTGCGCGTGCCAGCACGGCGGGCAGATCGCCGTCGAATTGTTTGCTGCCGAGGTGGGTGTGCGTGTCGAAAAACATGCCCTGCGCCTTCGCATCTGGGAACCGGGTGTCAAGCGTCACGAATTAGTCCTTTCCTCGAGCGCCCTGTTCATGATAAATCATACGCATGCTTTTTCGCCGGTTGCTTTTGGTTTTGCCATGCCTGCCAGCGCTTCTATGTGCTGCACCGGCTGATTATTTTGGCATTCACGTGATTGACGAACAAACGGGACGAGGTGTGCCGCTGATCACGCTGAAGACGACGAATCACATCGCTTTGACGACAGACAGCGCGGGTTGGATCGCTTTTGACGAGCCGGGGCTGATGAACCGCGCGGTGTATTTCAGCGTTGAAGGGCCTGGGTATGTGATGCCGAAGGATGGGTTTGGCTTTGTGGGCATGCGGCTGACTCCTGTGGCGGGAAAGTCCGTGGAGGTGAAGGTGCTGCGCACCAACATTGCAGAGCGTTTGTGCCGGCTGACAGGCGAGGGGATTTACCGTGACAGCACTTTGCTGGGGCATGAGGCGCCTCTGCCGAGCCCCAATCTGTTCGCGGATGTCATGGGTCAGGATTCGGTGCAGGTGGTGTCTTGGAAGGGGCGCTATTTTTGGATTTTTGGCGACACGAATCGCCCCAACTATCCGCTGGGCAATTACCACTCCACGGCGGCGTGGAGCGATGCGCCGGACAAAGGGGGGCTCGATCCTGAGCACGGCATCCACTTTGAATACATCACCGATGAAAACGGGGCGGTGGCCAAGATGCTGCCGGTGGAGGAACCCGGCGCGGTGTGGCTCTTTGGCATGCACACAGTGATGGATGCCGCGAACAAGGAGCATCTCATGGCGCATTACTCACGCTGGCGTGATCTGGGCAAACGATTGGAGCATGGCCTGGCGGAACTGGATGAATCAACGAGGCGCTTTCAGCGCACCACGGTGCTGGGGGATGAATTTGAGTGGCAGCATCCGCAGGGCAACGCTGTGCGGACTAAAGGGGAGAATGGTGACTGGATTTACTTCTCCACGCCCTTCTGCCGGACCCGGGTGAAGGCGAGCTATGATTCTGTGCTAAACACCTCAGCCTATGAGTCGCTGGCGTGGTCCGCTGAGCAGGGAGACTACGTCTGGCAGCAGGCGCTGAAGCCGACGACGCAGAAAGACGAGGCAATCCTTATAGCCGCGAAGAAGATGCCCGAGGAAAAGGCGCGCATGCAGGTGGTGGATGCTCAAACAGGAAAGCCGGTGCATCTGCATGCAGGCAGCGTGCATTGGAACAAACACCGCGAACGCTGGGTCATGATCGCGGTGCAGGAAGGCAGCGCCGAATCTTACCTTGGGGAGGTCTGGTATGCTGAGGCCAAACAGATTGAAGGCCCTTGGCGCAAGGCGGTGAAGATCGCGACGCATCCGAAGTACAGCTTTTACAATCCAAGCCATCATGCGTTTTTTGACCAGCAGGATGGACGCCTGATCTATTTCCAAGGCACCTATGCGGAAACGTTTTCCGGCAATCCCATGGCCACGCCAAGGTATGACTACAACCAGGTCATGTATCGACTCGATCTGGACGATGAGAGGTTGAAGGCGGCGCGGGCGGAGTAGCGCGGGTAATTCTGCCAACCAAGCGAGGACACTCGCGCGCTATCAAGGGATTCGTTCTCCATGGATTTTCACCCCGACTTCACCGCGAGTGCATACTCCATCGAAGGTATTGTCGTCTGTCAGTCTGATTTCCCAGTCCCAGGTGTGAACGAGGAGATACTTCCCTCCTTT
>JAPLUN010000528.1 GCA_026397715.1 Verrucomicrobiota bacterium
TGCGCTGGCAAATCCGCGTCCACAGTCTCCCATATGATTTCCGCCAGAAAACGTCGTTCCTCGGATGACAGACGAACGGCTTGGGCAAAGAGTTCCTGAGTGGCCATGGTTCCAGATGATACTGGATTGTTTCGAGACTGCCAAGACTGGATTTTGGTCCGTTCCAAGAGCCGTTGCCCTCCCGGTGAAAGTTCATATCCCATTCGCAGCGTATAAGTGCCATCCCATGTCGTTCTCGTCCTCCGCATCCCCCCACCGCTGCTCCGGCCCGCTGTCACGGCGGAGTTTTCTCAGCATGGGCACGCTCGGGCTCACTGGCTGGTCGTTGAGCGACACCTTGCGCGCCGAGACGATTGCCAAGGCGGCGGGAAAACGGCTCAAGGACAAGTCCGTCATTTTTGTCTGGCTACCGGGCGGCATGTCGCAGCTCGAGAGCTACGATATGAAGCCGAACGCACCTGTGGAATATCGCGGTGTGCTCAATCCGATCCGCACCAAGGTGCCCGGTACACACATCTGCGAACTGTTTCCCAAACAGGCGAAGATCGCTGACAAGTTCAACATCATCCGCAGTGTGCATCATGAGTTCTCGGATCATGGCGGTGGGCACAAGCGTTTCATGACCGGGCGCAATCCCGCGCTGCCGGTCGGCTTCGTCAATGACGCTCCTTCGGTGCAGTCCATCATCACACGCAAGCTGCAGCGCGCCGGGCAGGCCATGCCCACCTGTGTGGCAGGTGTGGATCGTGGTCGCAGCGGCATTGATGTTTTCTCGATGGGCGCAGCCTATCTCGGGCCTTCCGCATCACCCTTCATGGTGGTGGGAGATCCCAGCGCCAAAGATTTCAAGGTCGAGAACATCGGCCTCACCCCTGACATGGCGTCACGCATGGACGACCGCATGCACCTGCTCAAAGGCATGGACAATCTCAAGCGCGAGATGGATCGCAGCGGACTCATGGACGCCATGGACAGCTTCAGCCAGAAAGCGTTTGGCATGCTCACCACGCCCTCGGTGCGTGATGCCTTTGACCTGACCCAGGAGTCTGCTGAAACACGCGAGCGCTACGGCTACAGCACCTACGGCCAGCGCGGACTCATGGCACGCCGCCTCGTGGAAGCCGGCTGCCGTTTTGTGACGATGGTCTGGGAGAATCCTTTCTCCACCACCATCCCGAAGAACTGCACCTACAACTGGGACAGCCACGCGGTGAACTGTGACATGTATGCCGACGCCCGCTGGCGCATGCCGGTGTATGATCAGGCGGCATCTGCATTGATCGAGGACATCCACCAGCGCGGGCTCGACAAAGACGTGCTCGTCATCATCACCGGTGAGTTTGGCCGCACGCCCAAGATCAACACTCAGATCGGCACTCAGACCGGCGTCAGCCAGCCCGGACGGGACCATTGGCCCAGTGCGATGTCCTTCATCGTCAGCGGCGGCGGCATGCAAACCGGCCAGGTCATCGGCGCGACGAATCCACGGGCCGAATTCCCCATCGAGCGCCCGCTGAGCCCCAACGACCTCTGGGCCACGGTTTACCAGCACCTGGGCATCGACCCGGAAGACACCTTTGATGACTTCCAGGGTCGCCCAATGCCCATCCTGCCCTTCGGCGATCCCATCAAGGAACTCCTGCCACTGGTATGAGGCCCTGATGAACGCAGATTTAGGAAGCCAGGAATAACTGTTTGCAGTAGCTTGCCAGGAATCACATATGAAAGCATGCAAGAGTTCATGCATAACGCCCCTGTCTCAGCAAGGTTTTCACTGATGAAACTATCGCG
>JAPLUN010000100.1 GCA_026397715.1 Verrucomicrobiota bacterium
GATGCCGACAAGAAGAAGGCCGATGCCGAAGCTGCCGCCGCCAAGGCCCGTGTGGATGCCGTGCAGAAGTAAGCTGCCCACCCCGGAGCGCGCCCACCGTGCGGGCCTGCTCTTTTTAAAACTCTCTCTCCTCTCCCCGAACTGAACAACACACACCATTCCTATGAAAACATCCATCACACGCATCGCACTTCTCGTCTTCGCATCCGCGGCCCTGACCCTCGTCGGCACCAGCTGCCGCACCGTTCGTGGCTTCGGCCAGGACGTGGAGCATGTGGGCGGCCACATCGAGCACGCCTCCCGCTAATCCAGAGCGCGCAAGCTTTCGAAGCGTTGTTGGGGAGCCCCTAAGGCTTTTCAGCAACGCTTTTGCTTGGCAAAGCGGCCGCGTGGGGGACAGTACTTCGTTCCTTATGTGAGTCCCCTGATCTGATGGGACGGGTGTCTGGCGCTTTTAATTGCTCTGCCCACTGAAGAAATCCCGCGCTGCACCGTCTACCACACACTTTCTCACTGCATTCACTCATGAAACACTTTTTCTCCGCGCTCTCCGCCACTCTTCTGCTGGCGGTGCTGGCGCCGGCCTCTGCCCGGGCCGAGGCGCCCAATACGGGCGGCACGATGGGCATCTACCTCGAAAACGATCTCTTCGCCGGCACGGACCGCTACTACACCAGCGGCGTGAAGCTGAGCTGGACCTCGCCGGATCTCTCCCGCCTCAGCGGCACGCCGCATGCCAGCATGATGCTGCCGCTGTTTGAGCTGATTCCCGGCATTCATGACACCAACTACCAGAAGAACGTCGTCCACTCCATCGGGCAGGATATTTACACGCCTGACAATACGGAGACCTTCACGCCTGCATTGAATGACCGCCCTTATGCAGGCTGGCTGTATGTGTCCAACGGTGTCGTGTGGAAGACGGACCGCGTGCGCAACATCCTGGTGCTGGACATCGGCGTGGTGGGCTCCTACTCGTATGCGCAGGAGGCGCAGCGCTACGTGCATGATGCGCGCGGCTTTGACCACCCGAACGGCTGGGACCACCAGCTGCACAATGAGATCGGCGTCACCCTGGCGTATGAGCGCACCTGGCGCTGGCCGCACATCGTGAAGCGCAGCGGCGCGGAGTGGGAATTTCTCCCGCATGCCGGCGCGACGGCGGGGAATGTGAAGGACTACGCCAATGTGGGCGGTGAATTCCGCATGGGCTTCAACCTGCCGGACGACTACGGCACACCCTCCATCGGCCCTTCGTCCGCCGCCTCCACTCCGGTGGATGGCTCGCTGGGTGCGGACCGCTCGTGGTTCCCCCTGGGCTTCCACGTCTTTGCGCGTGCGGACGGCCGCGCCGTGGCGCACAACATCTTTCTGGACGGCAACACAATTGGCAACAGCCCCTCCGTGGGACACAACGTCTTCGTGGCGGACCTGAGCACAGGCTTTGTGATCAACTGGCGCAACACCAAGATGTCCTACGCCGTGGTGTACCGCACCAAGGAGTTCAACGCGCAGATCGCCCCGCAGCTCTTTGGCACCGTGTCGCTGAACTGGACGTTTTAGGGGCGGGCGGCGGGCGGCGGGCGGTCTCGCGTGCCGTGCCCGGGAGGGCGAAAGAGCGGGTGGAAGAGGGGGTGAAAATTTGTCAAGAATTTGCACGCTGACCCCATTTTGGCTGTGTGGCACCGCTACCGCCTTGGGACGGGCTTGGGCTGGGTGGGCGGGGAGAGAAGGCCCGGGAGAGGGGCGGGTGCAGCGACGGAGACTGGCGGTCTTTTCTCGATCTGGGCAGGTCGGGGGATGATCTCGATCCCTGTCTCCGGATGAAACCGCAGGTGAGGCAGGGCCGCACGCAGGTTTTCCTCCGAGAGTTCAAAGGTGACGGTTTTGCCCTCGTACAACCGGTCATTGGAAACCTTTCCACGCATGATGCTGCGGGCGATCGCCTCGACGTCTTTGCTTTCCATGCCGTCCCAGCGAATGCCCAGGGTGGTGCCGAGGCTCGCGCTGCTGGCCAGACTCTGGGCGTAGATCCGGCCGAGTGCGGCCTTCTTTTTTTCATTCGCCTCCGCCATGACCAGCACGAGCTTGCAACGGGCCGCGTCGTGAAATGCATGCGCGCGCCCATCCCACACCATGCATCCGATGCGGGCGGGGTCTGATCCGCCAAAGGCGATGCCGAGGAGCTGCCCGTCCTCGCTCCAGCAAATCAGGCGCGGATTGGCCACGTGGTTGCTCAGAGGGTGCTCAAGGAGCAGTGCATTGTCTGCCGCATCGTGAATGGTGAGGCGGCGGCCGTTCACCACTGCTCTGCGCCTGCCGTCCGGTGAGAGGGCGGAGAGGGAGGCCTCGAGCCCGAGGGCGAACTCAAAGACCACCTGCTGGCCATCTTCCAGCACCGCGCGCAGGCGCCGTGTCCCCGGAGAGGTGGAGGGCAGCACCTCATACAACGGTTCTTTCTCGTCCTCGGGCGCTTCCGTGTCTGCCTCCGTGTAGTTCGCGAAGCCGTAGTAGGTGAGCCATTCATCCGTTTCCGCATCCCAGGCACCGATGACTGGGTGTTCTCCAGGACCTCGATGTCCCTGCGGGTCCGGGGTTTCTGCCAGCAACGGATCGTCCGAGTGGAGGAAAAGACCGTACAGCGTCCCCTCAGTGAGAGCCATCGCGCAGAGCCGGCCGTTTCTTCGAGACCAAAGATCAGGCTGTCGGCGGTACGGGTCGAAGTCTTCGTCCTTGCCGGGCAGTCTCCCAGACGGGTCCACCAGGTCTCCGGCCTTGAGGGAGGTCTCCACGGGGCCGCCGCTGTTGAAGTCGATGTGGCGCAGTGTCTTGTGGCGGTCTTCATCGGCCTCCAGGTGAATGAGGCTGGAGCCAGGTCCGGGAAAAAGGCCGGAGTCCGTGCTGTAGGAGCCGCCCTCATTCGGAACATCGTAGGAGGGGAAAAAGCGTCCGTCAGGCGCGGAGGAATAGTCCGAAGGCTGGGTGCTTTCCCGCGCGTCTTCTGAAAGCTCGGCGGAGTCTCCCCGCTGCGGAGGGAGGTGGTTGCTGATGATCCACTCGCCCACCGTGGCGTTTGCATGCAGGGTGTAGAGGCAGCGGGCCGCTGCGACTGTGGCGATGCAGGGGGCGGTGCCAAACCCCTCCAGCCGGTGGGATTGCACACCCCAGGAGAGCAGCAGGCCGCTGCCGCCTTCCCATTCCGCGATGCTGGCCCAGACTTTTTCTTCCTCTTCTTCCGGCTCTGCCGCGGCGTCCGGCCCGGATGCAGGAGCCAGCTCCTCGTCATGCGGTGCGGGGTAGCTCACCTCCGCAGGCAGTGTGAGGGAGGTGAAGGTGTGCTCCTCGTCATACAGCAGGTGCGCGTGCCCGGCTGCATCGTCATCTTCGGTTTCTGGAACGGGCCGCGCTCCGGTCTTCATGTCCTCCGGTGAAAACTCCTGCAGGCAGAGCGTGCCGCCCACCCGGCGGTGGTTCCAGGTCTCAAAGCTGGTGTAGGCCAGCATCAGCCGCCCATCCTTGAGGAGGGTCGCATCGTGGATCTCGGCTGAGGGGTGCATCGCATCCCCGCCGTCCACGCTGCCCAGCGGCTGCAGTGTCAGCGGGTCCAGGCGGGAGACACGGATGCCGCTGGTGGCTGTGCGTGCCTGCACCAGGTGCTTCCCATCCGGCGAGGCCCATAGGACTCCACCTTCATCCTCCTTTTCCTGACGTCGCTGCTGGAGCTCCCACACGCCGGGATTCGTGGTGCTTTGCTTCCACCGTTCGATGATGCCGCCTTCACGGAGCGCATGCAGGACACCTTCCAAGGTGAAGGCTGCGGAATGCACCGGCCCGCCGAGATCAAAGGAAGGCGTGTCTGCCGCAAGCGGCGGGTGTTTCTTCCGCTCCTCCATCATGGGCTCCGGCCAGAGGGCGGAGAACACTCCGTACCACAGCTCCTGCACTGGCACGAGGAGGCTGCGCGTCTCGCTCATGACCAGCGCATGCTTCATTTCTGCCTGCAGGTGCACGTGATTCCAGTCTCCGGGGGGAAGGGCCAGCCGCACAGGCTCTGCCCAGGGCATCAGACGCACCCCCATGCCGCCGCCACTCACCGGCTCCAGCTCCCGGTACGGGTTTTGAAGCACGCTGAACATGATCAGCCCAAAGCCTGCCTCCGGCGGCAGATCTTTCAGGGCGTAAACCGCATCCCGCGCATCCAGCCGCCGTTTCAGGCTGTGCCACTCCCACCCGCGCTGCGCCGGGGGCACGTTTTCCAGCGCCTCATTCGCCCGTGCAAACTCCCGCGCCGGGATCAGCAGCGAGGCATTGCGCAGTGTCGCGATCCCGGTCTGGCGGACAGCGGCCTTCTGCTGCGCCTGCGCCTCCTGCTGCTGATGCCTGGCCATCAGGCCCAGCGCCACGGCCGCCAGCCCCACTGCCCCCACCAGGATCAGCCAGTTGCGAAGGGTCCGCGCTCTCTGCTTCTGTCTTTCCAGCTGGTAGGCCATGTCCCGCTTGGTCAGCATCCCCAGATCAATGCCCAGCACACCGGCAATGATCTTCAGCAGCATCAATGACTGCTGCTTTGAATACGCGGCCACGCGTGCATTGATCTCCTTTTCAGGCAGCCGCAGGCCGCGCAAAGACTCCCGGTACGCCGCAGGGGTCGTCCATCCCTCCGACCCGTCCGGCAGGCGGAAATCCGCCGCGACGGGCTCTGTGTGCTCCGTGCCGAGGTCCTCCGCCTGCGGGTCCAGCTTGAAGCGCAGCGGCACCGGAAAACACTCACGCTCCACCCCGCCTTTCTCCGGATTATCCGTGGCGTTCGGCTCGCCATCGATCATGGCCGCGAGGATCCTGTCATGCTTGCCCAGCTTCTTGAAGCCCAGGATCTCCTTGGCCACATACTCGCTTTTCACCGCTCTGGGCGAGCACAGCACCAGAAGTGTCATGCTGTGCTGTAGCGCCCGCTCGATGGGCTGTGAGAGGTCCGCATCCGCCGGCAGTTCTTCCTCATCCCGAAACACGGGAAAGATCCGCTCAGGGATGACATCGCCGCGCTGATTGGGTGTTCCCACCAGATCTGTCGGCACCTCATAATTCTCCAGAGCTTGGTGCAGCCACGTCGCCCACTGGCGGCCCGGTTGCTTGTTGTCAGCATGCCGGTAGCTGATGAAGCACCAGTAGTCACGTTTGGGATTTGCGGCAGGCGGGACAGCACGCATTACAGGATAAGCTTCTCGCGGGCGGACTGGATGTCTGTGGCGATGTGGTCGAGCAGTTCGGCAGCCCACGCCTTGTCCGGCCCTTCAGGCATCGGTCCCAGGATGCGAGGTCGCAGCGAATTCAGACGCGGGCTTAGCTGCACCAGCAGCATGAAGTACAGCGGCTTGTTCTCACCCAGCAGCGGATGGGCGCGCCACAGCCTCTCCACCGTGGTCAGCAGCCGGGTGGAGGGAAGTTTTTCGTCATCAAGAGTTTCTGCCAGGGGCTCCAGCTCCAGTACCAGAAGGCCGACATCTTCGATGCGTTGCAGCATATGGAGGTAGCGGAGATCGAGAAAGTCAGAGGTCTCGCGGCGCGCTGCTGCCAGCTTCACCATCAGGGGATGCAGCCCCACATCCTGCCAGCGTGCGCCATCGGCCCTGGGTTTCCTGAGCTGCGGGTACTCGGCGTAGAGAAGATCCAGCGCCAGCGTGGAGCAGACCACCAAGGACGCCGCCTCATTCTGAATCCGGCCGGGTTTAAATGCTGCATCGATGCGCTCCTGCGTCACCTCCTTCTCCAGCAGGGGCGCCATTTTCTGTGCCAGCTCTGTCGTGAGATTTACGGCCACCTTGTGCGTCGCGCTTGAAATGGCATCGATGGCATTCAGGCGCACGGTGGGGTCGGCATCGTTCATCAGCTTCCACAGCAGTTCATAGTCCTTGTCCCAGACGCAGAGTCTTCGGATGGCCAGATTTCTGTCTGTGACGCTGCTGCTTCCCGCCAGGCGCAGGGTCTCCGCGCGTTCTTGTTTGTCTTTGGCAATCATGAGGTCCCCTTCCGACTGCGCCCTCAGCTTCAGGCCGCCGCAGGTGATGGAGAACAGGAGGGCGAACGGCAGGCCCAGGGGGCGGAGGCTGGTGGCAGACATGACGCACATGCCTCCAAAATCGCATAGGTTTCCAGAAAGGCGACGAAGCTTTTATTTCATCTTTATTGAACCAGTGGTAAGCTGCTCAAACTGCCAGAGCAGTTTCAAGCGGCCTCGCAGTGCCTCAGTGACAACCGAGGCAAAATGCCTGGCATGTTTGTTGGCATGTTTGTCCTCCCACTTGGGGGCCAGATTTCCATTTTAAGTGATGTCTTCCCAAACCAAGGTCACCCCGTACGCTGTAGTGCTGAACACACGGCGTCCCTCAAAACATGGAATCCTGGTGTTGTCCGCCGCAATGATTTGTTTTGCCGTTGCCTCGTCCACGCTGTCCGGAAATACGGCGACTACGTATCTAGAATGCTCCTTGAAGATAAGTGTGTTGCAGCGCTTGGAATAGACGATCCACAAGGGACGTAATTCGGTCTGCCATTGTTCTCCCATTCCGTCAAAACCTATAAAAGAGGAGGAGGGCAGCGCCTGTGCCGGATCAGGTTTTTTCTCGATCAGCAATTTCCTGAGGACGGCGGCATCCCCGGGATAATCGCGCAAAAAGGTGATGATTCCCCATTTAAAAACGGTGTTGCGAACCGTGGACGGCAGGAGGTGGCAGTACGAAAAAAATCCCATGATCAGCAGCGATGCCAGGGCTTTGACGTCATGTCGAAAAAACATGCCGTCGTGAAATGATTTCCTTTTCTTTTTTCGATTGAAAAAAAGGCACGCACAGAACGAAACAGCCAGCACCAGGTATTTTTCAGGGTCAGTTAAATCAAACTCGATGCCACTGCCAAAACACCATCCGTGGAAAAAATCCATCCAAAAACCAAGGATCAAGCCAAGCGCCAACCACAGGCTTGAAATGAAGAATCGGCTGGAAAAAAACTTGGCATCCCATTGAATCATGCCGGAAACTTTAGTTTGAGAGTGGCGGAAGGGGCAAACTTTAGTTTAAAACCGGGGACGTTCCTGCGGCCTTGATGGATAAGAGGCTGGCGGTGGAGTCAGCCACCAATAGTTCCCTGGCTTGGGTCCAGGGGCACGTCCAGCAGGGTGCCAGCCTCTTTGACGCGCATTTGCATAATTATAGCCGATCCAAAACCAGGTTTGCCTGTCTAAATCGAGAGATTTCCATTTGGAAGGACTTTTTGCGAGCCAGGCAGCTAGAAAATGCGCGGCCTCAATCTTGTTATAACCTGCAATCCGTATCCACTGACCGACGACATTGTAATTGATCTCCCAGCTAAAGTAGGCGTCGGATTTGCCACGGATCATGGGTTTGATGTATGGATTGTCATATTGAGGTTTCGGGCTTTGCTCAAGCTCAAAACCAGAACCGCGGGTTCCTTCATGTCCCGGATGTGCTTCCTTGTTTGGTTCAATGTGGTAAAGATATGCGTCGTCGGCGCGTGCCATGAGATCCAGGAATGTCATTCCGAATATGTCGCTCTTGGCGACTAGCCCGCGCTGATAGTCCAGTTCCATGAGTCGTGTCAGCCCATCGGTGGAGATTGGCATATTTCCCAGACCCATTTCGTCATAGACCGCTCGTCGCGTGAGCAGCAGTTCTGCCATTTCATCTCTAGTTTTGAGGAGTTCATTTGAGTCTGGCTGGTCCGGATCTGCGCTTCTTCCTGGCCGCAGTGCGCCTGTGTCCCCGGCCACTGAGACATTGTTTGATGAGGTCCCCCGTCCTTCATCCATCTTGTCTGAGGCTTGTCCCTGATAGGGGCTGAAGGCCTGGCTATTCGCTGCGGGGTTGTTGCCGTCTGCCGGCGGAGTGGTCCCACGCACTGGCTGCTGCCGCGCTGCAATGGATCGTTGCGATTCTTGGAGGCGTTGTTGTGGCGGCGGTCCGCTGGGACCCTTTGCCATCTGCTGCATCAAAAACGCCGCTGGAGCGCTGCGCTTTTCAAAAATGCGGCCTCGGGTCAGGGCGGGGCGGCTGTCTTGAGCGGAGGCTTCTCGGGTGGTAGAGTCTGGTGTGGGAGAATGGAAGGCGTCGCGGAGGTCTTGCGGGGAGGGGGAGAAGCCGCTGGTGCGGGTGCTGGAGGTGCTGCGGTCTGCGGGAGGCGCGCCGTTGAAGCCGGAGCTGCGGGTGGTGTTTTCCCAGGGTTTGGGGGAGGGGGCGTTTGCGTCCTCATCGTGATCCTGCGGGGGCAGGTCTTGAGTGGTGATGCGGGGCATGTACCAAGGCCTGTCGTCTGCGTGGTCTTGCGGGGTGGTGTCGTGCTCGGGGTTGGCTTCTGAAGGAGGGGGATCATCCTGATCCTCCATTCTGGTGGGCGCGGGGCTGGTGGGGGTTGCGGAGCGTGGAGGGATCGGGCCGATCTCTCCACGTGGGCTGTCTTCCCGGAGCGGGCTGGTGGAAGGCGCAGGATTGTCACGCACCGGCAGGTGGCTGAAGGCGCGGACGCCGCCGGCGCGGGGCATGGGCTGCTGCATGCCATCCTCGTCGTCCTCCTCTTCCAGGTGATCAGGACGGCTGACACGGGTTTCAGGAAGGTGGGAGGTGGAGAAAATGAAGGCCATGCTGAAATTTTTGGGCCTCGATTTGGGGGTGCAAATAAAAAGATAACTGAGAGTGGTATGATGTAATATTTGTTCTCAATTATTGGTATTCACGCGGGGGATGGAGAGGCCTCGTCCGGCAGGTTCACGGCAGCGGCGGGGCGGCTCTGGCTTTCTGCTGCCTGCAAAAAAACCTTGCCCACCCCGCCATGGGAGTGGTGTAATCCACGGCATGTCTTTTCTATACAGGGTTCGTGCTGACAGGGTATGCTGGGTGGTCTGTGCGATGCTTGCCTTGCCGTGCATCGCTGTGGCTCAGGAGTACTTTTCCTCACCTGGAGACAAGCAGAGCCCCCGGCCTCTTCCATGGCAGGAGCGCGGCCTGCGTGCCGCGCTGGCGGATCCGTCGCCGGAGGTGCGCTCGCATGCCGTGCAGCACATCAGCTCCGAAGGCTGGGCGCGCACCCTTCTCACCGCGAAGGACCTGGAGCCGCTGCTGCAAAGCCCGGATGAGGAGATCAAAAAACAAGCGGCAAAAGTGCTGGAGCAATTGAGTGCCAAGCCTGCATCCGGCGGCCAAACGCCAGCCGGGAAGGGGCATGATCCCTTCCAGTCCGAAGAGGCGAAGAGCAAAAAAAGGGCGCCCGAGAAGATCGCGCCGGAGAGGGTGAAGGAACTGCTCACGCAGCTTCACGCTCCCAGCTTTTCGGTGCGTGAGGATGCTGTGAAGGCGCTGGGTCGCGCCGGCACGCTGGCCACATCTGAGATGAGCAGCGCCCTCGTCCTGCTGCTGCAGGACCCGAGCCTCCGCGTGGTCTGCAGCGCCGCCCTTGCCCTGCGGGGCATGGGCCGGGAGGAGGCCGCCTGCCGCGAGGCGCTGCTGCGCCTGCTCAAGGCTTACAAACCGTTGCCGGAAGAGACTGGCTTTTTAGAAAGCCTCGGCTTCTTCAGCCTGGATGAGATCTTCTACGTTATGACGGCGGCGGATTTGGAGTCGTCACCCGAATTCATCTCCCAGATCGTGCGCCAGCTCAAAGACCCGGTGCTGTTCGTGCATTCAGAATACACCCGCTCGGCGGTGTCCAGCTTTGTTCAGGCCATCGGGCCAAAGATCACCCCGTATTTGAAGGATCTGCTGCCGCTCCTGCAGGATGCGAACCCCAACGTGCAGCTGCATGCGATGTATGCCCTGCTCCACGTGGGGGATGAAGCCGCGCCCACCGTGGCGCGTGCTCTGCTGCCACTGCTGAAGAGCACGAATGACCACGTGAGGTACCTGACCGCCAATTACATCTACAGGCTGGGGCCGGCTGCCGCCCCGGTGGTGGTGCCTGCGCTGCTGCCATTTCTCAAGAAGACCAATGATGCGAGCAGGCTGCGCGCCATCATCTCACTCGGGCGCCTGGGCCCGGCGGCTGCACCCGCTGCCAGGGAGCTGCTGGCAGTGCTCGACCACCCGGACACGCATCCTGTCGGGCATCTGATCGACTACTCCCAGCATGCCGCGGCGGAGGCCCTGGGGCAGCTCGGCCCCGGTGTGGTGCCCCTCGTCACCCCGGCGCTGGTGCAGCATTTCAAAGACGGAGACGTGATGCTCGGTTTCAGCATTCTGCGTGCGTTTGAGTGCATGGGGCCTGCTGCCGCGCCGCTGGCCATCCCCGCCGCCCTCCCCTTGCTCCAGAGTGCCGATGCCCAGGCCAAGGTGTGGGCTTGGGAAACCCTCGCACTCTGGGGAAACGACAAGCGCGATCCTGCCTGGCAGTGCGCGGCCCTGGCTGGTGCAGCCGCTGCTACGAAGGATGATGACCTCACGTACCTCCGCTACTCCCTTTACCTCTGGTCCGGGCATGATGCGGATCTGCTCCTCAGCGTGCGCTGGCTGGGCAGGCCCGCCGCCGATCCCACGCCTGCAAACGGCGCGGCCTTCAGCGTCGCGGAACAGCAGGCCGTGCTGAGCATGCTGCTCCAGCTTTGGCCGCACAGCGTTTCATTTCCCGCACTTCGCCAGGAGATGTCCGGGCGCATCAGAAATGCCGCTCAAAGCATCACCACCGCACCGGAGGAGAATGTGGCGGAGCTGCTAAAGGAGATGGATGAGCTGCTGAAGACGGATGCCGTCAAAGAAACCCAGCCCGCCTCCGCCAAGGCGCATGCTGCGGTGCATAGCGCGCTGGCACGGAGAAAGGGGAAGAGGTGAGGGGAGAGTGTGCCAGTGCACCGGGCTCTATGAGCATTTATGGTGCATCTTTCCATCGTGCCTCATGCGAGAAGGCGTTTTTACCTGAGCTTTTGATTCGGCCCCGGTTGATACTCGTCTCTCACAGGAGTTTGATGCATGAGTATTTCGTGCGTCACTCCGTTGCCCAGCGTCTTGAGCACATGGGTGAAATCGTACCCTCCGTAGATGCTGCTTTCCGGCATTCGATACGTATTGGTTTGATGTTTTGTGCCTTCTCTGGGGGGGATGCGTTTATCTGGCGGACGCATCTCATTCCAAAACATCCTGGCGATTTCTGCGGGATTTTGGATCAGCCTGTTATACTCATCTTTATCCGCCTTGTTATTCGAATTTTTGAGGGTCTCAAGCTGCCTTTTGACTTTGGCCGCACTGACTTCGGCTTTGACGATGTTGGCAACGCGCATCGCTTCATTTTCTCTTTCCTCGTTGGCGTCTCCCTTCGCATCCGTCACACCACGTGCGAGGGTTTCAAGCTCTGCTTTTCCTTGCGCGTTGACCGCTTT
>JAPLUN010000442.1 GCA_026397715.1 Verrucomicrobiota bacterium
CGATATGAGCGTGGGCGTCGTCTTCGACCAGCGCATCGTCGATATCCCGACCGAGGGCGGCAAGGTGGGCGATCGCCTGAAGAGCTTCCTCCTGAAGCATCCCGTCGCACGTGATCTGCTGGCAGACGCACAGTATGACGATAGCGATGTGCACTGGCGCAAGAATCTCGCCTATTACAGCACCACCTTTGCCGGAGACGGCTTTGTGCTGGCGGGAGATGCGGCTGCATTCATGGACCCGTTTTACAGTCCGGGTATGGACTGGATTTCTTACACCACGAGCAGTGCCGCAAATCTGATAACTCAGCAGAGGAATGGCGCATCCATGGCCGAACTGGTGCCGCAGTACAATCACACTTTCTCCACCAGCCACCGCTGCTGGTTCCTGTCCCTCTACAAGGACAACTATGAGTACATGGGCGAGTATGATCTCATGGATCTGGCCTATCGCCTCGACCTTGGGCTCTATTTCTGGGGTGTGGTGAGACATCCGTTTGAGCAGGGGGCCACAGCCTTATTTACGCCACCTTTTGCCACGGGACAGGGGTTCGTCTTCAATCTCATGAGCACTTACAACCGGCGGTTTGCGCAGATCGCCCGTCGCCGCCGCCGCACGAAGGAACTCGGCAAAACGAATCGCAACAACCGTAGCCTCATCACCGGTTTCAAGATCCACCGCAACGACGCCATCAAGCTCTTTGGCATGCTGGCCGAGTGGGCCATGCTGGAGATTCGTGAAGGATGGTGCAGCTGGGGTGAAACTGCGGAAGATGTCGCTGCATCACATCTGCCAAAGCAGCCTAAGGTCGCGTCTGCGTTGGCATGACGTGCTGGGGAGGAGCCCGCTACATGCTGAGTTGCTCGTCTCCATCCGGTTCCGGCTTGTAAGTGCCGGAACCCACGAGGCGCTCAAAAATCGGCGATGCCATGAGCGTGGTGACCACGGCCATGATGACGAGAGTGGCGAACAAGCCTTCCGAAATGATGCCGCGCTGCAGGCCGATGTTGATGATGATCAGCTCCATCAAACCGCGAGCGTTCATGAGGATGCCGATGCCCATCGATTCACGTGGGGAGATGCCGGTGGCACGTGCCGCCAGGGTGCAGGCCATCCATTTGCCCATCACCGCAGCTACGAGCACTGCGGCGCACATACCCCAGAGGTACCAGGTGTTGAGCAGGCCGATCTTTGTGTTCAGCCCGGAGTAGGTGAAGAACAACGGCAGCAGCAGCGCCACGGCCAGGGGCTGAATACGTGCGCACAGATCACGCA
This sequence comes from Verrucomicrobiota bacterium, assembly GCA_026397715.1. Classification (GTDB taxonomy): domain Bacteria; phylum Verrucomicrobiota; class Verrucomicrobiia; order Verrucomicrobiales; family Verrucomicrobiaceae; genus Prosthecobacter. The sequence continues at coordinate 1,274 of JAPLUN010000442.1, forward strand.
CCATCAGGCCGCGTGGCATGGCTGCTCCCATGATGAAAGCGCCGAACACCGCATGCAGGCCGATCAGATCGGTGAACCACGCCCCCAAAGACATCATCGCGATGCCAATGACCAGTCCGGCATCCGTGAGTTTTTCGTTTTGAATCAGCAGCGTGGAGAACTTCGCGAGCAATGGTCGGATGATGAGCAGTGCGACGCTCACGAAACCGATGGCGCCACCGATGTTGTAGAGAGCGTGGCTGATGTTGTTGTCAAAACTGGCGAGTACGACCGCGAGAAGAATCCAGGCCGTGGCATCGTCGATGGCACCCGCCCCGATGGCGACGGTGCCCATGGTGGTGCCGGCGAGTCCTTTGAAGTGAATGATGCGCGCCAGCATCGGGAATGCCGTGATGCACATGGAAGCTCCCAGAAAGAGCATGGCCTCAAGGAGCGAGGTCTTTTTCGGGAACAGCTCGGTATGGTGGAAGAGAACCCATGCAAGCCCGGCACCGAGAAGAAACGGCGTGACCATTCCGGCAACTGAGACAGCGACACTGCTTTTCAAGCGCTTCCTGACGATGTCCACGCGGAACTCCATGCCGACGATGAACATGTAGAGCGCCAGCCCGAGTTGCGATGCTGGGAAAAGATAGCAGGAGGTGTCACGGAGTTTTTGAGTCTTGTCCCAGGGGAAGAGCCACTGTTGCCATTCAGGAGCCAGCATGCCAAACAAGGATGGGCCGAGCAGCACGCCGGTGATCATCTCTGCAACGACCTGTGGCTGACCAAAGCGCGCCGCGATGGCCCCCACCACGCGGCAGGCGAGCAAGATGACGGCGATCTGGAGGAAGAACTGGACGGCAAGGGAGACGTTATTCATGAATTGACCTCAGATTGTCGCAGAAGCGCTGGTAACGAAAATAGACTTTCGTTATTTGTTTGATGCCGATACGGTATAAGAGGGCACCGATTATGGAATTGCGTCATTTACGATATTTTCAAGCTGTGGCAGAGGAATTGAGCTTCTCGCGTGCTGCGCGGCGGCTGCGTATTGCCCAGCCGGCCATAAGCCGCGCAGTACAGGAGATGGAGCGCGAGCTGGGTGCGCAATTGATTGAGCGGGAGCGGCGTTCACCACGGCTGACTCCGGCCGGCGTCGTGTTGCTGCATGAGACGGGCTTGATTCTTGAACGCCTGGACGATGCCATGCGCCGCGTGCTCCGAACAGCCAAGGGGGAGGAGGGTGAACTGAGGCTCGGCTACATCGGTCCGCCTACGCGTCCGTTTCTGGCGCGGCTGCTCAAAGAATATGGCAAACGCTTCCCGCGTGTTACGGTGATTCTGGAGGAGCGCACTCCGGAGCGCGTGTGGGAAATGGTTTCAAAGGGCCGTTTGTCGGTCGGTTTGACCCGCCCCGTCTTTGCACATGATGCCCTGGGTTTGCAGACGCTGCTGCTGCGGGAGGAAAAATTCTGCGCCGCCGTGCCGCTTGATCATCCCTGGGCGAAGCTGACTTCGCTGAATTGGATGAAGCTCGCGGGCGAGCCGCTCATCCTTCTGGCGCGGCGGGAGGGGGCTGGTTCCCATGACGCCATCCATGCCTCTTTTGAGGAAGCGGGTTTCGCCCCGCGGGTGAAGCACACGCCAAGTCTGATCGGCACGGTCTTGCAATACGTTGAGGCGGGCGCTGGCATAGGCGTTGTGCCGGAAAGCACGGCGAACAAGAGCCTCGCCCTGATCCCGCTCAAGCCGCAGCAGACAATCCCGCTGGTGATGGTGTGGGCCAAGGAAGGGGACGATCCGGCGGTGCTGGCGTTTCGGGACCTAGTGAAAGAATGGCTGCGCGCAGGGGAGCTGTGGGGCTGAAAAGCGTTGCACCACAGGCATGCTGGTGCTCCTTTCGCGCCCCCTCGCCGGTGGCAATCCAGTCATTCGGCACACCTCATACCCCTCAATCGTCCCACCTACCATGTCCACCGACGCCAAGAACTCTATCGCGCAAATGGAGAAGATCGTTTCCCTCTGCAAGCGCCGCGGCTTCATCTTGTGCTCGGCCTGGACGCCAGCATCCTCATGAACCCGGCCATCTGGAAGGCCAGCGGCCACGTGGACACCTTTGCCGATCTCATGCGTGAGTGCTCGCTGACCAACAAGCGCGTGCGTGCGGACCATGTGGAGCCGCAGGACGGCGTCGTCATGAAATACAGCGGTGCCACTTCCCCTAGCGGCTGGCGCTGGGACCGCACGGTGTCCGCTTTGATGAAGAATGGCGAGCACATCGAAAGCTTCCGCAAACGCATCCGCGCCTTGATCGCGCAGAATGCCGGTGAATCCGCAGGCAAGCCCGAGGAAATCGAACTGCTCAATGAAGAGAAGATCGATGCCGTGAATGGCAGTGTCGATTTCCACCCGGAAACCGGCGGTGCTCTTGGCGAGGCGCGTCCCTTCAATCTCATGCTCAAGACCTACCTCGGCCCAACAGCGACCGAGGCCGACGTCACCTACCTGCGCCCAGAAACCGCACAGGCCATCTTCGCGCAGTTCAAGAACGTCTTCGACTCCAGCCGCGTCAAGGTGCCCTTCGGCATCGGCCAGATCGGCAAGGCCTTCCGCAACGAGGTCACACCGAAGAACTTCACCTTCCGCAGCCGCGAGTTTGAGCAGATGGAACTCGAGTTCTTCATCAAGCCCGACGAAGCCGTCGAGATCATCAGCGGCGAAGTCGCCCCGTGGATTGAAGGCGCAGACCTCAGCGAGCCAAAGCCCAACTGGGGCTGGCAGATGTGGCACCGCTACTGGGTCGACCAACGCACCAAGTTCTATGAAGGCATCGGCCTTGGCGACGTGCTGGAGTACTACTGGCAGACCTCCGACGACCTCGCCCACTACGCCCGCGCCTGCGTGGACATCCTCTGCGAATTCCCCTTCGGCACCGAAGAACTCGAAGGCATCGCCGCCCGTGGCGATTTCGATTTGTCGCAGCATCAGAAGCACAGCACCAAGACGCTGGAGGTCTTTGACGACGAGCTCAAGGCTGCCGCAGCGAAGCTCACCGACGAGCAGAAGGAGGCCCTTATTCAGAAACGCCTCGCCGCCGAAGCTTCCAAAATCAAGGGTGAGCCAATGCCAGAAGCCGATGTGCGTGCATGGTTCGACCGCCTCTTCAAAGGCAACTACCTCCCCCACGTCATCGAACCCTCCGCCGGTCTCGACCGCATGGCGCTTGCCGTTCTCGCCAAGGCTTTCGTCGAAGAAGAAAAAGCAGACGTGAACGGCAAAGTCGAGACTCGCACCATTTTGCGCCTCCATCCCCGCGTCGCTCCGGTCAAAGTCGGTGTCTTCCCGCTGCTCAAGAACAAGCCCGAACTCGTCGCCAAGGCGCGTGAGGTCTATGCACTGCTCAAAAAGCACATGAACTGCTTCTACGACGAGACCGCCGCCATCGGCCGCCGCTACGCACGCCAGGACGAAGTCGGCACGCCCTTCGGCGTGACCATCGACTTCGACTCCCTCGGCGAAAAAGGCCCCGAATTGCTGGATACCGTGACCCTGCGCCACCGTGACAGCGGCGAACAGGAGCGCGTGAAGATCAGCGATCTCCTCGGCAAGCTGCTGCCCCTGGTGTCGTAAGACAGAGCCGGGAGGGGGATCATCTTGATTCCCCAGTTTGGAAGCGTTGAGTGAAAGCGCCTCGTAGAGGGATCAAGTTGATCCCTCTCTTTGTGCGACCTCTTTACTTTGCCTTGATGGCAGTCCCCACGAGTTCAGCGATGCGTTTGGCTCCTTCTCCATTCGGGTGCACGGTGTCAGGAAACCAAGGTTTGTTTTCCAGCAGCGGCGTGTGCAGATCGATCAACCCGATGCCGGCAATTTGAGCGGCTTGTTTGATGGCAGGGATGACCTCGTCGCGGATGACGTCCTCGGTGATGCCCCAGTTGCCAGGAAAAGCGGGCGGTGGCAGGCATGCGAAGACCTTGGGGTGGCTGGGCAGTGCCTGGAACTCTTTGATCATGGCCACGTAGTCGCCGACAAATTCGGTTTTATGGCCGGCCCAGATGGCAGCCTTCGCGTCGTTGGTGCCGAGAGCAACGATGATGATGTTTGGATTGGAATCGAGTGCTGGATGGTGATCGAACGGGTCCGCTTTTCTCAGCATCGTGCGGCCACCCACACCGAAGTTTTGGACGTGCCAACCCGAGCCGAGAACCTCCTGCAACTTCGCTGGGTAGCTGTCTTGCTTTGGATTTTGAGTGCCGACGCCTTCGGTGATGCTGTCACCCACACATGCGACGCGGACGGGATCTGCCGCTCTGCTTTCACTTGGAAAATGGAAAACGGCGAGAACGAAGAAAAGGGCGGTGGAGCAAAGTCGATTCATTGTGTTGGGAGATAATGCGATCCGGGCGATTTGCACGCAACACATCGGTTC
>JAPLUN010000345.1 GCA_026397715.1 Verrucomicrobiota bacterium
ACTGGCCTTGGCAGGATGAGCTCATAGCCTTTTGAGATCGGACGGAAGAGGAAGGTGTAGAGCTGATCGTTCACCCAGAATGTGCCGCGATTGAGCTTTTCAAGCGGGTCGGAGATGTCCGACGCCGTGGCATATTCATCCACTTCTCCGTCATCGCCCTTCGCGGGTTTGTCTGCGGCCTTGCCCTTGACGGCGGCTTCTGCGACGGGTTTCGCAGCGGTGTTGGTCGCTGGGGTACTGCAATCAGTCAGCAGCGGAGTGGCTGCCAGCAACAACAGACGGAGGGTGAATACGTGGTATTTCATTGAGGGCGGGAGACAGACTGCGTAAGAGAGCTTATGACGGCGTTTGCGCCACCTTTTTTAAATTGAGCATCCAACTGGCTGCGGTAGTTGGCGATGAGGCTCACGCCTTCGATCACCACATCGGTGATGAGCATTTGCTCCATGCGATAAACCACGGTGTAGTGGCTGCCTTTGTAGACCATGCTCGTGGGCACATCCACACGGCCTGCAGCCGGCTCTGTCGCCGCCTTGTAAGTGATGTCTGGATGCTCTCCTGGTGTGAATTTGCTGCTGTAGCTGCGGATGATGAGCGTGGCAAAAAGCTGGGAGGCCTCCTTCTGCTGTGCGGGTGTGAACTGTTTCCAGCCCGGACCCACGGCACGCTTGGTCATGGTTTCAAAACTGACGTACTTTTGCAGCACGGGACGCAGTTTCTCTGGCAGGGCGCTGCGGTTTCCGGCGCGGTCGGCCACGCTCAGCACTTCAGTGACGGCGGTTTTCAGACGGGCCTGAGCTTCCGCGAGCTGAGCGGAAACGGCCAAAGGCGCGGCGGCCAAGAGAAGCGGGAGCAGAAAACGTAGGGTCATGGGGCGGGGGGGGGGGAGTCTTTGCCTTTTTCAACACTGCCAAAAGCCATTTTGCCAATTAACGACTCCAGATCGACCGAGGACTCAGTCATCGTGATCTTGGAACCAGCGGAAAGGTAAGTTTCATCCGCTCCAGGCGCAAGCGCCACGTATTTGTCTCCGATGAGTCCGGTGGTTTTGATAGAAGCCATCGTGTCGGTAGGCAGCTTCAGACCAGCCTCTACGCGAAGGGTCACCATCGCGCTGTAGTCGGTGCCATCCACGCGGATGGCTTCAACCCTTCCCACCGGGACGCCCGCCACCAGCACGCTGCTGCCGGCATTGAGCCCGCCTGCATTGGTAAAGCGTGCTTCCATCACGTAAGTGTCTCCACCGATCAGCGATTTTGAGCCGAGCTTCACCGTCAGGTAGACGATGGCGGCGATCCCCAGGAGGACGAACAGACCAACGTAAAGTTCGAGCTTGGATTGTTTCATGAGTCTTCAGATTGCAGGGCTTCGCCACGACGTATAGCAGCAAGTGTGCGGCCAAGTGCTTCCGCGCTGTCGCGAAAATCTTCCACCATGGCGACGGTGGAGGCCGAAAATTCAGCAGGGGTGCCTTCAAAGCACATGCGCCCTTTGTCAAGGAGCGCCACGCGGTCGCTGGCGATCAGCGCCTCGGTCAGGTCATGCGTGACCACCAGTGCGGTGAAGCCAAACTGGCGTTGATATTTCGCGATCATGGCGAACACGGCATTGCGCCGCAGGGGGTCCAGACCGGCGGTGGGTTCGTCAAACAGCACGAGTTCCGGCCGTGTGACGATGGCGCGTGCCAGGGCCAGGCGCTTCTGCATGCCTCCGGAAAGCTGGCTGGGATAGCGGTCTTGATGTGCTTCGAGTTCGATCTGCCTCAGCGCCTCGAGACTGCGTTCGCGGATCTCTTTGTCGGAAAGATCCGTGGTCTGCTCCAGAGGCAGTGCCACATTTTCCAGTGCGGTCAGGGAGTCGAACAAGGCATTGCTTTGGAAAAGGAAACTGCAGCGGCGGCGGAAATCGGCGCGCGCGGACGCATCTCCGATGCTGAGCAGTTTGCCGTCAAAGTGAATGCTGCCTGCATCCGGACGAACGACATCGGCCAGGCATTTGAGCAACACCGATTTTCCGGCACCACTGCGCCCCAGGACGGTCACGAGACTGCCGCGCGGCACATTGAGGCTGGCGCCATCCAGCACGACGTTCTGATCGAACTGTTTGAACAGGCCTTCGATACGCAGCAGCGTTGGATTGGAATCAGCACCCATGATCAGACGAGGAAGGAGGTGATGATGTAATCCGCGGCCAGCACAATGATGCTGGACTGCACCACGGCACGGGTGGTGGAGGCACTGACGGCACGCGCGCCGGTGGCGGAACTGCAACGATGGGCGTTAAAGCCATGGTAGGCGCACAGTGAAATCGTCAGCAGGCCAAAGGTGACCGCCTTAATGATGCACTCCCGCACATCCTGGGCCTTGACCGCGTGCTCCACGGAGGACCAGTAGACGCCCGGCTCCAGACCCAGCAGCAATGAACCTGACAGGCTGCCGCCCCACAAACCGACTGTGACAAACAAGGCCGTCTGCATGGGATAGACAACCAGCGCGGCGAGCAATCTGGGTGTGATGAGATATGCATGGCTGCTGACGCCCATTGTTTCGAGGGCGGCGATCTGCTCTGTGTTGCGCTGAATGCCCAACTCGGCGGCCAAGGCTGAACCCGCCTGCCCCACCAGCATGAGCGCGGCCAAGGCGGGGCCCAGTTCACGTATCAGACTGAGGGAGACGAGGGTGCCCAGCAAACTTTCGGAGCCGAAGCGGTTCAGGACGTAATAGCCCTGCAGGCCGAGCACCAGACCGGTGAACATGCCGACGATGAGGATCACCGGCAGGCAGCGCACGCCTTGCTCAAAGCCGGCGCGCACAATCCGCCTGCCTAGCCGCCGCGCACCCAGTGCTGAACGAAAAGACTGCCCTGTAAAGAGAGCAAAGTCGCCCAGTTCATGAACAATGGATAGTGAGTAACGACCTATGGCGCGCAACATTCGGTGCGGGAACCTTCACCCACGCACCGGAGTTGCGCAACGCCGTAGCGTCTCCCGCCTCAAGATTCTTTCGTGTGCATCCTCAAAGCTCGCCAACCGGCAGCCACTTGCGTTGCTCCCAGCTTTGCAGGCCGAGCTCAGCGAGTTGAACGCCCTTGGCACCTTCACGCAGGGTCCAGGGGAATGGTGTGTCCAGCACCACGTGCTTGAGAAACTCCTCCCACTGGATCTTGAAGGCGTTGTCATAGGTCGTCGTGTCTGGCACCTCCTGCCAACCGCCGAAGAAATCGATCGGCTGGTCGATGTCAGGATTCCACGTGGGCCGTGGCGTGGTGCCGATGCTCTGAACCCAGCATTTGCGCAGGCCCACGATGGCGCTGCCGTGCGTGCCGTCCACCTGCATGGTGAGCAGGTCATCGCGGCGCACGCGCACCGTCCAGGAGCTGTTGAACTGGCAGATGACACCACCTTCGCACTCAAAGGTGGCGTAGCAGGCGTCATCGCTGGTGCAGGCATAGGGCTTGCCGCGCTCGTCGATGCGCTTCGGCATGTGCGTGGCTCCTATGCAGCTCACGGCCTTCACTTTGCCAAAGAGATTGTCCACCACGTAGCGCCAGTGGCAGAGCATGTCGACAATGATGCCGCCGCCGTCTTCCTTGCGGTAGTTCCAGGAGGGGCGCTGCGCGGGCTGGTCCCCTTCCTCGCCGGTGAAGACCCAGTAGCCAAATTCGCCACGAACACTGAGAATGCGGCCAAAGTAACCCTGATCCCGTAATGTGCGAAACTTACGGATGCCGCTGAGCCAAAGCTTGTCCTGCACCACGCCGTTTTTCACACCGGCATCTTCGCAGAGCTTGGCCAGGCGTAACGCCTCGCTCGTTTCTACGGCGGTCGGCTTTTCGCAGTAGATCGCCTTGCCTGCTTTCACCGCCTTTTCCACAAAACCTGCACGCTGCAAGGTGCCGGAGGCGTCGAAGAAGATCTCGTCCTCCTTGTTAGCAAGAGCGGCATCAATGTCCGTGGTGTAGCGCGTGACGCCCGTGCGCTCCGCCAGGGCCTTGAGCTTGTCGTGATTGCGTCCGGTGAGGATGGGGTCCGGCATGATGACGAGGTCATCTCCGACTTTGAGTCCACCTAGATCGCGGATGGCCTTGATCGAACGGATCAGGTGCTGGTTGGTACCCATGCGCCCTGTGACGCCGTTCATGATGATGCCGATTCTGCGTGTTTCCATAGATGGTAATAGAGTTAGAGATGAAAAAAGGGGGCGGGGTCAAGGTTTCTGCCGGATGCGCAGCACTCGATGATTGCGCGAGTCGGCGATGTAAATGTCACCAGTGCGTGGATGAGTGACGACGCCGTGTGGTTCGCCAAGCTGCGCCTGCAAGGCCGGGCCAGGAACGCCGCCAGAGCCTTTCGCACCCACTCCTGCGAGAGTGAAGAGCCTGCGCTCGGACACGATGAATTTGCGAATGAGATGGTTGCCCGCGTCAGCGATGAGGATGTTGTCGTCGCGATCCGCCCAGAGGTGCTTCACCCCTTTGAGTGGCGGAGTGGCTGCCGGATCGCTGAGAGAAACGACTTTGCCATCGGCGCCCAGCATTCTCACGCCAAGCCCTGCCGCAGTAAAGAGCCTGCCTTTTGAGTCAACCGCCATAGCCCGGCTGCCGCCGATGCCGGAGACTGTGGTGATGATGCCTGTCTTCATGTCCACCACGCGGATCACTTTGCTGAAGCCGCCAAGATAGAGCCGGGTGAAGTCGTGGTTGAAGCACAGACACGCGATGCCATCCAGTCCGGCGCTCGTCGCGGGGCCGCCGTCGCCACTGAGTTCTTTGCCGCCGTTGCCTGCGAAGGTCGTGACGATGCCGGTCTTCGCATCCACCCGGCGCACGGCGTAATGGTAGGTATCGGCAATGAAGAGATTTCCCTCTGCATCCGCGACAAGATTGTGCGGCGCGATGAAGCTCGCATCCTTGGCGGGTCCATTGTCACCCAGCGGTGCATTTTTGGCCCTAGCGCCCGTCACCACATTGAGCACGCCCGTCTTTGCATCGACTCGCAGCAGGCGGTGCGTTTCCTCGCAGATGAACATGTTGTCCTGTGGATCAAAGGCGATACCAAAGGGCTGCGTCACCTGGCACTCGGTTGCAGATGCATGCTCCACTTTCATGCCGCCACCCGCGACGACTTCAATCTGCATGGATGCAGCCTCTGCCAAAGCGACTGCGCCGGGTGTGACGACCACATTCCGAAACGCACCGAGATCATCGAAGGAGCCGAGACCGATGCGACCTTTGCCAAAAGTCTTGTCGTTGGCTTCAAGCACCGGCTGTCCCTCAAACCAGACTTTGATGCTGCCAGATGCGGCATCGCGCACCAGCTTGATGGGATGCCAGGTGCCGGGCTTCCAGGGCAAAGTTTCGGCACGGGTCGTCGTGATGGCTTTGCGGTCTGAGTTGTTCACCACATGCAGTTGGAGATGCACGCCGTCCGCCTTCTCTCCCAGATGAGCATAGTAAAACTCCGAGTCTCCCGCGCCGCCAAAGGCGAGGCAGAGGTCGTTGTTGCCTTTGTTGAAGGCATCCAGCCGAGCTTCACAGGTCAGGGTGAAGGAGTCCCACTCGACACCGCCAAACCATGCCAGATTAAACGGCCTGCGGAACTTCGGTTTGTATTGCGAAGGCTTCTTGAGGACGAGCGTCGTCTCCATTGCATCGCCCTGCCATTCCCACGCCGCTGGATCTTCAAACTGCCACTGCTCGCGCTGCTGGAGCGGATAAAGCGCTGCGTCAGCGGCTGATGCGGCCAAGCAGATGCCCAGCGAGAGATGGAGGAGCAGGCGGAGAGAATTCATGGTGTCAGATTCCCGGGTAAGTTCGGCGCGGGATGAAAGCTTTCATGCGTAAAGCTGGGCGTAGCTGGCGGCGATCTTGTCGAGAAACTCGTGCTGATCTCCGCTCCACAGACGATTCGAAAAAATCTCCACCTCGCGATGTCCTATAAACCCGGTGGCATCCACCCAGTCGCTGATTTCTCGGATGTTGATGCAGCCTTCGCCCATGAGGCCGCGATCATTTAACAGATCGGTGGTCGGCGTCCGCCAATCGCAGATGTGGAAGGCATGCAGGCGGCCCGTTTGACCCGCGAGATCAATCTGCGCCTTGAGCTCGGGGTCCCACCACACATGGTACACATCCACCGCGATGCCGACGGCCTTGGGCGAACCCAGCGCATCGCAAATCTCATGCGCCTGGCGCATCGTGTTCACCGCGCTGCGATCATCCGCATACATCGGGTGCAGCGGCTCGATGGCCAGTTTCAAACCCGCCTGCTCCGCCGCAGGCAGCACCGCCGCGATGCCCTCGGCGATCTGCTTGCGCGACTCCACCAGCGGCTGCCCCGGCATGGCACCGCAGACCAGCACGATGAGCGGAGCGCCAATGGCGTGCGCCTGATCGATGGCCTGCAGATTGTCATCAATGGCTGCCTGCCGTCCTGCTGCTGTCGAAGCTGGAAAAAAACCGCCACGGCACAGGCTCACGACTTCCAGCCCTGCGTCCCGCGTCTGGCGTGCCACAGAACTGAGATCACGCCCTTCCAGCGCCTGCCGCCAGATGGTGATGCCGCTGACGCCGCGCTGTGGAAACTGCACGAGGCATTCTTCCAGGCTGAGCGGTTTGGTGGTGATGGTGTGGACGCAAAGTCGGCGCATGAGCAAGATCATGGCAGCGCCTGCTCATAAGAAAAAGATGATTTTACGATACCCTGGATCAGAAATATCAATGACGGATCATGGAACTCTACCAACTCGGCTACTTCATCGAAATCGCCCACCAGCGCAGCTTTACCCGGGCGGCCGGTCGATTACACATGGCGCAGCCAGCGCTGAGCCAGCAGATGAAGAACCTGGAGGCGGAGCTGGGCACGCCTCTTTTCAACCGTGGTCGCAAAGAAGTACAGCTCACCGCCGCCGGGAAGGCTTTCCTGCCGCGTGCCGAAGGTCTCCTCACACAGGCAGAAGCTGCCAAGGCGATCGTTTCTGATGTGGCCCAGCTGCGGGGAGGAAAACTGACCATCGCCGCCATTCCCAGTGTCAGCGCCTGCCTGCTGCCGGAGGTGATTCACACCTTCAGCCAACAGCATGACCAGGTGGCTTTGCATTTGATCGAGGACAGTTCTGAGAGTGTGGCCGACTGTGTGGAATCCGGCCGGGCCGACATCGGCTTTCTGCAACTCCCCGCCAGCAAGGCGGCTTTCAAATCACAAACTCTCATCACCGAGCTCTTTGTGCTCCTGGTTGGCAAAGGGCATGCACTTGCCGGACAGAAAACCGTGCTGCTGCGGCAGTTGTCCGCTGAATCCTTCATCTTCTACAAAGGACGTGCCCGCGACACCGCATTGGAATCCTGCCGCAAGGCCGGTTTTGAACCTCACATTGTGTGCGAAAGCGGAGAGCTGGGAACCGTGCGTGCGCTCGTTGCCGCAGGACTAGGTCTGGCCATTGTCCCACGGCTGGCGGCTGGAAACCTGCCAGCGACCATCGTTACCGTAGCCATCCGCGAACCCAAAATGCAACGCGAGATCGCTGCTGTCTGGCAGAAAGGCAGTGAGCTCTCTCCTGCGGCGGCAGCGCTTCTGGAACTGGCCACCGAACTGCATTCGCAAGGAATCCACAACTCAAACGCATGACGACCGGTCCTGTCCCATTAGCGGCTTAGGAAATAATGCAGCGCCAGCGTGAACTCGCGCCGCAATTATCACAGGAATTCAAATCAGGACTTCGCTGCGGCAGGTTCAGCAGTCTGCTGCGGATTGGTCTTGGTGGGTGCGTAGTAGTAGCTGGCGTAGTTGTAGTAAGTGTACTCTTTCAGGTTCGAGCTGGAGCGGTTGAGAATGACACCGCCAATGTTCACCTGGCGTTCATAGAGCAGATCCAGAGCCTTGCCGGAGAGGCGGGCCATGGTGGAGGACATGCGCACCACAAAAAGCACCGAATCAAGTTTCGGCGCGAAGCTGGCCGTGTCATCCGCGACGAGGACAGGAGCACTGTCAAAGATGACGTAATCGTATTCTTCACTCATCTCACGAAGCATCTCTTCCGCTGTTTTGGACAGCAGCATCTCCGAGGTCTGGTCAAACACATCACCGCGGGCCAGCAGGTCGAGATTGCGGGTGCTGGTTTCCTGAACGGCATCACGCCAGTGGAGTTTCCCTCGCAGGGCTTCGCTCAGACCGGGGGTGGAAGGCAGCTTGAACAGTTCGCTGACACCACCACGGCGCAAGTCGCAGTCCGCAAGCAGCACTCGTGCTCCAGCGAGGGCCATGGTGACAGCCAGATTGGAGGTGACGGTGGTCTTGCCTTCATTGGGAACGGCGCTGGTGATGAGAATGGTCTTCGGTGGCTTGCCCTGCCAGTTTTTGAAGAGAATGGAGGAACGGATGTTGCGGAACGCCTCGGCGTAGAGATGGCGGTCGTCATTCGGACGCAGCAGGGCCACATCACCGCGATTTCTCTGTTCCGGCACCTGACCAAGAACCGCTTCACCGGGGAACAAGGTCTGGAACTCACTGTAGGAATTCATTCGGTCGTCCAGGCGGTCAAACAACAGAAGGATCACAATGCCAATCCCCATGCCGCCAATGAGACCGACAACGATGGGCATCACCCAATCCTCCACATTTTCATAGGCAGGGATGGCACGCTCTTGAATGGCCACAAAATCAGCCTGGGAGTTAAAGACGCTCTGAATGCTCTCCACTTTTTCAAACAGCTTGTCGTAAGTCATCTTGGCCGACTCGGCAGCTTTCTCCAGCTTGTCATGCTCGGCGATTTTACCGCCGAGATCGAGGGCCTCTTTCTGCTTCTCAAGAATCTGAGCGTCCAAGACCTGTACGCGACGCTGAATGTCCGCCATCTGAGTAACCATCTCCTGCTGAATCTGCTCTGCATAGGAAGCCAGCAGAGCCTTCTCCGCCGCCAGTTCCTCCGTCACATCCTGCACCATCGGGTGCTGCTGTTTGAACTGTATCAGGAGTGAGTCCAGCTTGGTCTTGAGTGCGGTGATTTTCGATTTGGTACGCAGGTAATCCTGCTCCGCCATGGTCATGCCATTGCGCCCGGGCGAGTTTTCAGTGGCCTTGATGGCACCTGATGGCTGTGCGCTTTCCCCACCTTTGGGCGCTGAAGCTCCAGACGCTGCTCCACCACCGCTCAGCATGCGTTCACGCGCCTCCATGGCGGCATTCACATTGGCGATCGCCAAGCGCAAATCTTCGAGTGTCGTGCGCTGACTTTCCCGCTGCGCCTCCAAGTTCCCGAGGAATTGTGCAGCAAGGTTGTTGCCATTGGTGATCGTGAGGATGTTGTTGGCGGCCTTGAACTTGGTGAGACGCTCAAGACTGTCCTCCATGAGCTTCTGCTTGTTCACCACCTCCGTGAGGAACTGCTGGAGGACCTTGCCCTGAGCCTGCTCGCGGATGCTCTGACGAAACGCGATGAACTCGTCCAGCAGGGCGTCCAAAAAGATCTTCGTGTATTTGGGCTCAGAACCAGTCGCAAGGATGTTGAAAATGGCCGAGCCCTTGGTCTGCGCTACGCGGATTTCCACGTCCGAATCCTTCACATCCGGATTCAATGCTCTCACGCGATCCAGAGCGCGTCGTTTCATTTCGGCGCTCTCGATCGTTTCAATGATCGTACCATAGAAGTCCGCCTGCTGTTCACGCCAGGTCACGTTGTCGTTGAACGCCAGCTGACCGCCGGCCACGAGTTTTGCCAAGGAGCGAAACTCCTGGGGGCGACCGGTGATACGCAAAGCCTGAACACAAACACCAATGCTGGCCGTCAGTAGCAGGAACCACCAGCGGCGGCGCAGCAGGATCTTGTAACGCTGAAATTTGGCGGATGCCTCGTGAATGCGGCTCAGCGTGCTGGATTGCGCCGGGCCTGGGAGGGTGAGGTTTTGTTCCATGATTTCAAAAATCCAAATTTGTTCTGTCGGGCTGCCAAAGGCTGCTGCTGTCTCCCGTCATTTTTTGGGCAGGCAGAATCGCTCAAAAACACAACTTAAGCCATTGGATTTATTAGGCCGCGCCACTGTTCGATTTTAAATCAAATTTCACCTTATTTGACTTCGAAATACCTGTGAGAAACCCCCGTTATTTTAGAAATTAACAGTCTTTTCCTCGACGATGATGACGTCATCCTTGCGAATGAACACGTCACGCTCGAGGTCGCCCTGGCGCATGATCCCGTCTACATTGACCAAAATGGTTTTGTTTCCCTGGGGGGTTTTGCGGATGATTTTCACTTTTTCAGCCTACACGCTTGAAAGTCGAAGCCACCCGGACGAGACAGGCGAGCTGAATTCATTGGGTTATACCTCCATTTATCCTCACCTCATGGTTAAGAATCCCGGCGGGACTACGATTCAGGACATTCAAAATAATTCAGTCTGGTCCTCGTTAGCCTTTAATCTGCGATCACCACAGTGGCATTTTGGAAAAAGTTCTTTTCCAGCTCCCGCTTGATGGTGAAAGCCAGATCACGGCAGGTTTTGCCCCGGGCATTCACCAAACCCACGTAAGGGGCCTGCACCTCCCCGGTCACTGCAACCACTTGCTGCAGCGCATCGCGACGGTCTTCCAGAATGCGGATACTGATGGTATCCCCTACCGAGATAGGACGATTGTTGTCCAATACGTCCATCGAGTTCAAGACTGCCGCACCAGCATTAGCCGCTCCACCCGAGGAGACAGGGGCCTGCCGCGATGACCTTGAGGACTCAGGGATCCGGAATCCAGGATCTTGTGCTTTCAAAGCTGGGAGAGCCATGGCAAGCAGAAGCAGCGACAGAGATATCTTTTTCATGATGATAGTGAATGAATTTTGACTCCCTCATGCACCAATGCCGATCATGGCCTGGCTGAGATCAAAAGTCATAGACCAGTTACGATCCGTTTCGTTAGAAATTGTAATTGAAGCCCAAAATCACGCGTGTCTGCGTGGAATCAGCATTGGATTGCTTATAATTGGTAACGAAATAGCGATAACCCAGGTTAACACCCGCCTTGGCGGTCAGGTTGTAGTTCAGGTCAAAGGAGAAACCGCTCTGGTCTGCATCTCTTCCAGCCACACCCAAGTAGTCGGCACGCCCAAAGTGATAGCCGGTTCCCGCCCGCAGCTTGGAGGTCAGCTGGTGTGTGTAATAGAGATCCACACCGAACTGAGTCAGCTTGTACCCAGTGCCTGGAAAAGCAGGGTCGGTAAGCGATGGCTTTGCGTTTTCGTAGTAGCCTGAGACGGAGAAACGACCACCCTTCCAGGCAACCATCGAGACACCATAGTTGACGAAGTCGGCGGTAATGTAGTTCGAAGCCAGGTTGATCGAGGATTCATGCCCGACGGAAAGCGTGTGGCTGAAGCGAGCGTTGAGCTGGTTGGTGATGCTGAAGTTGTAGTAGTAGCTGTTCAGATCGGAGCTGTCTCCTGGACCAATCGGTGCGAAAACGGTTGGCGAGTCGAAATTGAAGGACTGCAGACCGCCCGAGAGCTTGACAATCGTTGACTTGCCAAGAGGCACACTGACGAACGCGCCCCAGTTGAAGAGAACGCCGTCGTTCAAAGTAGGATTCACGTAGTTCAGGAAGGAAACCCCGCCTTCCGTGCCCAAAATCCAGGTCGCCGTCGGGCTGTATGTCAGGGAGGCATGCAGGGTGTTCATGGTACGGCTGAACTGCTTGTTGTTGCTGCCCAATGCCTCAGAGATGGTGTTGGTGTAGTTGACAGCCAGAGCCCAGGCTGAATTGATCTGCCAGTTGGCGGCGACACCAAAATCGTTCTGGAACACACCAAAGCTCGAATTATTTGCAGCGCCGACAAAGGCATTGTTCAGCGCAGGACGCATGGACATGCGGTCATAAATGGTGAAATTCACCGGGCCAGCCTTGATATCAAAAGCAAGCGTCGTTCCCGGCAAGACGTTGATCAGGTAGTTGCCATTTCCATACGCTGCCAGTTCCGGGTGATTGAAATAATGATCCACACCGATACCCCCGGTGAAACTGAGCACATTATTTTGGGAAACCCGGTAATTGGCGCTGATGTTGAAAAGCGTGCTGCTGATGACGTCTGACACCGGAACGGCGGTGCGGCGAATGTTGCTGTTGTATTCAAACCCCTGATAAAGGCCAAAACCAATGTTCACAGGACCAACCTTCAGATTGCGCTTGCCTGTCAGGAACGGGTCCGAGGTGTAGGTGGGGGCAAAATAGCTCAGTGACTGTGAATACTGGCCTGAGTAGGTGGTGTAATCACCCACAGCACGAGCGGCGAATGCGGAACTGCCGCTGCGCACCGAAGGCTGCGAAATCTGACGGTCAGAACGCAGCAACTGCTGAAGACTTTGATACCCCTCCTGATCTTCCTGGCTGACGTAGGCCCCCTTTTCATAGTCGTACACCACGTCTCCACTGCGTGCGGATGACTGGGTCGTCTTTTTCATCTGACCGGTACGGGACCGAAGGTCATTGAAAAAGTTGCTGGTTTGTGACGGTGAAACACCAAATTGAGCGTTGGAACGTTGCGGCAACAAACAGCCGGTCGTGAGGGTAATCACCATCAAGAGGGCACTGATGGGGATGGGGCGAGAGTTGTTGATCAGCATGACGGGAGAGTGGGTCGGGAATTAAAACAATGATACAAGCAATTCTACTTGGTTTTGTCTATACCAAATTTCTCTCGATTTCGCCACATACGCCCCCTTGATTCACAATAAATTGGCGGTAACCGCCACATCCGGCCAGCCACTCTCACCTCAGTTCTTGAAGGCGACCACCGAAACGGCACTTCTCGTTTCACGAGCGCGCTTCCTGTGTTCAAAATCAAACTCAAGTTGGATTTCCCTCGAAGAAGCCCTGTCCCACTACCTGTGAGGACTGTAGGGTTGGGGTGCCACGGCGATTAAACTGCGTAATTTGCCGAACAATTTGCCGATCGGAAGCCGCTTGGAATTGAAAGAGTTCATGGTTTGATTGTGATAATTAAGACAACTTTCCGAATGCTATATAGTGTTCATTATAACATGTTCAAATGATTTTTTAGCTGGTCGAAAAATGCCTGCCTCCACCGCTCCCGTTTGACGCCGCAGGTTTAAAAGTTCATGTGCGAACATGTCCAATGAAGCCCATCCTGCCCCGGCAGCGCGGTTAACCATCCCAGAATACGCCATGGCACTTGCCCACGTGGCCAGCCTGCGTTCGGAGGACCCCTTTCGGAAAGTTGGGGCGGTGGCCATTGACTTTGACAACCGGGTGATCGGAACCGCCTACAATGGCCTTGCCCCTGGTTACGATGCAGATCCTGATTTTTGGGCAGATCGGGATGCACGGCGTAAATACATGCTGCATGCCGAGGTGAACCTGTGCAGCCTGTTCACCCGTGGCAATGTGAGGCTCGTCGCCTGCACCACCAAGCCCTGCACCAGCTGCATGCAGATGCTGTGCGCCTATGGCGTCAAAGAGGTCTATTTCCGCGACGACTACCCTGAGTCCGAGGCAGATGCCATCGCCGGGCGTTATGGCATCCCGCTGATCCAACTCGCCGACTACCCGCAGATCGTCTCGACAGCCGCCAAGGAAAAAACCACGTAGGAGCTTGCCGATGCAGCACCAGAGCGTCTGATTAGCATCCGGCTTGTGCGAGGCGAGGCCCGTCTCGAAAATTTCCCACGTTGCAAAGCTGACCGGTCCGACCACTCCTCCACATGACTTCGTGCGCACCAGCGCACGAAATCACTCGTTAAATCCCGGCCAAGCTCCATTCAATCATGCAGCTTTGACGTTCTTCAACGCCAGTTCATGCTTCGCAAGCTGCAGATCGGCCTCGACCATGATCTTCACCAGCTCCTTAAATTTCACCTTCGGCTCCCAGCCGAGCTTTTTGCGGGCCTTGGCGGGGTCCCCGATGAGGAGTTCCACCTCCGCCGGGCGTTCATAGCGGGCGTCGTATTTGACATGCTGCTCCCAGTCGAGGTCCAGCGCGCCGAAGGTCTCCTGGACGAATTCCTTCACACTGTGTGTCTCGTTCGTGGCGATCACATAATCATCCGGCTCATCCTGCTGGAGCATCATCCACATCATTTCCACGTAGTCCTTCGCGTAGCCCCAGTCACGCTTCGCATCCATGTTGCCCAGGAAAAGCTTGTCTTGCAGCCCCATTTTGATGCGTGTAGCCGCACGGGTGATCTTACGCGTCACAAAGGTCTCTCCACGGCGTGGCGACTCATGGTTGAAAAGGATGCCGCTGCTGGCATGCAGGCCATAGCTCTCGCGGTAGTTCACTGTCAGCCAGTGGCCGTATACCTTGGCACAGGCGTAGGGGGAACGAGGCCAGAAAGGCGTCGTCTCCACCTGAGGAACCTCCTGCACCTTGCCGAACATCTCCGAGGACGAAGCCTGATAGAAGCGGACTTTGCCCACCAGACCGGTCTCGCGGATGGCTTCCAGAATGCGCTGTGTCCCAAGGCACACGATGTCCCCCGTGCTCTCCGGCACGTCAAACGACACCCGCACATGGCTCTGAGCCCCCAGATTGTAAACCTCATCCGGTTTCAGTTCATAGAGCAGCTTCACCAGTGCGACCGAGTCCATCAAATCCCCGTAATGAAGGTGCAGATTCTTCGAAGGCAGGTGGGATTCCGGCTCAAACAGGTGCTGAAGACGCCCCGTGTTGAAACTTGAGGCACGGCGAATGATCCCGTGCACTTCATAGCCCTTTTCGAGCAGCAGTTCCGTGAGATACGAGCCGTCCTGTCCTGTGATGCCGGTAATTAGAGCTTTCTTCATGAGTCCAATCGAGCGCCGATGAGACAATACCGGCTCTCATTCCGCAAGGGGAAAAGCAGGAACATAACAGTTGCACCCCACGAGTCTCCCCTTATTCTCTGCCCCCCCAATCCCAGCCCCAATTTCAATTTATGAGAGCTGACCTCGTCGAACAAGCCGCGCTAATCGTCAAAGATCACCCCATCCTGATCAACATGGTCTCCAAGCGAGTCCGTCAGATCGCCGCGGGCCATGCGGTTCTCGTCGAGCGCCGCCCCGGCCTCCGTGAAGCCGACCTCGCCCTCCTTGAAATCATTCAGGGCAAGATCACCATCGCCACCCCCGACAAGAGCTAGGCCACACTGCCCTACCCGGCAGAACCGCCAGTTCTTCGTTAACATCTGCGGTTCCCCGCGCGACCCATGTCCGAGATCGCCACGAACCGCAAAGCCCCGCGCGACTACCACATCCTCGAAAAATACGAGGCTGGCGTCGAACTCCGCGGCACCGAGGTGAAATCCATCCGCCTCGGGAAGCTCAACATCTCAGACGCCTTCGCCCGCGTGGATCGCGGTCAGGTCTGGCTCTATGGCTGTGACATTCAGACCTACGAGAAGGCCAGCCACACCACCCACGAGCCGCGCCGCACGCGCCGGCTGCTGCTGCACAAGAACGAGATCATGAAGCTGCTCGCCCAGACGCAGCAAAAGGGGCTCGCACTGCCCATCCTGCGGGCCTACTGGAAAGGCCACCACATCAAGATCGAGATTGGTGTGGGTAAAGGTAAAACTCACGGGGATCAGAGACAGGATCTGAAGGAGAAGGCCGAAAACCGTGAAGCGGCTAGGACCGTGGCGAATTTTAATCAGAAGAACAAGCGTTAGGGTCGGCGGCCGGACCAAGTCCTGCATTCGCACGCTCCAAGCTCAATCCACAAGCAAGGCTCGCTTGCACCCGACGGCTCAGCTGCTCCCGTCGATCCATCAGTAATCCTACGCCAAGGTCATCCGCATCGAGGTCTCCATTTTCGTCCGCCGCCGACTCTACGGTTCTGCCAACTCGCCATGAAGCACAGCCACGTGGCCCATGGATTAAGCTTTCCAAACCCTTTTGGAAAGACCATCGTGCGTCAACGTTTATAATGCATTAACCTGCCAGCCATGAAAATTTTACTCTCCTGCCTGCTCCTTCTCCCTAGCCTGATGCACGCCGCCGACCTGAGAGCCCTTGGCAAGTCGTCGGCCACGATTTCGGTCCTGAACATGCAACCCGTGCCGCTTGTGAGCAGCGCTAACAAAAATGGCTGGGCACGCATTCCAGCCTTTTTTTCGAACAATGGGGCGACCATTTTTACCCCCACAGCAAGCACCAATGGCGTCGCTGATATTGAGGTCAAAGCCGACGGCTATCTTTTCCTCGCCTGCAACTGGGACTACCAAGGCAACCAGTCCGGAAACTGGGAGAAGAAGAGCTGGACGGAAAAGAATTTCAAATCCAAAGGCTGGGATCAACTGAGCAAGAAGGACCTCGGCGGCGACCTGGTAAAAAACGACAACCGCGCACAGACGATCTTCTTCAAGAGGGTCAAAAAAGGCGAGAATCTGCGCCTCCGCTGCAACAAATATGACCCGCCTTACCCGATCCTGCTCACGAGCAAACCGTGAGCAGCTGTCCTAGCCCGGCCGACAGTCAGCGCCGGGTGTTCAATTCGATCTGGCGCTGGCAGAGCGCCATTTGTGCTTGAACACGCAGCGAGAATGCCCGCGACTGACCGATGAGGTAACCAACGACGCTCCCGAGCACGACACCAATAACGACCCCTATTGGAGACTCGTGCGAGGCAGACAAACCAAAAAATCCACCTGCCACGAAACCGATGAGCGTTCCAAGCACGATGGAGCTGTTCGCCTGACTATAAAGCTTGTCTGCCAGTTTTTGGATTAATTCGGGATTGTATTCGGTTGCCATAGTGTGGAGTTGGGGAGCTTTTAAGTTTGGGAGCGTTATGCTCGGCTGTTTAATGGAGTTGCACAACCAATTGAAGGTAATGGCGTATCATTGGCAACCAAATTACGCAATGTGAATACACACAGCATTTAGAAACTTATTGGTCAGGACGTATGCTGACAACATGCTCTCCCTATGCGGCAGCCCCCATTGCAGAACAGCCAAGGTCACCCGGGCTCTGTTTACCATGAGAACGCATGCGTTCCGTGCTTTCGCGTTTGCCCATCCCTCCTCCTGCTCTAGCATCCGCGCCTTATGAAACGCAACCGCCTTGGCCGCACTGGCATCGTCGTCACGGACATCTGCATGGGAACCATGACCTTTGGTCTGCAGGCAGATGAAGAAACGTCCTTTGAAATCATGGACCGGGCCCTTGAGGCGGGGATCGACTTCTTTGACACGGCGGAGCTGTATCCGGTGCCGCCGAGCGCGGAGCTGTTTGGGGTGACGGAGCAGATCGTGGGCAAGTGGCTGAAGGGGCAGAAGCGGGGTGAGATCATCATTGCTTCGAAGGTGACGGGGCCTGGGCATGGATGGTTCCGCCCGCCGGTGCGCGGCGGCTTCACCGCACTGGACCGCCGCCAGATTTTCCAGGCTTGCGAGGACAGCCTGCGCCGCCTGCAGACTGATTACATCGACCTTTATCAAACGCACTGGCCAGACCACGGCATGCAGCAGGAGGAAACCCTCGGCGCGCTGACTGATCTCATCGATCAGGGCAAGATCCGCGCCTGGGGCAGCAGCAATGAAACCTCATGGGGCGTGATGAAAAATCTGTGGGAAGCGGAGAAACATGGCCTCGCCCGCATGGCCACGGTGCAGAACAACTTCTCTCTCATCAATCGCCGCTGCGAAAGCGAACTGGCCCAAGTCTGCCGCAAGGAAGGCGTGAGCCTGCTGCCCTACTCGCCCCTCGGTGGCGGTGTGCTCTGCGGCAAGTACAACGGTGGCGCCCTGCCGAAGGGGGCACGCTTCACCGACTACATTCAGAACGGTGGCCCGCGACAGAAGATGATGGCGGCGCGCTTCGTCAATGAGCGCAGCCTTGAAACCACGGCGCGGCTGCAGGTCATCGCAGCAGATCTCGGCGTCAGCGTGACCGCGCTGGCGCTGGCCTGGAGCAAGCAGCACGACTTTGTGGCTTCCACCATCGTCGGTGCCACCACGGTGGCGCAGTTGAACGAAAGCCTCGCAGCCGCGGACCTCGTGCTCAGTGCGGAAACGCTGGGGCGCATCAATGAGATCGATGCGGCGATTCCGTGTGCGATGACGGAGGATGGGCTGCGGAGGCTGTAAGTGCGTGCACGAGTGGGCAGTTCCATTTTGATGCCTGCTTTCGGTCACCCTCGTCTCTGCGTGATTCGCAGTTTCGACGAGGGCGCGTGGATTCATTGCAAGATCGCGTCATGGCGCAGCGGTTACAGCGGCCCGCCCAAAAGTGCTCACAGCAAAAGTTTGTTCCGGGATGCCGTTTGCGGAACTTTCCGCTGCAAATTCTGGCGACTTCTCAGACATGAGAACATTTTTTCCTTGTCGCATGAAGGCGTGGCACCTAAAACACGCCCTTTACGTTTCCCGATAACCACCCCAACCCACACGCAATCATCCTCATGAGTAACGACGGCAAAGTATCAATGTCCCTGTTTTGGGGCTGCTTCATGGCTCTCATCACCACGGCATTCGGCTTCATCAGCCGTATGTTCCTAATTGGTGAATGGTCCACCCAGTTTGGTCTTGATCCTGCCCAGGCGGGCAGACTTGCAGGCATTGGAATCTGGCCGTTTGCGCTGAGCATCATCCTGTTCAGCCTGATCATTGACCGCATCGGCTACAAACGCGCCATGCTCATTGCAGCATTCGGACACATCACTTGGGCAATCATGGGTGTGTCGGCCTATTTTGTTGCGGACAAGGCCACGGGCTTTGCACTTCTTTACTGGGGTAGTCTCATCCTTGGCCTAGCAAATGGCACGGTTGAAGCCTTCATCAACCCCGTCGTGGCCACGATGTTCAATAAAGACAAGACCAAGTGGCTCAACATCCTGCACGCTGGCTGGCCGGGCGGTCTCGTGCTCGCCGGCATGATCACCATTGGCATGGGCGATGCCAAATGGTGGATCAAAGTCGGCCTGATCGCCATCCCTGCGGTCATTTATGTCCTCATGCTCATCGGCAAGAAGTTCCCCGAAAACGAACGTGTGGCAGCTGGCGTGAGCTACCGTGACATGCTCAAAGAATTTGGCATTCTCGGCATGGCCGTGGTTTCGATCCTCGTGACACTCCAGCTCATGGACTTCTTCTCCAACGGCGGCACCACCGAGCTTGGAGCAACGCAAAAAGGCATCTTCATCGGTATCGGTGCACTGATGCTTATCGCCTTCGGCGCATACACTAAGTCACTTGGTCGCGGGCTGCTGTTTTTCCTGATTCTGGTCATGGTGCCGCTTGCTACGACGGAAATCGGTACTGACGGTTGGATCACTTCCATCATGGAAGGCTTCGCCAAAGAACAAAACTTCCACCCCGGCTGGGTGCTGGTGTACACCTCCGCAATCATGGTCGTGTTGCGCTTCTTTGCCGGTCCTATTGTGCATGCACTCAGCCCGCTCGGTCTGCTCTGCTTGAGCACCATTCTTGCCGTCGGAGGCCTCTACTTCCTTTCAAGCGCTACCGGCAGCATGCTTTTTGTCGCCGCCACTCTCTACGGCTTTGGCAAAACTTTCTTCTGGCCCACCACCCTCGGCGTCGTGGCTGAGCAGACCCCTAAAGGAGGCGCTCTGACTCTCAATGCCATCAGTGGCATTGGGATGCTCGCGGTTGGCGTGCTAGGCTTTCCCTACTTGGGTGTGCTTCAGACCAAGGCCACCAAAACGGCACTGGTTGCCTCAGCAGAGGTCTCTGCGGCGGTTCCCGGCTTGGTTAAAGACGGCAAGCTGGAAGCCCTCACCAAAAAGAAAATCTATGAAGTGCTTTCCTATGACGCCTTGGATGACAAAAAGATCGATGAACTCGTCGCTAAAGTCGCAGAGCCGCAGAAGACGCAAATCAGCAAAACCTCGCCGATGTCGCGCTGTTCCCAGCGCTCATGCTAATCTGCTATTTGATCCTCATTGGCTACTTCAAGTCCAAAGGAGGCTACAAACCAGTGAGTCTCGACGCGGCACACTGATCCGGCCTCACGCGATCTCACGCGGCGTCCCTTCACGGGGACGCCGTTTTTATTTCCCGCCTTGCAAGGAACTTGAAACTTTGAACTTTAAACCTGAAACATTGATCCCCATGCCCACCTACGTTTACGAAACCATTCCCCAGTTTGAAGGCGAACCCGCCAAGCGCTTTGAAATCCGCCAGAGCATGAAGGACGCCGCCCTCACGCAGCACCCGGACAGCGGCCAGCCCGTGCGCCGCGTGCCGATTGGTGGCACAGGATTGATGGGTGGCAGCAGCGGCGGCTCTCAGGCCTCAAGCGGGGGCGGATCCTGCGGCACGGGTTGTGGGTGCCATTGAGGCAATGACGAGCCGAGCGAAGCGAGACGGACGACCGTAGGGAGCCCGAAGGGTGAGAGCAGTGAATCAATCTCGAATTTCCGAATGACTAATACCATAATCAGTTGAATACAGGTCTTTTATTCTCGATGCTCACGGTATGGCAAAGACCTTTCAACTCGGACGGCCAGAACTGGCCACGGAAGTCGAACGACGGCTGGCGCTTGGCGGCAGCCGCAGACACATGGA
>JAPLUN010000342.1 GCA_026397715.1 Verrucomicrobiota bacterium
TGCGGACCTCGCGGGTGTCTGGGCGGAGATCAACCAGCACACGGAAGAGCTCCACGAAGGCACCGCCGACAAAAAGTATGAGGCCATTGATGAAGTCACCGAGGCCTTCCCGGTACTGGCCTCCGCGCTCCCGGGCAAGACGGATGCGGCCAAGCAGGCCGAAGCAGGAAAGCTGGTGGATGAACTCAAAGCCGCACTCAGCGGTGTGCGTGATGCCTTCGCTGCGCGCAAACCGGCGGAGGCTGCTCCACATCTGGATGAGGTGGCCAAAACACTCGCGAAGCTCAAGGCGCTGTATCCTGCCGAGGTGGCGAATGCGAAGCTCAAGGAATAATGCGATGATCGTGCGGAGCTTCTGCTCCTAGTTCAACGCGGAAACCGCCCCAGTGAAGTCCGAGCACGAAGATCTTAGATTCGGCAACTTCAAGATGGTGATGACGCACTTTAAACAATGACCGCCTTCACGTTTCACCCATACAAAAAAGGCCTGCTGGAGAGATTTCGTTCTCCGGCAGGCCGTGGATTCACCCTGGATTAGCGGTGGCTGGAATGACCGCCGAAATTGAAATGAAAGCCTGGGCCGCGGGAGGGTCCGGCGTTGTTGCCGTGGCCATGGCTATGGCTGACAGGGCGGCAGTTATGGCTGAGGACGCGGTAGCCGAAGATGGGATGCCCGTGGCGGTCATGGCCGATGACGACCCGCTCGCGATACACCGCAGTGCCGCAGGAGCCGCAGTTGTTCGCGAAGCTGCGGCTGGAGTGGTGGCCATCAAAGGCCTGCGAACTAGCAGGAGCGAAAACAGCAAGGCTGGCGGTGGCAGCAATGAGGGTGAGGAGTTTTTTCATGATGAGAGGAGGTTTGCTTTTGATTTATTGCCGCATTCTTGCGGCGTGTTCATGAGACGGGAGCAGGCTGTGCGTATTCGAGATTAACCAACTTTTTTAATCGCACACGCGAATCTCCGCGAAGGAATCGACATGCAGAGATTCAGTTTGATCGAATGGGTGTTCACGGAGCATCCCACAGAAAGCACAGGGCGTTTCGATGAGGCCAAGCACGGTCATCACTGTGGCTCTCGCAATGTACGGATGACCGCCACAGCCAAGGAATCAGTGAGGATCAGGAGGGGCCTGACGCGCAACGAGTCTGTTTGAATCTCTGCGGGGTGCGTGATCCCATGCACGCCCTGGCCGGTCAATTGCGGTCCTGGCGAATATGCTCGGCAATGATGCGATCCAGTTCGCGGACACCGAAAGGTTTGTTCAGGTAGGCGGTGGCTCCTGCGGCCAGACACTTTTCTTTGTCTGCGGCACTCGAATGCCCCGAAAGGCTGACAATGGCGATGTCACGCGTTTTGGGATCTGTGGAGGCACGAATCTGCCGGATGGCGCTCAAGCCATCCACGACCGGCATGCGCACATCCATGAGAATGAGATCGGGCTGCAGCGTGCATGCCTGCTGAATGGCTTCACTGCCATCCCGGGCTGTGATGACTTGGAAGCCGACGCTTTCAAGGTAGTTGCGTGTGACGGCGATGAGGGCGGGCTGATCATCAGCGATCAAAATGGTGGGCTGATGAGAAGAGGCCGAAAGAGGGGCTTCATTGCTGACCGCAGGCTCAGGCTGGGGCTGTTCCTGCGCTGGCACCGCAGCCGACGACAGGCTGAGTGGCAGCCGAATGGTCATGCAAACCTCCTGCCCGGTTGCTTCGCTCAATTTAAAGGAACCACCGTGAAGCTGCACCAATTGCTGCAGCAAGGCCAGGCCAATAGGTTTGACTTTTCCCAGCCGGTTGAGGATAAGCGCTGGCTCAGAGGGCAGCTGACCGACGCTACCCTGAGTCTGAAGCTGCAGAGCGCCCTCGTCATAGGTAATGTGGAGCCGCAGCTGACCGCCAGTGTGCATGGATAGCACAGCGACGGAAAGCATCTCGGTTATGATCTGCTGAAGCCGGTGCCCATCGGCAAGGACTCCAAGGCTTGGCGGCTGCACTTCGGTGATAATCTGAATGGACCGTGACTGCGAAAGCCCCGTCAAAGCGGCCACGCTGCCAGCACACTTCTCACTCACCATGCATGCTGTCTGGGTCAGCGATGACGCGCCTGCTTCGATTTTGCCGAGATCCACCATGTCAGCGATCAGCTGGAGCAACTGCCGAGCGCTGTCCTGAATGGCTGTGACCGCCATTTTCTGCGCTTTCTCCATAGGCCCGTAAATACCTTCCTGCAGCGTTTCCGCCTGAGCGATAATGTTCGCGAGCGGATTGCGCAGCTCATGCCCCATGTTGCCAAGGAATTCATTTTTCTCCCCTATGGAACCCTCAATAAGTGAGAAGTTCGACCGCATCGAGCCATGCTGCCGAAGTTTAGGCGAGTCTAAATCATTATTCATTATCATGCTTCCCCGCTACACGTGTCAGATTTGCTGTATGTTACTGCTGATTCCAGTCATAGTCAGAAACTAAAGAGCATTTATGCAGCAGGCAAATTGGCATTCCAATCGTTCAGGAAAATCCAGAGTGATCCTGCTGGTGGAGGATCATGATCTCTATCGTGACGTGGTGCGTGCTGCCTTGGGCAGGTACCTGCCCAATTATGAATTGCTGGAAGCTGACTGCGTGGCCGCCGCACTTCCGGTGCTGCATTCGCACCATATTGACGTGATGGTCGTCGACATGACACTGCCAGACGGCTCAGCCATTGATCTGGTGGAGCAATGCGGGTGTTTCATCGAGCAGGGAATCAAAGTCATTGTGCTCAGCAGCCATTCCAGCGCCGACATGCTGCCGGTTTTGAGCCGTGGCGATGTACATGGCTACGTCTCGAAGGAGCAAGGACTGAAGATGCTGGCAGAGACGATCACTGCAATCTGCTCTAACGAAGTCACCGAGACTGATGCACCGGAGGAATTGACACTAGAAAAATCTCTGTGAATGATTGAAACCACTCCTGCATGATCATTCCCACCATGACGACGGCCACCGCCACCGAAGACCTGGACATTGAGGTGCGGGGCGACTGGTTTCGCAGTGTTTTTGACTGCCTCAATGATGCGGTTTTCATCCACGACGTCGTCACGGGGGCCATTCTGGAAGTCAACCAACGTGCCTGTGAAATGTATGGCTGCGATCCTGGTGAAATGCGGGGACTCTCCATAGCAGCGCTTAGTGTGAACACTCCGCCTTACACCCTGGAGGAGTCGCTGTTCTGGATGCGCAAGGCGATGGAGGAAGGCCCGCAGATGTTTGAATGGCAGGCCCGCGCGCGTTCTGGACGTGTGTTTTGGGTGGAGGTGAGCATGCGCAAGGCCGAGATCCTAGGGAATGACCGGCTGGTCGTCACCGTGCGGGATATTTCCAAGCGGAAGCAGGCTGAGAGTGAGCTAAGGCGGAGCGAGGAACGTTTCCGGACCGTGCTCGGCAACTCCAAAGACCCGGTGTACTGTCTCAGTCTGCCCTCGCTAACCTATGATTACATCAGTCCAGCGGTGGAACAGGTGCTGGGTTTCAGCATTGAAGAATGCATCGCGGGAGGCCTTCGGTTCATGTTTTCGAGGATTCATCCCGAGGATTATCAATCGAAGCGCGAGCGACTGGAAAAAGTGATGTCACGCGATCTGAACGGGGATTTTCAACCTGTCCTGGAATATCGGTTCAAGCACAAGAATGAGGCGTATCGCTGGATCAGTGACAACCGGTCCGTCGTCAGAGACAGTGAAGGCAAGCCGGTGGCAATCATCGGCAATCTGCGTGATTTCACCACACGACGCGAGCAGGAGGAGGCACTGCAGCAGCAGGCTCATGCGACGCTGCTGTATCATCTGGAAAACACTTCGCTGGCGCTGGTGGAGTGCGACACAGACAGCCGCATCTGCCGGTGGTCGCCCCAGGCGGAGAAAATCTTTGGCTGGACCGAGGCCGAGGTCATGGGGAACGATCACCATGACTGGAACTTCGTTCATCCTGAAGATTTGCCGCGGGTGAAGGCGACACTGGGCCGGCTGCTGGACCGCTCGGAGTCCCGCAACACCTGCATCAACCGCAATTTCACCAGTGATGGGCGGGTGATTGTGTGTGAGTGGCATAATTCCGCCCTGTTGAACGACGAGGGAGAGCTGCAGTCGATACTTTCTTTGGCCTCCGACATCACGGTGGAGAAAAAAATGGAGGAGGCTCTGCGGGCGATGGCCGAAGGGGTGGATGCCCGCAGTGGCGAGACCTTTTTCCAGTCGCTCTGCCTTCAAGTGGCCCGCACCGTGGAAGCCAAATACGCCACCGTAGCGATGCTTCTGCCGGAGCGTGATCGGATGGTGCGGACATTGGGTTTCTGCGCAGACGGCAAAGTGCTGCCCAACAAAACCTGCTCCCTGATCGGCACGCCGTGTTACAATGTGACCAGTGGCGAGGTCTGTTATTATGACAGCAATGTACGGCAGCACTTTCCAGACGACCAAATCCTGCAGGAACTGGGTGCGAACAGCTACATGGGCATGCCGCTGCATGCCACAGACGGGCGCGTGATCGGAATGATTGCGGTGTTCAGCGAAAATACGCTGGACCACCGGGAGCGCCTGCAGGCCATGTTCCAGCTCTTCGCGGTGCGTGCGGCGGCGGAAATGGAACGCCACCAGGCGGAGCTGGCTTTGCGACAGAGTGAAGAACGCTATGCGCTGGCGGCCACAGGTTCCACCGGAGGTGTCTGGGACTGGGACATCCGCACCGGCGGCGTCTATTATTCCGCGCGTTTCCGTGAGCTGCTCGGTTACAACCACGAGGAATTTCCCAGTCTGTTTTTCGCCTGGGAGCAGAAAATGCACCCGGCGGACCTGCCACTGGTGCGTGCCGCGCTGGAGAGCCATCTGGAGCAGCGCAGTGAATTTTGCATCGAATACCGCATTCAGGTGAAGTCGGGCGGGTATCGCTGGTTTGAGGCCCGTGGCCAGGCCTTGTGGGACAAGCACGGCGAGCCCTACCGCATGGCGGGGTCTGCACTGGACATTCATGAACGCAAGCTGGACGAGCAGCGCCTGCTGCGCCTGAACCGGCTGCATGCGATGTCCAGCAGCATCAATGAGGCGATCGTCCGTATCCGTGAGCCGCAGCTGCTGTATGAATCGGCGGTCAGCATCGCGGTGGAGAAGGGAAACATGAAGATGGCCTGGATTGCCTTCTTTGATGAAGAATCCCAAAGCTTGAAGCCGGCCGCCTGCGCCGGCAGCTATCAGAACTATCTTGATGGCCTTACGCTGATCACCCGCGGTGATCATCCCTCGGGTCGTGGTCCGGCGGGACGCGCCTTTAGGAGCGGCACGCATGAGATTTCCAATGACATCGAGCACGATGAAACATTCTACTTCCGCGAGCGGGCCTTGGAACGTGGCTTTCGTTCCTGCGCCGCCTTCCCACTGAAACCAGGCAATATTCCTATGGGTGTGCTGCTGATCTATGCTGACGAGCGCGACTGCTTTCAGGAAGAGGAAATCCGCGTGCTCAGCGCCCTGGCCAATGACCTTTCCTTTGCCATGGAAACCGTGGAGAGGGAGAAGGAACGCCAGCAGGCGATCGAAGCCCTGCGCGAAAATGAGCGCATGATTTCGACGCTGATGGGCAACCTGCCCGGCGCCGCCTACCGTTCTCTGATCGATGAAAAATGGACACTGGAGTTTATCAGTGAAGGCTGCTTGGAGCTCACGGGTTACGAGGCGGAAGTATTCGCCGGCAACGGCGAGGTCTTCTTTGGTGATCTGATTCATCCGGAAGATCGGGAACATGTGCGTCAGACGGTGACGGAAGCCGTCGCAGCTGGGAAACGCTTTGAGATGAGCTACCGCATCCGCACAGCGGAAGGCGCAGTGAAGTGGATCTGGGAACGCGGTCAGGGAATCCCCTCCGAAGACGGCGTGATGAGGCACACCGAAGGCTTCATGACCGATGTGACAGAAAAGCGCCGGATGGAGTCACAGTCTCTGCGCAATCAGCGTTTGGAAAGCATCGGGACACTCGCCGGCGGTGTGGCGCATGACTTGAACAATGTGCTGACTCCCATTTTGATGTCGCTCACGATTCTGCGCATGAAGCTGCAGCAACCGCGCGACATCGAGCTGTTGAACGCCATGGAGAACAGCGCCAACCGCGGTGCGGAAATGGTGAAGCAGATTCTAAGCTTCGCGCGTGGAGTCGAGGGCCGCAGCATGCGCCTGCGGCCACAGGACGTACTTCAGGAAATCGAGCAGCTCATCCATGAGACCTTCCCCAAGTTCATCAAATGCCGCATCTCCTGCCCAGAAGAAACGTGGAACGTGGAAGGAGACCCCACCCAGCTGCACCAGGTGCTGCTCAATCTGTGTGTCAATGCCCGTGACGCCATGCCCGGAGGAGGCGAACTGGACATCACCATGAGCAATGTGGTCGTGGACGAGCAGTTTGCTAGCATGCACCCCGACGCCAAGGCGGGACCGCATGTGGTCTTTGAAGTAAGGGACACCGGCACGGGCATTCCGCTCGAAGTGCGGGATCGCATTTTTGATCCCTTCTTCACCACCAAGGAAATGGGCAAGGGCACCGGACTTGGACTTGCCACCACGCTGGGCATCGTCAAATCGCACCATGGGTTCATCGATCTCACGAGTCGAATGGGCAAGGGGACAGTGTTTCGCATCTATTTGCCGGCCAAAACGGACGTGGAGCACCGGGAAATCCAAGTGGTCGAATCCAAACGCTGCCTTGGGCAGGGCGAGCTGATCCTCGTCGTGGATGATGAATCCGCCATTCTCACCGCCACCAAACACACCTTGGAAGCCTTTGGTTACCGTGTGGTCGCAGCCTGCGACGGGACTGACGCCATCGCGACCTTCCTGAAAAGTTCCGAGAAGCCCGCCGCGCTCATCACTGACATGATGATGCCCAACATGGACGGACCGACGCTCATTCAGGCGTTGCTCAAAATTCATCCTGACCTGCCAATCATCGGCGCCAGCGGGCTCAGCCACCAAATGCAGGCGCAGGTCAACAGCCTTGGAGTGAAGCATTTCCTGCGCAAACCTTACAACGCCGACTCCTTGCTGGAAGCACTCGGCGACGTGCTGCAGACGGCACGGAAAGCAGCCTGACCTTTTTGGGCTTACTTCTCGTTCAAAACGTGGTACAAAGCCCGCAAAATGGTTTCGGCGGTGTAGGGCTTGGGCAGAAACTGCCTCACTCCTGTGCCTGCCGCCTTGGCAACACCATTGTTGGAATTGATGCCACTGGCGGCAATGATGCAGACCTCGGGGTTCATCTTCATCAAAACCTGAATCGTGGTGGAGCCGTCCATGACGGGCATCCGCATGTCGGTCAAAACCAGCGCGATGTCGTGTTGATGCTTGGAGTAGAGGGTCACCGCCTCCACTCCATCTGCGGCCAGCAGCACACGGTAGCCGTACGCTTCCAGTGTCTGCCGCGTGATTTCTCTCACGGCCGCCTCATCATCGACAAGGAGAACAAGCTCCTGATTGCCGCGAGGCAGTACCGGCTCTTCGACAACCGGCTGATCCATCACCTGAGTCGGCTGTGCCGGAAGATACACATGAAAGCATGAGCCATGTCCCAGCTCGCTGTAGACACGGAAGAAGCCGCCATGACTTTTCATGATGGCCAGCGAAGTGGACAGCCCGAGCCCGGTGCCCTTGCCCATTTCCTTGGTGGTGAACACCTGACACGGCATCGGTTTCCAGCAATTCATCCTGCAGCCGGAGCTGGATATTTTTTGGAAAGGTGTCCCCGACTATGCGTGCCAGATCCTGCAGCAGACGGCTGACCTTCAAAGGGGTCTTCTGCCCTTCCATGCCCCTGGCAAAAGACAGCACCTGGTTGAGCATGTCAGCTCCTCGACGTGCGCTTGAGGCGATGGTCTCGAGTGTTTCCCTGCAAACCTCATCCTTGATGCGCAGATTCAGCAGATCCACCGACATCATGATCGGAGTGAGCACATTGTTGAGATCATGCGCGATTCCACCCGCCAGAGTGCCGATGCTTTCCATGCGCTGGGAACGCAGAATCTGATCTTCCAGCCGTTTTTGCTCGGTGATGTTCGTGTTGATGGCCAGCACGCACTTGGGCCTGCCTTCGGCATCGCGCACCAAGGTCCAGCGCCCCTCCACGGTCACCTCTTTACCCGTCTTGGTCACCTGCAGGATTTCACCTGCCCATTCTCCATCGGTCAGCACCTTGTTGTTTTTTTCCTCAAACTGCGAATCATCGATGTAGAGCAGTTCGGACACTTTGCGGCCCTTCGCCTCTTCGGCGGTCCAACCATAGAGAGTTTCGGCGCTCTTATTCCAGTAGGTGATGTTGTGGTCGAGATCACGCACCAGGATGGCATCGTTAGCCTTGTCGAGGAGCGAAGCTTGCTGACGCAGCATGTCCTCAACCTGCCTGCGCTCCCATTGGGCGAGCACCAGGGAAATGAAGTTGGCCATCGAAGTCGCAAAACTTTTCTCCTCCGGCAGCCAGGCCCGCAGCGGGCCTACATGCTCCTGACAGAGCACTCCGGCCAGCACCCCGCCCACATGCAGCGGGGCATCCAGCATGGAAGTGATGCCTTGAGGTAAGAGGTAGCTTTCTGCGAACTCACGTGTGCGTGGGTCGCGCTGCGCATCATCTGCCGCAATGGTGTCATTTTGCGCCATGGCACGGAAATAGGCCGGGTAATCTCCACCCCGCAGTTCTAGCCCGGAGGAATGACGCCGCGCACCCGCCTCAAACAGCATCTGACAGACGATGCTGCTGCGGTTTTGATCATACCGCCAGATGCTGACACGCTCCA
Organism: Verrucomicrobiota bacterium; assembly: GCA_026397715.1. Lineage (GTDB taxonomy): Bacteria > Verrucomicrobiota > Verrucomicrobiia > Verrucomicrobiales > Verrucomicrobiaceae > Prosthecobacter. Next base: position 8,803 of record JAPLUN010000342.1, read on the forward strand.
CTTCCATGGCGTGCGCGATTTCCTCCGTGATCAGACGAAAAGCCGACTCCAAATGGACGGCCTGCATCACGCCGCTACGTATCATCCGGGCCAGAGCGACATGCTGCCTTTCATACCGCAGATTGCTCTTCCAGAGCCGGTCGGCGGCCTCTTTGCGTGCGGTGATATCACGCTGGACCGCCACAAAGTGACTTGTCTTGCCGTTGAGGTCGGTGATCGGCACGACATCAATTTCTACCCAGAAGGCAGAGCCGTCTTTCTTGTAATTGATCAGTTCCTCCTTGCTTGGCAGCCCTTGGGCCAGGGCCGCGTGCATCCGGCCCAGTGCAAGCCGGTCGGTTGCCGGTCCTTGCAGGAAGCGCGGGCTTCGCCCCAATGCCTCTTCCCGGGTGTAGCCTGTGTGCCTGGTGAACGCTTCGTTCACAAAAACAATGCGCGGGCCGGGTTCATTCAGGGGCTCGGGCTCAGTGATGAGAACAATGTCATTGAGATGGGCCACGCAGGCTTCAAGCAGTCGCAGCTGTTCCTGGTTGTGGCGTGACTTCGTGATGTCTTTGCAGAGCACCACCATGTTCAGAGCGACCCCAGATTCATCCCGGATGGCGGAGACGCTGTTTTCCACCCAGGCCACCTCGCCATTTTTGCAAAGATAGCGTTTCTCAACGATGAAGTCGTTGATTTTTCCAGCTATCAGCCTCTGGTTCAACTCCTGCTTTCGAGCCACATCGTCTGGATGTGTGATGGCGGCAAAGGATCTGCCGCTCATTTCGTTTTCTGCATAGCCGGTGATATGGCAGTAGTGCTTGTTGATATGCAGGATGACGCCTCGCATGTCCGTGATCGCAAAGCCTACGCTGGCATTCGTGAAAGCATGGCGGAAGCGCAACTCACTGGTTTTAAACGCCTCCTCAGCCAGCTTGCGCTCAGTAATGTCATGCGCCGTGCCCACCAAGCGCAATGGCTGGCCGGTCCGCTCATCGAGAAATATCTGGGCGTCTTCGTGGATGTGCCGGACTTCGCCGTCTGGCAGAATGATCCGGTGGTCGATCGAATAGCGTCCATGGGTACGGATAGCCTCACTGACCGCCAGACGGATCATTTCGCGGTCTTCAGGATGAACTGCTTCGAAGAAATTTTCATTCGTGGTTTCGATGCCTCCCACTTCATGGCCAAAGATGCGGAAGACCTCGTCCGACCAACGCAAGGAATGAAATCCAGGCTGGTTCAGGACCGTCAAATCAAGCTCCCAGCTGCCGAAATGTGAAATGCGCTGGGCGGCAGCCATGGTGTCCTCACTTTGTCGCAGACGCTCCTCAACTTTTTTCCTTTCGGAAATATCTCGGGCCACACTGAGCATCGAAGTCATCTGGTCACCGGCATCACGCAAGGGCACCGAGTGCATTTCGATCCAGGACAACGTGCCTTTGAGGCCGATAACGCGACAAATCTGTTGCCCTGATTTGCCATCAATAACCTGGCGATGATGCTGCTGAAGTTTCTCCCGATCATCCGGATGTACCAGATCAACGATCAGTCCCCCCTTGACCTCCGCCAGTGACCCGGCTTCGATGATTTTCAGGCCCGCAGGATTCATCTCCTGCAGCCGCCCTTCGCAATCGACGATTTTCACGCACTCAGGTTCGAGGTCGACAATAGCCCTCCCTTGTGCTTCCCGATGGCGCAGTTCGAGTTCCGCCTGCTTGCGTGAGGTGATGTCTATGCAGGTGATCAGCGAACCTGAGCTGCCGCCCACCGGCAGCGGAATGATCGTGATTTCAATCCAGCACTTTGCAGTCGAGTCTGAAAGACATGATTCGATCCGCGCGCCCGCCGATTGCTGATCCAACACCTCCTTGAGAGCCTTTGCCCATTGAGCCCCCCCTGCAAACCGGGTTTCGCATTCGCTGCCAAAGAAATCAAAACAACTGCAGCCGCTTTCCGGCAGACGCAGATCTTGGCCAAAAATCTCCGCAAAACGAACCCGCCCGCCGTTCACCTCATGGACGATTCCAAAACTGTCCACCAAGATGACCAGGCTGCATTCGAGAGGCTGCTCCTCTACCTTCATCACAAAATCTGGCGCGTCAGACTTCATGAATGGAGAGCTTGTAAAGCTACCACCTCCACAGGACGCGATTTCATTCTCAACTCTGGGCAGATAATACGTAGGCATTTCTTACGCCAGAGAAGTCTACGCGCAAAGAGACACATGATGGGGACACAACGGCCAAGAGGTGTGCGGCCTTGGAAAGGATTTGCCTCTGCAAGCAACAGAAAGACAATAAAATATGGAGGGAGCCATGCTCTTCCTTCGGTTATTGATGGGTGCGGTCAAGATTCTGTGCGCGCCAAATAATTCAGCGCAGAGAATTTGAGAAAAATTCCATTCCCACTATGCATGCTGGAGGAATTTCCAGCTTCTTTATTCGCAGGTCTCGGATGCCTTTATTGATGTCACTGCCAGCCCCTGTTTCACCGTGACAGGCCACACACGCGTAGCCAAAAGCCCCCCGAGTTGCAGAAGGCGGAAGACTGCGTTGTTTGGACATCGGTGCCGTCTCGCGTCGTCCGCATGCGGGTATCCATGTTTATCCGCCTTCTTAGAGCCTTGCAGGCTGCAGCAGGGCTTGGCCCACGATGTTGAGCAGTTCCACCATTCCGAAGGGCTTTGGCAGAAAATTTTCGCCTGCCTTCAGCTCTTTCGCATTGCTCAGAGTGGTCGGAGAGTAGCCGCAGGTGAAGATGACCGGGAGCGTGGGGTCTTCCACTGCCAGAGCTTTCTCCAAATCGAAACCGCTGACGCCACCGGGCAGCTTGACGTCGATAAGCGCGAGTTTGATGACGGCCGACTTCTCACGCCAGATGGCCCAGGCTTCATTGGCATCTGCGGCAGTGAGCACCTTGTGCCCCTGGCTGGTAAGCACGTATTCCATCACCTGCCGCACAGAATCCTCATCATCAACAATCAGAATGGTTGATGACTCGTCCCCGCCGTTGGTGTTGAGGAGTTTTTTCTCCGTCGTGGGAGGTGTTGGCGCGGTTCCGCTGGCGACTGGGAGGCAGATGGAGAACTCCGTGCCGACTTCCAAAACACTCCTGCCTTCGACCCAGCCGCCTTGCATGCGCACAAGCCCTTGCACCAGGATTAAAGCGATGTCTGCACCACCTTCTTGTTCTGAAGAGAGTTTGGATGAGTCAAACAGCCCAGCCAGCTCGGCAGGGCTCAGCCCTTTGCCAGTGTCAGAAATCGTCATGACCACATATTCTCCAGGTTTTGCCTCGGCATGCATCTGGCAGGCAGTTGCAGCGTCTGGGATGAACAGCGGCCTGGTTTGAATTATTAATCTACCTCCCATCGGCATGGAATCACGTGCATGAATGATGAGATTGAAAATGATCTGCTCCATGGCGGCCTGATCTGCCATGACACTGGGCACATCGGGGCTGTGGCTGATCTGGATGGCAATCTGCTCACCCATGGCTTTCTGCAGCATGGAGGCCTGTCCATCGATGATCTGACCGAGATGCAGCGGAGCCGGCTGCATGTATTCGCGCCTGTTGAAGGACACAAACTGTGAGGTAACGCCCGCAGCACGCTGCGTGGCGAGGACGAGTTCTTTCAGAGTAGAGGTCGGCAACGTGCTTGAGCCAGTGCCATCCTGATTGAGCTGTGCAACTTCCAGATGGCCCTGAATCACAGTCAGGTAATTGTTAAAAAAGTGTGCCATCGCATCCGCGAAACGCCCCACGGTTTCCAGCCGCTGGTTCCGGCACAGCTGATCCTCCAGCTGCTTGCGGTGGTCCTGCTCGAGCCGGAGCCGGTTGCTGACGTCTTCGAAACGTGAGGCTACCTCCAGAAGCTGGGCGTTCAGGCTCAGATTGCGGTGTGAGGTTTGATTCTCAGCACTGTGCCTGGCTGAGAGTGTGCGGATGAGCTGGGTGATCTCGAAGGGAACGAGCCTGAATTTGAAGACCAAAAGATGAGGATTGGACCCTAAGTCGATCGGAATTTGTTCGAATGACTCCAGCTGGGAAACAGCATGCAACACCACATGCAAGTCGCGCTGTGACTGCCATAAGCGATTGATGATATATCGATAGTCCTTTCCATAAAAAAGACGACCATCCATGACAACCAAGGAAAATGGTTTGTGTCCTTGGGCCGCTGCTTCCACCAACGCTAACGCCTCTTTCTCATTCGCAGTGCAGACCACCTCAGGAGCGGAGGCAGCAGATCTTGCTTTATTGCTGCCATGCTCTGAACCCAGAGAAGCAGAGGAACTGCCACTATGGCTCATGTTCTGCAGTGCGTGGGAAATATGCAGATCTTCCTGCAAGGACCGCTCTTCGGTCACAATCAGAATCCGGCTGCAGGCACTGAGGTTGTGCTGAATGGTATTTAGATACATGTGCGGAATATTAGCCTTGGATTTTTATAAAATTAATAAAACTAGGTTTATTTTGGCTAAACTCCAGACTCACAAGAATTATTTCAAAAAAGACCGGGGTGTGCCGATTTAGGTTCGGCCTAAATAATGAATCAACATTTAGGTGCTAAGCCCGGCGGAATGTGGTTCTCCTAAATGCAGCGACATAATGATTTAATTATTTAGCCCTCCTCATGCATCCAATCGCCCTTGAAATGGAAAATAACTCAGCCGCAATGCTGCTTCAGGCGCTGAGCAGTCTGTTAAAGGAAGAAGACGCTCAACGCGTCGATCTCGCACATTTGTTGCACAAAGACATGGCTGGAGGTCTGGTGGCCTGCGCCTCGCTGGGTGAAATGATGCGGCACGAACTGGCGAACGGTGGGGACACGGCGAGCGTCGGCAAATTGCTAGGCAGCTTGGATGCCACTCTGCGGCAGACGTTGCAACTGGTTCGGGACATGACGGAAAAGCAGTTTCCGCCCGTTTTGAAGGCCTTCGGGCTGCATGTCGCGCTGCAGCAGCTGGTGCGCAATGTTGGCGAAAATTTTGCCGGCTCCTTGGTTCTCCACATCAGCGGTGATGAGCCGTCATTCGATCTCGCCAGCAGGCTCAATCTGTTTCGAATCATGCAGGCACTGTTAAAACATTGCGTGCGTTTTGCCAACACCTCATGGGTGGAGGTGACCTGCCGGGCGTCTGCTGAGAAACTGGAAATCACCATCGATCACGATGGTGGTGACAGCATCTGGAAGGAAAACATGGCCGGATCCGAACTGGCCGTCATCGAAGCCCGGTGTGCCCTGCTGGGTTCCCGCATGCAGGTCATGGGCGCCGGGCCAGGAGGCAGTTCGCGAGTTTGCCTGATGGCGCTGCCATCACCTCAGCAATCCGCTGCATAAACCTCTATACCGCATTGAACACTCTCATGCAATCTCCCCCGCCTTTCCGCATTCTGGTTGTCGATGATCATGCGCTGGTACGTGAGGCTTTCACGAGCATGCTCAAGGGGGAGTTTCCCCAGGCCACCGTGGTCTCCACCGGCACTTGCGCGGAGGCGATGGTTGAAGCCCGCCTCCACAATTATGAAATCGCCCTTGTAGACATCGAGCTGGGGGACCGGTCCGGAATGGAACTGACCACGGAGCTGCGCACACTGCCCACTCCGCCCAGAATCATCGCTGTTTCAATGCATCAGGAGGAAACTTTTGTCTCGCGCACCATGCAGCTCGGCGCGCGTTCCTATGTGACCAAGGACGCCCCTCCGCATGAGTTGTTTGATGCGATTCGCTGCACCTTGGAGGGGCGCAGTTACATTTCTAGAGAGCTGGCGCAAAAGTTTGCAGACCGGTCCATCCGCAAAGGTTCCTCAGGGCAGGTTCATGAGAAGCTTTCCAATCGTGAGCTGGAAGTCCTCATGCAGCTGGCCCGCGGCAAAAGCCTCAAGCAGGTCGCGCTGGATCTGTCTCTGAGCCCGCGAACCGTCGCAGTGCACAAGCACAACCTGTGTCGCAAGACCGGGCTCAAAGGGACCGTCGAAATTCTCAGATACTGCCAGTCCAACGGACTGGCTTAACTCAGCCCAAACCAACCATGCATACTCGCGTCGTTTCTTTCATTCTTGCCCTGGGTTTGACCTCAGCGGCGGTGCAGGCATCCGAAACCTTCTCCGTGGTGCCCGATTCCGCGCAGGCACTGAGCATCGTTGGCGGCAGATATGCCAATCTGAGCGATGCCTCCGCAGTACGGGTCGCACCGGCCAACATCCTGAAGATCGAAAAAAGCGAACTGCTGATCAACACGGCGCTTTGGCATGGTGACATTTACTTCAAGCAAAATGGCGGGCAAGGGGTGCCAATGAACCGGCCATGGGTGTTTCCCGCGAGCATGTATTTTGTGCAGCCCGTCATTCCTGGCAGGCTGTCTTTCGGTCTCGGTGTCAGCACCCCCTATGGCATGGCTGCCTCCTACCCCAAAGGCATGGGCGGCGGCCTGCGCTACGCACTGCCTTATGAGGCGACTTTGCTCACGGTGGACATCACCCCGGCGGTGGCGGTGAAAATCACCGATGATCTCAGCTTTGCCGTCGGGCTCGACATCTTGTATGCCGACCTGACGATGAAGCAGTTCTACAACTGGAGCAATATCATTCCCGGTTCGGCGGAAGGGGACATCAAGATACACGGCCAGGGCTGGGGCATGGGCGCTTATGCAGGCATCAACTGGACTTTTGCCAAAAGACATCGATTCGCAGTCATCGGACGGCTGCCGGTGAAGGTCAATTTCAGCGGTGATTTCAAATCCACCAACATGCCACCAGCGCTTATGGGCGCCGGCTTCAGCGAGTCCAGCAGCTTTAAATCTGACACCACCTTTCCGGGCTCCATCTCCGTCGGCTATGGGTTTGACGTGACGGACCGTTTCACCGTGGGCTTGGACTTTAAATGGGCGCAGAACTCTTCCCATGATGATCTTCCCATCCTGATCGGCAACAATCAGGCTTTGCTGGGGGGCTCGACCGGCAGCGTCTTTGGCTGGAGAAACTCCATCGATATTGGCACGGGGATGTCGTATCAGCTGAATGAGAACTGGGCGCTGCGCGGTGGTTATCTCTTTTCAGAAAATTCCCAGCCGCAGAACAGCTACACACCGCTGGTCCCTGGCAATGACAGGCATGTCTTCAGCCTGGGTGTGGGCTGGCGTGGGAAAACGAGGGGAGTAGATCTCAGCTATGCCTACGTTTATTACCCCACACGCGTGATCAGCGGGGCCGCCTCCACCCCGGCCAACCAGTACGACGGCAGCTACACTCATCAGTGGCACGTGCTGTCACTCAGCATCACGCAGAGGTTTTAAATCAAATATAATGACACCATGTTTTTTCCCCTCGTACGTCTCCGGCACCCTCGCTGGTCCATGCCAGAACACGCGGCGAACTTTTTCCAAAAGGCTTGGGTTGTCATCAGCGAGCAAACCGCTTTAGCAGAGGATTAGTAACATGGAGAACAACGACAACGCACTTCCCAATCTCGCTTCCTCAGGGGAGCGGCTCAGTTTCATCATCTGCCGCAACAGCCAGGGGGCTGAAGTGCGCGGTACGCTTCACCGGCTCACACGCTATCTGGGTGTGTTCGAAGTTTACAATCCCTACAGCATTGTTCAGCTCTCTGAAGTCCTGAATGACTTCAGGATCATGATGAATGACCGCGTGGTCTACACCGGCAGGGCCACCATTGCCAACTTGGTGAACACCGGCATCATGCTCATCTGCGAGGCTTCGCTCTCAGATGAAGGCTGGATTGACATCGACATCCTCTCCCCCTCGCAGAACAAGGGCCGCCTTCTGACCGAGTTTGCCGAGTTCCTGCGGGAGACGGAGAAAAGCTATCGCGTCATGCCCGATTTTAAAATCGTAGTGGCGGACATGCACACCATGCTTTCCGACCTTCGCCGCTGGATGGAGCAGGTGGAGCTCGGCGTGCGCTCGCTGCCCACGGGAGATCGCATTCAGGCTGAGCGTGAAGTCCTTCTGCAGATGGAGGAGCCCATCGTTCCCACGGTGTATCCTCTGATGAAACGGTTTGAGGAATCTGCCGCCATCATTCCGCTGGAGCAGCAGCCGGTGCACCGCAGCTACATCAAGCGCCAGCTTCACCCTCTGGTGCTGTGTGCGCCGTTTGTTTACCGAACTTATCACAAGCCTCTGGGCTATGCCGGTGACTACGAAATGGTCAGCATGATGCTGCGTGATCCGTATGAAGGCAGCTCCATCTTTGCGAAGCTGCTCAACAAGCTCTATCTGGACATCCCGCCGGTGATCGCGCACCGCAACCGCATCGTTTATCTCGTCGAGCAGCTCAAGGCTGAGACGACGCGTGCGGCAGGCCAGAATCGTGTCGCCCGCATCTACAACCTGGGTTGCGGCCCGGCCCAGGAGATTCAAAACTTCCTCACCCATGAGCCCATCTCAGACTCCGCAGACCTGCTGCTGCTGGACTTCAATGATGAGACCATCATGCACACGACACGGTCTCTGGAAGATCTGCGCAACCGCCATCGTCGCCGCACCGGTCTCCGCTTTGAGAAAAAATCCGTGCACCAAGTTTTGAAAGAGTCCGGACGTGCGGCGGCCCAGTCAGGCACCTATGACATGGTCTATTGCGCCGGTTTGTTCGACTACCTCTCCGACCGCATCTGCCGGCGTCTCCTGGAAATCTTCTATGATCTGCTCGCACCCGGCGGATTGCTGATCGCCACGAATGTGCACCCCAGCAATCCCTGGCGGAACTGGATGGAGTATCTGGCCGAATGGCATCTCGTGTACCGTGACGAGGAGCAATTCCTCAAACTCGCGCCTGATCGTGCGCCCCCCGGGTCTTTTGTGGTGAAACCAGACGCCACGGGCGTGAACATCTTCCTCGAAGTACGCAAACCTCTCGATGCCTGATGCTTCTCCAGTTTTAGCTGGTGGCCTGAAAGGAAACTTCCAGGCCTACGAGCAGGACATCCGAGTCCGCAACTATCAGCTCTGCGGCATCCTTGCCGTCGTGTTCATGCTCGCTGGGAGTTCTTTGGACTGGGTGGTGTTTCAGGAAGAAGGCGTGAAGCGCTTCTTTCCCGCACGTGTTCTTTCCGCCGTGGTCAGCGTCCTCGTCTGGCTGGCTTTGACCACCGCCTGGGGCAAGCGCATGCACCGCCTGCTCGGCCTGCTCATGGCCATGCCTCTCATTGTCGGGATTGCATGGATGATCTACGCCAAAGGGGGCGCTGACTCACCCTACTATGCCGGGCTGAATCTGGTGATGCTCGGAGCCGCAATTCTCATGCGCTGGACACTGCAGGACAGCATCCTGGTGGTGGTCCTCACGGTGACGTCCTATCTGCTGGCGTGTTATTTCCACGGCCCGATCGTCAATCGCAGCATTTTCTTCAACAACTTGTACTTCCTGTTCGTCACCGGGGTCTTCACCACCGCCGGCACCTGGTTTTACAACACCATCCGCTTCTCCGAGTTCAAGCTGCGTCACGATCTGGACCTCAACCGCGCCGAGCTTGAGGCCAGCAACCAGAAACTGCGTGAGCTCGACGAGGCCAAAAGCCGCTTCTTCGCAAACATCAGCCATGAACTTCGCACGCCGCTGACCCTGCTCATTGCTCCACTGGAAAGCCTGATCCAGAGCGCTGAATCCACCCGTCCTCAGGAAGAGCGTGACCTGATGGCCACGATGCATGGCAACTCCATGCGCCTGCTAAAGCTCATCAATGATCTGCTGGATCTGGTGCGCCTCGAATCCGGCCGTGCGCAGGTTCACACCAAGCGCGTGAATGTGAATGATTTCATCGGCGGTCTCGCCAACGCCGTCGGCAGCGTCGCGAAAGACAAGCGTATCCATCTGCATTCTCATGTGGATGAAGATCTCGGCAACGTGCTTGCCGATCCGGAGAAACTGGAGCGCATCTGCCTCAACCTGCTCTTCAACGCCCTGAAATTCACCGCCGCCAATGGTCACGTCAACTTCAGCGCCCTCAAGACCGACGGCTGGCTGGCCATTGAAGTGCGTGACTCCGGCATGGGCATTCCGGCGGATCAACTGCCTCACATCTTTAACCGCTTCTGGCAGGCGGACACCTCATCCCAGCGCAAATTCCAGGGCATGGGCATCGGCCTCGCCCTCGTCAAAGAGCTCGCGGAAGCGCAAGGTGGCAACGTCGTGGCTGCCAGCGAAGTCGGCAAAGGCACCACCATGACAGTCAACATTCCTCTCCTCCAAGGCGAGCCGACTGCCACTGAAGATGAGCCGGATGAAACGACCGATGGAGCGGACGCAGATGCGCCAAAGAACAAAGACTGGATCGCAGAACTTTACCGCCGCGCCGAACTCTTCCCGGCCATGACTTCGCTGCAAGCCACCCTGCGTCCGGTGGAAACCGGCGTCGGCCGCAGCCGCAAGCCCAAGTTGCTCATCGCCGACGACGAACCCGACATGCTGCGCTTCCTCAAGAGCCAGCTCAGCAGCACCTTCGAGATTCTGGAGGCCGTGGACGGGCAGCAGGCCGTGGAAAAGGCAGCGCAGTTCCTCCCGGACATCATTCTCTCCGACATGATGATGCCGGAAAAAGATGGCCTGCAGGTCTGCCGTGAGCTGCGTGAGCGCAGCATCACACGCTCCATCCCCGTGGTGCTGCTCACCGCACGTGCGGATGAAAAGACCAAGCTCGAATGCCTCGCCGCCGGAGCCAGTGACTTTCTGGCCAAACCTTTCTCACTCACTGAGATCATGGTGCGTTTGAAAAATCTCGTCGATTCGCGCCTGTTCCAGAAAGAGCTCGTGGTGCAAAAGCAACAGCTCGAAAATGCGCTGGAGCAGATCAAGGAGACCGAATCCATGCTCGTGCAAAATGAGAAGCTCGCCTCCCTCGGCCGCCTCAGCGCCGGCTTGATCCACGAAATCAACAATCCGCTCAACTACGCACGTCAGGGCCTGGGCATCATCAGTCGCTCCACCAAATCTCTGCCCGAGGAAGAACGCGCCGACTTTGCCGACACCGTCAAAGATGTGGAGGAAGGGGTGAACCGAGTCATCCAGATCATCTCCGACCTGCGTGGCTTCACGCGCACCACCAACCAGCTCAATCACGCCTTTGACCTGAAGAACGTGGTGAACACCTGCATGCGCTTCTTTGCTCACGTCTGGAAAGACGGCATCCAGCGTGAGGTGGAAATTTCCGAGGAACTTGAAATCCGCGGCGACAGCAACCAGTTCGTGCAGGTGCTCATCAATTTCATCCAGAACGCCCTAGATGCCATGGCGACCAAGCAATACCCGGAGGGAGAGTCGGCCTGCATCAAGATTTCCGCGTTCGCCCGCGGCAACAGAACCATCCTCTCCATCAAGGACAACGGGCCCGGCATTCCTCAGGAGATCCGGGACAAGATCTTCGACCCCTTCTTCACCACCAAGGACGTGGGACAGGGCATGGGGCTTGGACTTTCCATTTGCAACCGCATCATTGCCGACCATGGCGGACGCATTGAAGTACGCAGCCAGCCCGGCCAGTTTACCGAGTTCATCCTCGAGCTACCCTCTACCGACAGCACCAACAACAACCACGCCGATACCTAGAAGGACTCCCCCATA
>JAPLUN010000477.1 GCA_026397715.1 Verrucomicrobiota bacterium
GCTTTGAGGTTATCCCGGAAGGTCATACTGGTGTTGGTACCCTACGCCCGCAGGGTGGCCCGATTTTGTGCGTGAAGCCAGGCAGCTACCCATGGCCAGAGGGTTGTTTTCGATGTCAGGATTGAGCCCGCTGCCACGTCAATGATACCGTACATGTTCCGCCCACTGCTTGCCTTCCTAGTGATAACGACCGCTGCCTCCGCAGAGGACTTTCGCGCTATTCTTGAAGCGCACTGCATCGATTGCCATGATAATGAGGCAAAGAAGGGGAACATTGATCTCGAATCCATTCTTGGCGAGGACATCATCGGGCATGCGGAAGTTTGGGAAACGGTCGTGAAAAAGCTCGTCGCCCGACAAATGCCACCGGTGGGCAAAAAGCGTCCAGGTGAGTCAGGCTACGAAACCATGGTGAAACAACTCACGACCGAATTGGACAAACAACAGCCGAATCCGGGCCATGCGCCGACGCTTCGACGTCTCACGCGCGTGGAATATCAAAACGCGGTGCGTGATCTGCTGGCGGTGGAATTTGATGCGAAGGCCGCCTTCCCCACAGATGAAATCAGCCACGGCTTTGACAATATCACTGTCGGTGATCTGTCGCCTTCCCTGCTCGATCGCTACATCACTGCGGCGCAAAAGATCGCGAGTCAAGCAGTCGGCAACTCGGACAAACCGGAGATCACAACGGTGCGTGTGCGTGGTGATGTGACGCAGGAGTATCATTTGCCGGGTCTGCCGCTTGGCACCCGCGGTGGCGTGCTCATTCCAAAGTTGTTCTCACGTGAAGGTGACTACGAAGTGCAGATCCGCCTGCAACGCGATCGCAACGAGCAGGTCGAAGGCATGAATGGTGAGCACGAATTACAGATCCTCGTGAACCGCGAAGTGAAGGCTGAGTTCACGGTCAAACCGGCGAAGGACAAGAACTACGAGAAGATCGACGCACATTTAAAAGCCCGGCTGCATCTTCTCGCCGGACAGCAGGACGTTGGTGTGACTTTCTTGCCCAAAGGATCGCCCGTGCTGGAGCGACTGCGGCAGCCATACAAGGCCAGCTTTAACCTGCACCGCCATCCGCGGCTGTCGCCTGCGGTTTATCAGGTGACCATCACGGGGCCTTACAATGCCAGGAACACTGGCGACACGCCCAGCCGTCGCTTGCTCTTCGGCAATGGTTCAACCGATGCCAAAGCGGTGCTCACACCAGTCTTGCGTCGTGCATGGCGGCGCCCGGTGAGGGATGAAGATCTCGCGAGAGTGCTGCCGTTCGTGAACGAGGCGAAGGACTTCGAGTCGGGCATCGAATCTGCTCTCGCTGCTATTTTAGTGAGTCGCGAGTTTCTCTTCCGCACTGAGACGAAGCTCGATGATGCCGCGTTGGCATCGCGATTGTCGTTTTTCCTCTGGAGCAGCATACCGGATGATGAATTGCTCTCACAGCACCCGCTGGAGGTCAAAGCCCAGGCCCGACGCATGCTGCGTGATGCGCGAGCGAAGGCACTGGTGACGAACTTCGCCGATCAATGGCTGTATTTGCGCAATCTCGACGCCATCACGCCGGATGCGCGGCTCTTTCCCGACTTCGACCACAACCTGCGCGAGTCTCTCCGCATGGAGACGAGCTTGCTCTTTGAAGACATGGTCAACAATGACCGCAGCGTGCTCGAACTCCTGCGCACAAACCGCACTTGGCTCAACGAACGCCTCGCTGCGCACTACGGCATCCCGCACATCTTCGGTGATCGCTTTCGCGAGGTGAGACTCGCACCTGAATGGCAGCGCGGCGGCATTCTGCGCAATGGAAGCATCTTAACCGTGACCTCGTATGCCACGCGCACCTCGCCCGTGATTCGCGGACACTGGATCTTGAAGAACCTGCTCTCCTCTGAGCCTCCGCCTCCACCGCCGAATATTCCCGCGCTCGATGGCGTCATCTCGGAGTCGTTGCCCATCCGTGAGCGCCTCGCCAAGCATCGCGAGATGGCTGCTTGCGCGAGTTGCCACAACCTCATGGACCCCGTCGGCTTCGCCTTGGAAAACTACGACGCCATCGGCCGCTGGCATGCTGAAGCCGATTCACGGGGCGGTTTCGCCGATGGCAGTGAGTTCGAAGGTGTGGCAGGACTCGAAGACGTGCTGCTGAAGCGCCCCGAACTCTTCGTCACCTCTCTAACGGAGAAACTCATGACCTATGCCCTTGGACGCGGCTTGGAGACCAGCGATGCACCCGCCGTGCGAAAGATTGTCAAACGGGCCAAAGAGCATGATTGGAAGTTCTCTGAAATCATTGTCGGCATCGCGACATGTGTTCCGTTTACCATGAAATCCTCCGCACCATGAGCACCTTCACCACACGCAAGTCTCTAT